>CAZONM010000566.1:0-2983 GCA_964580865.1 uncultured Myxococcales bacterium | reverse complement strand
CCACGCCCGCCGCCAGCAGCACCAGCGCCACCAGCGCCACCGCCAGCACGGCGCGCAGCGCGGCACCCACGCCGAGGCCGCCGCCGAGCACCAGGCCGGCAACCGCGAGGCCGCCGAGCGCCAGTGCGTTCGGCAGCGCGGCCATGGCGGTCTCGACGCAGCGATCGACAAAGCGCGCCCAGGGCGGCACCGGCGTGCAGTCCCAGAACCACAGGTCGCGCGCGCCGAAGAACGCCTGCGCCGCGTGGCCCAACGACGACATCACCAGCGCGCCCGATAGCCCGAGCAGCGCGGCGCTGGTGCCGGCCCGCACGAGCTCGGGCACGTCCTGCCACAGCACGAAGCGCCCGCCCGCGAACGCGGCGCCGAACACCAGCGCGGCCGCGCCGAGGGCGATGCCGGCGAACGCGACGAGCCGCCCGACGCCGTGGTGCAGCTCGGCGGCCAGACGGCGCGCCACCAGCGTGCGGCGCGCGCGCATGCCCGCCGCGATGGCGCGGCGGCCGTGCGTCATGGAGCGCGTCACGGCGTCGTCACGGCTTGGCTTTGGGGGCCTCGGCCGATTTCTTGTCTTCCTGCTCGATGGCGTAGCGCACCAGCGCCTTGACGGCGTCGTTTCTGCGCACGTTGCCGAGCAGCACCTTGAGGTCTTCGTACACCGACGGATCGACCAAGAGGCGCCCGAGCGTGCCCTTGCCCGTCTTGGCGTCGGCCACCAGCACCTTCACGTCGCTGGTGATGGCCTTGATGTCGGCGCTGGCCGCGTTGGCGTTGGCCAGGATCTCGCCGCGGTCCTTCTCGTAGATGAGGTTGTGCACGAAGCCCGGCTCGGTGCGCACGTCGGCGACGATCTGGCTCGCCTCGGCGAACAGCTTCTTTGCCTCGTGCACGGTCTCCTCGCCGCCCTTGCCGTACAGGAGCGCGTGCACCAGCGAGTCGTTGGTCTTGAGATCGGCCAACAGCGTCTCCACGGCCGCCAGGTCGCGATCGAGCTTCTCGGACGACGTCTTCACGTTCGAGACGATGTCCTTCACGTCCCGGGCCGCCTGCTTGTCGAGGAGCATCTGCAGGCCGTTGCCCTTCTGCACCTCCACCGCGATGTCCTGGATCGACTCCATGGCCGCCACCACCGTGGCCTCGCCGCCGGCCTTGCGGAACCCGTCGAGCAGCGCGCGGATGCTCTCGGTGGAGGCGTTGACGTTGTCGATGATGTCGCCCGTGGAGGCCAGCGCCGCGGTGAAGTCGACGGCGTCGTTCGACAACAGCAGGTCGCCGTCCTTCACCATGGGCCTGCTGTTCGAGCCCAGGCTGATGTCGATGTACTTGTCGCCCAAGAGGCCCTCGCCCACGATGCTCGCCTGGCTGTCGGTGCGGATGCGCTCGAGGAACTTCTCCGACACCCGCATGACGACGGCCAGCTTGCGCGCGGTGCCGTCGCCGATCTGGATGGAGGGCGCGCGATCGGGCTCGGTGGTCTCGTGGTCCTTCAGCACGCGAATGACCACGCGATCGAGCTTGCTGAAGTACACCTTGCCCACCGCCACCGCGTCCCACGAGCGCAAGCGCAGGAGGATGCGCTCCTTCGCCGGTTGCCCGTGCAGGTCGGCGCCTTGGGCCTCGATGGTGACCTCGAGCTTCTCGTCGGGATCGTGCGCGATGAGCGCGAGGTTCATGGGCTGCGGGAGCGCCTTGGTCTTGAGCGGCACCTCCACGGGGCCGGCCTCGAGCGAGAGGTTCGCCACGTTCATGGCGGCGGCTACGCGCTCGTCGCTCTGTTCGTCGGTCTCGGGCAGCTCGATCTTGCTGACGATGCCCACGTTGCGGCCCGCCAGGCGCACGTTGCCGCCCACCTTGAGGCCGCCCACGTTGGAGAACTGCGCGCGCAGGTCGACGGTGCGCTCCCACAGGCTGCGCTCGCGTCCCACGAGAAACAGGCTCAAGAACGTCGCGGCGACGCCGAGCGCCACGAAGACGCCGACCTTCACGTCGCTCTTGCGCTGCTTCCGCTCGCTCATCGCCCCGTCCTCATCCCGTCCACGGGAGCCCCGACCTTATCAGTCTTCGAAGGGCGCCGGGTCGCCCTCGATGAAGCCGCGCACCAGGGCGTCGGGCGATCGGCGCATCTCGTCGGCAGCGCCCACGGCGCGGATGCGCCGATCGAAGACGAACGCGATGCGGTCGGCCACCTGGAACACCGTGGTCATGTCGTGCGTGACCACGAGGCTGGTGCAGTGCATGCGATCGCGCAGCGACAGGATCAGGTCGCCGATGCGCTTGGTGTTCACCGGGTCCAGACCGGTCGTGGGCTCGTCGTAGAGGATGACCTCGGGGTCGGTGGCGATGCCGCGCGCCAGACCCACGCGCTTCTTCATGCCGCCCGACAGCTCCGCGGGCTTCTTCTGCTCGATGCCGGGCAGGCCCACCCACTCGAGCTTCTCGGCCACGCGGCGCGCGATCTCGTCTTCGGGCAGCGTGAACTGCTCGCGCAACGGGTACGCGATGTTCTCGTACACCGTGAGCGAGTCGAAGAGCGCGGCGCCCTGAAAGACCATGGCGATGCGGCGGCGCACCGGCAGGAACTCCTGGTCGTCGTCGAAGTCGGTGACGCGCTGGCCATCGAACCAGATCTCGCCCGCGTCAGAGGGCAAGAGGCCGATGAGCATCTTGAGCATGACGCTCTTGCCCACGCCCGAGGGGCCGATGACGCACATGGTCTCGCCGCGGCGCACCTCGAGGTCGAGACCTTGGTACACGCGCTGGCGGCCGAACGCCTTGTCGACGCCGCGAAAGGCGATGTAGGGGTGCTCCGCCGTCGGCAACGTGGTGTCGCCGGCGCGCGTGCTCACGGTGGTGGCGTCGCTCACCGCGGCTCCTCGTCGGGATCGCCCTCAGCCGCGCCGCCGTCGGCGTGGTCGCTGCCGGGCGGGGCCGGGGGCGGCTCGAACGTGAGGCCGCCGAAGGGGTTGCCGGCGAGCGCGGCCGC
>CAZONM010000565.1:0-3018 GCA_964580865.1 uncultured Myxococcales bacterium | reverse complement strand
GAGGTCATCGACGAGCTGCTCGCGCGCGTCGCGGCGCCACGGTGACGCATGGTCTCCGGGGCGGCGCGAGCGCGAGCGTGGTGGGCGGCGGCCGAGCGCCGCGTGGCGCCCTGGCGACGACGGCGCCTGCGCTCCACCGCCACGGGCCGCGTGGTCATCGGCCTCACGCTGGCGGTGGGCTTCGCCGCCATGAACACGGGCAACAACCTGCTGTTCTTCGGCTGGGGCCTGTTGCTGTCGGCCATCCTCATCTCGGGCATCCTGAGCGAGGCGACGCTGCGCGCGGTGCGCCTGTGGCCGCTGGCCGCGGGTGAGGCGCGCGCACGCCAACCAGCGCGCTTGCCCGTGGTGCTCGAGAACGCGCGGCGCCTGCCGGCGTTCGCCGTCGAGCTGCGCGCCGACGTCGCCGATCCGTCGGGCGCGCGGCTGCCGGGCGCCGGCGCCTTCGAGCTGCGCATGGAGCCGCGCAGCAAGAAGACGGTCGACGCGTGCTTCGTGCCCCAGCGGCGCGGGCTCCACCGCGTCGACGCGGTGCGCGCGGCCACCGGCTTCCCCTTCGGCTTCTTCGAGAAAGAGAAGCTGGCGACGCTCGACGCGCCCATGGATCTGGTGGTGCTGCCCGCTCGTGTCGACGTCGGCGACGCCGCGCACGATCTGCTGGCGCGCCTAGGCGACGCGCCCGCGCGGCGCGCGGGTCCGGGCGACGAGCTGTTCGGCCTGCGGCCCTTTCGCGCCGGCGACGATCCGCGCCGCTTGGCCTGGCGCCGCTCCGCCAAGACCGGCCGCCTGGTGGTGTGCGAGACGGAGGCCCAGCGCAGCCGCGACCTGATCCTCGACGTGGCGCTGCCGGCCGACGGCCCGCGCGACCACACTGATCACGCGCTCGACGTCGCCGCCAGCTTGGCGGAGGACCTCTTGGCCGCAGGGCACGCCGTGGGGCTGCGCGCACCCGGCTGCGCCCTCGGCCCCGCAGGCGGCGCGCGCCAGCGTGGCGCCGTGCTGCACGCGTTGGCGCTCATCGACGCCACGGCGCCCATCCCCGCGCTGCCGACCAGGCGCGCCGCTGTGGTGGCGGTGGTGGCCGAGGGCGCCGCCGTGCCCGCCGGCGCCGCCGTCGTGGTGAGCGCGCGCAACGTCGCGAGGGCCCCGTGACCCTCGGACTCGCTCACGAGCTCGGCCTCGCCGCCGCCTGCACCGCCGCGCTGCTCATCGTGCTGCTCGGCGGCGAGCTGCCCGCCTTCGCGTGGATCACGCTGGCCGCGCCGTGGTTGTCCTTGGCCCTGCAGCTCTCGGGCAAACGGGCGCCGGCGAGCTCGGGCACGCTGGTGGGGCTCGCCAGCCTGGCGCTCGCCGTCGCCACGCTGGTGAACGGCGGCGTGGAGTCGAGCGTGCTGGCGTTCGCCGAGCTGCTGCTCGGGCTGCTGTGCGGCCGCCTGGTGGTGCGACGCACCCCCGCCCACGACGTGCAAGCGGTGCTGCTGGCCCTGCTCCTCGTGCTCGCTGGCAGCGTGCTCAACGTGACGCTGTCGTACCTGTGGCTGTTCATTACCTTCGCCGTCACGCTGGTGTGGGCCTTGGCGACCCGTCAGCTGTTGGCGGCCGCGCCGCGTGATCTCGCGAGCGAGCCGGTGGCGAGACGCCGCCGCACCGACGTGGTGACGCCGGCGTTCTTCGGCGCCACCGCCGCGCTCTCCCTCGGCGTGCTCGGCATCGCCGCCGCGGTGTTCGTGCTCTTTCCGCGCGTGGGCTTCGGCGAGCTCGGCGCCTTCTTGCGCAAAGAGAGCAAGCTGCCCGCCGAGGTGGGCTTGCGCGGCGACCCGCGCGCGCTCGGCGGCAACCGCGCGGTGGCGCGCGTGCGCGGCGTGCCGATCGACGCCTTCGAGCGCGGCCTCTACCTGCGCGGCGCGGTCTATGACGTGCTGTCACTCGACGGCTTCGCGCGCTCGCCCGACTCCACGCTGACCATGCGGCGCACCAGCGCGTCCACGCTCGTCGACGCGGCGCGCGCCCGCTACGAGGTCCAGCTCATGCCCATGGTGGGCGACACCCTCGTGTCGCTCGGCCAGGTCGACGCGCTGCGCGTCATCTCCGGCGGCATGGCGAACCCGAACTTCTCGCTCGGCTTCGCGGGCCGCACCGCGCGCGACGAGCTCAAGGCGACCGACGCGTTGGTGTCGGCGCTGCGCTACGAGGTCGGCGGTGGCATCGCGGCCCCCGGCGAGGTGGGCGCGCCGCGCGCGAGCGCACGGCCGCTCGACCCGTCCAACGCCGACGACGCGCGCTGGCTCGCGTTGCCCGCCGACATGGACCGGGAGCTGCTGGAGCTCGCGGCCTCGATCGCGGGCGAGCGCACCGACCTGCGCGCTCGAGCCGACGCGGTGCGCGAGTTCCTGCTGTCGCGCTTTCGCTACAGCTTGGACCCGCCGCGGTTCGCGCGCGCGCCCGTGCGTGCGTTCCTCCTCGACGACCGGCAGGGCCACTGCGAGTTCTTCGCCGCCGCGCACGCGCTCCTGCTGCGCGCCAACGGCATCGGCGCACGCGTGGTTGGCGGCTTCCAGGGCGGCGCGTGGGACGACGGGACGGTGGTGTTTCAGGAGCGCCACGCGCACGCGTGGGTCGAGTGGTACATGCCAGGGCACGGCTGGGTCGTCGATGACGGCACGCCCATCGCCAGCGCCCCGCGCGAGCAGCTGACGGGCCTGGCTGCCGTGATGGAGGCGCTGCGGCGCCAGTGGGACGATCGCGTGCTCGACTACTCGCTTGGCGATCAGAGCGAAGCGCTGCAGCGCGCGCGCAGCGCCGTCTACGCGCTCGACGGACGCGTGAAGCGCGCGCTCGCCGGCCTGGCGTTGGCCGGCGCGCTGGTCGCTCTGTGGCTCGCGTGGCGGCGTTGGCGCCGCCCACGCGCCGGCGCGGACATGCACCCGCTGGCGCGCGCGACTGCGCGCCGCCGCCGCGCGCGAGAGATCGGAAGAGCGTCGTGTAGGGAAAGAGTGTAGGTGGCGGGGGGGGGGGGGG
>CAZONM010000564.1:0-3052 GCA_964580865.1 uncultured Myxococcales bacterium | reverse complement strand
GACCTACCAGGATCTCGCCGCCGGCCACGCGCCTGCCGCGCCCAAGGACACCGCGGTCCCGTGACGGGGGCGCCGGCCGGAGGCCGACGTGCTATGGCAGCGCCCATGCGCAGTCGCCTCTTCACGTCCGGCGTCCTCGCCTCGCTCTCGCTGACGGTCGCTTGCGCGCTCGGCTGCGCCACCACCGCGGCGGGGCCCGCGCCCGGCCCGGTGCGCGCGCGCGACCTCGTGCCGCTGGCGGTGGGCAACTCGTGGGAGTACCGCGTGTCGGCCGACGGGCCCGCGACCACCTCGGCGGTCACCATCGTCGACAAGAGCGCCGACGGCTACTTCATCGACAACCTCGGCAACCGGCTGGCCCCTCGCAGCGACGGCCTGTTCGACGGTGACCGCTTCCTCGTGCAGGAGCCGCTCGAAGAGGGGCACACTTGGATCGCGGTGCCCAAGGACCAGCCGAGCGTGGTGGAGAAGTACCGCATCGCCTCGGTGGCGGCGTCGACCAACGTGCCCGCCGGCACCTTCGAGCGCTGCGTGGAGGTGGAGGCCGAGCAGACGCTGCAGCAGGGCGTGATGAAGATGACCTGGACGTTCGCGCCCGGCGTCGGCCTCATCAAGATCCAGCAGCGCATCACCCCCACGGGCGAGGTCGAGCGGACCACCATGACCATGGAGCTGGTGAAGTACCAGGTGCAGCCAGCGGGCGCCCCTGCGAGCTGAACGCGCCGATGTCATGAGCCAAGCGCAGGAGATCGCCGCGTTCGGCCTCGAGCTGGTGCAGGCCTGGCGGCGCACGAGCGCGAGCCGCGCGCTGATCCGCGAGGTGCAGGAGCGGCGCCTGCGCGTCGTGCTCGACGCGGCGGCGCGCACGCGCTTCTACGGTGGCCGGCCGCTGCGCGACCTGCGCGACGTCGCCCCGGTGCGCAAGGCCGACTATCAGGCGCGCCTCGACGACACGTTCACCGATCCCGCGCTGTCGAAGGCGGCGCTCTTGTCGTTTGTCCATGGCGGCGGCGCGCCGGGCACGCTGCTGCGCGGCCGCTACCTCGTGGCGACCACCTCGGGCACCACGGGGCACGTGGGCCTCTTCGTCGACGACGTCGCTGGCTGGTCGCGCCAGCGCGCGGTGGTGTTCGCGCGCATGTTCCAGGGGCTGTTGACGCCCGAAGGGTTCGCCATGCTCGCGCGCCGTCGCTACCGGCTCGCGTTCGTCATCGCGAGCGGCGGCCACTGGCTCACGTCGATCCTCGCGGGGCGCATGCCGACCCTCGGGCGCGCCTTCGCCGACTCGCGCGTGGTGCCGGTGGACGCGCCGCTGCCCCACGTGGTCGCCGAGCTGAACGCCTTCCAGCCGCTGCTCGTGCACTCGTACCCCACGTTCCTCGAGGTGCTGTGCGTCGAGGCGACCAAGGGGCGCCTGGCCATCGACCCGGAGATCGTGAGCGCGGGCAGCGAGCCCATCTCGCAGGCCTGTCGCGCCGCGGTGCGTGCGGCCTTCCCGCGCGCGCGCCTGGTGGAGACGTACGCCGCCACCGAGTGCCTGGCCATGGCGACCTCGTGCCCGCTCGGCGCCGTCCACGTCAACGAAGACGCCTGCATCGTCGAGCCCGTCGATGACCGCCTCGAGCCCGCACCGCCGGGCGTCGACGCGCCGCGCGTGTTGGTGACGAACCTGTCGAACGTGGTGCAGCCGCTCGTGCGCTATGAGCTCACCGACAGCGTCACGATCATCGACGAGCCCTGTCGCTGCGGCTCGCCGTTCGCGCGCATCGTCGTGCGCGGTCGCACCGACGACACGTTCTTCCTGGTCGACGGGCAGGGGCGCGCCCAGGCGCACCCGCCCATCCCCATCGAGGTCGCGTTCCTGGGCGTGGCCGGGCTCGTGCAGTACCACCTGGTGCACGAGGCGCAGAACCGCCTGCGCCTGTCGTTCGTCGCCGATGCCGACGCGCGCCCGGCCGACGTCGCCGCCAGCCTCGACGAGCGCCTGGCGCGCTACCTCGACGACCACGGCCTCGGCGCGCACGTGAGCTACCTGGTGGAGCAGGTGGACGCCGTGGAGCGGCACGCGCGCTCGAAGAAGCTGCGCCAGATCGAGAGCCGCGTCCCGCGCCCTGCTGGCGAGGTGGTGGCCGCCAGCGCGGCTCGACGCTGAGGGGCGCGCCCGTCGTCAACAACCGGCGCGATCGGTGACCACCTCGAGCACCTCCCAGCGCGCGCCGCGCGGCGCGGCCAGCACGAAGCCGTCTCCGGCGCCCTCGTCGTTCGCGGTCGTGGGCAGCACCAGCAGGCCACCGACGCGGCGCACGAAGCGCACCTCGACGACGCCCTCGCCCGCCCAGGACCGCAGCGGGACCAGCACGCGCCCGTCGTCGTCCTCGATGCGGAACGCCGATCGCAGCCCCTCGTCGTCGCCGTGGTGGCCGCGCCAACGCGCAAACATGCTGACGCTGACGAACACCGCGTTGCCGTCGAAGACGCGCAGGACCTCGGTGCGGCGGAGCGTCGACGTGCCGGGCTCGGCGCCTGCGGGCGCGCCCGCGAGGTCGGGGGTGGGTCCGCGCCGCTCGGCGATTGCACGCCAGTGATCCGCGAGCGCGGCGGCGCGCCGATATGCGTCAGCGGCGGCGACGCCGGGCGCTGGGCGCTGGTACCAAGGCGCCGTGGTGAGGATCCCGCGCTGGGACGCCGCGCACGGGCCGAGCACCAGCTTGCCGGCGCGCTCGGCGGGCAAGGGCGCGCGCTCGTTCTCCATACCGTCGACGGCTGCGCCGGCGGGGGGCGGCAGCGGCCCGGTCGTGTCGTTCCACGTCGGCGCGAAGAAGGGCGTGGGAAACGGCGAGCCCGCCAAGAGGCGGTTGCCCGCGAACCACGGCAGGGCGCTCACGGTTCGCGCGGCGTCAGCGATGCCGGCGACGGGGCCATCGCCGGCGAAGCCACGCAACCGCGCGCCGTCGTCGACGGCCAGGAGCACGGCGCGCTCACCGTCGCACGCGGCGAACCACACCGCGCCGTTCGGCGCGTCCGGCGGCGCCTCGCCCGCCTCCTCGGCCAG
>CAZONM010000563.1:0-3078 GCA_964580865.1 uncultured Myxococcales bacterium | reverse complement strand
CCGCTGCCGCCCACCGTCGGCGACGGCGAGCTCGTCGGCATCGCGCGCGCGGCGGGCACGGCGCGCGGGCGCGCGCTGGTGGTGCGCGATCCGCGCGCGGCGCCGAGCACGGCCGGGCGCGTGCTGGTCGCCGAGACCACCGACCCGGGCTGGGTGTTCCTGTTGGCGCCCGCGGCGGCGCTGGTCGCGGAGAAGGGCTCGCTCCTGTCGCACACTGCCATCATCGGCCGCGAGCTTGGCGTACCCACGGTGGTCAACGTGCCACATGCCACCGAGCTGATCCCCGACGGCGCCCTCGTCGAGGTAGACGGCAGCCGCGGCGTCGTGCGCATCATCCCCGAGCCCGACGTCGCCAAGGAGGTCGCGTGACCGTCACCATCGTCGCCGCCGCGCCCGGCGAGCCGGCGTTCCTCGCCTTCCTCGGCGCCGCCAGCGCCGTCCGTGGCGCCGACGCGCGCTGGCCCGCGCCGCCGCCCGAGCTGGCGGGCTTCCTCTTGGCGCCCGACGCGCCGTGGCGCCGGCACGCCCAGGCGCAGGCGCTGGTGGCGCTCGACGGCGAACGGCCCGTGGGGGCGCTCGTGGTCGCCGTGGACGCGCGCGCGCCGCAGGGAATTTTTGGGTTTTACGATTGCGTGAACGACGAATCGACAGCTCGCGCCCTGGTCGAGGCCGGGCTCGCCTGGCTGCGCGCGCACGGCGCCCGCCACGTCGAGGGCCCCATCAACCTGCACGCCCTCGGCGGCTACCGCCTGCAGACCCACGGCTTCGAGCGCGCGCCGTTCGTGGGCGAGCCGCGCAACCCGTCGTGGTACCCGGCGCAGCTCGAGCGGCTCGGCTTCGCGCCCTGCGCCACCTGGCGCTCGTGGGACTTCGAGGGCTGGCGCCTGCTCGCCTTCCGCGCCTTCCACCGGGTGCAGGGCTGGCGCAACGGGCGCCTGCGCCGGCTCGGCTACTTCACCGAGGAGATGGACGCGGCGCGCTTCGAGGAGGGCATGGCGCGCATCTACCCGGTGGTGATGACGTGCTACGAGGGCGCGCCGGCGTTCTGGCACCTCGATGTCGACGAGTACCTGCGCCTCAACCTGCCGCTCAAGGGCATGCCGGGCGTGCGCGGCGCCATGCTGTTCAAGCAGGGCATCGCCGAGCCCGTGGGGTTCGGCATGGGCATCGAGGAGGCCGAGCGCGGCGTCATGCACAGCTTCGGCATCCTGCGCGAGCACCGCGGCAAGGGCCTCGCGCACCTGGTGCTCGAGCATGCCTTCGCCGAGCTGCGCAAGCGCACGTTCACCAGCGTGGTGGGCGCGCTCGTCAAGGACGGGTCGTCCAAGTACGACGCCACCGGCGGCTCCCCGTCGCGGCGCTACGCCCTCTACCGACGCGACACGTCGCCGCTCGCGGGGTCGACATGAGCGCCCACGCGCGTGCCCATGCGCACGAGGGTCTCGAGACCGCGCGCGCTGTGGGCGATGAGGTCGTCGTCGAGCGCCAGGCGCGCGGCGTCGGCGATCACCACCACGGTGGAGCCGCCGAAGTGGAAGGTACCGAGCTCGTCGCCCTTGTCCACGAGGCCGGGCGCGCGCGTGCGCTCGATCTCGCCCACCAACAGCGCGCCCACCTCCACGTGCAGCACGGTGCCGAACGCCGTGCCCGTGAGCGTCGACACCTGGCGCCGGTTGGCGAAGCTCGGCGCGCCGGCGGCGAGCGCGATGGGGTGGACCGAGTGCAAGAGCCCGCCGAGCGCGCGCGGCGCCGACAGCGTGCCCGCGCACGGCGCGTGGAAGCGGTGATAGTCGGCGGGCGCCAGGCGCACCACCAGCGCGGCGGCGCGCGCGAACGGCAGGGGCGCGCCCACCAGCTCGCGCAGCTCCACGTCGTGGCCCTTGATGGGCAGCGCCGCACGCACGTCGGCGAAGGCGAGCGCGCGGCCGTCGGCGGGCGCGCACAGGGTGGCGGGCGCTTCGTCGACGGGGCGCACCCCCGCGCGCAGGCGCCGCGCGAAGAACGCGTCGAGGCTCGGGTACGCGTCGAGCGGGTGCTCGGCCTCGCTCGCGTCGATGCCGAGGTCGCGGACGAAGCGCGCGATCTTGCTGCGCGAGCGCGACGTGCGCTGCAGACGGCCATAGAGCGCGCTCACGAGCGGCTGGGGCATGACGGCGCGCAACAGCGCGCCCGCCACGCCGGCGCCGTAGATGCGCCGCAGCGCGGTGGCGCCGAACACGCGCTCCTCGAGGAGCGCGCCGCTCGCGCGGTCCACCACCAGGATCGGCGCGGTGCTCACGGTCCGCACGCTAGCAAAGGGGAGGGCCCATGAGCGCCCCGTCGCCGCGCCCGCGCGCTGCGCGCCTGCGCGCGTTCTTCCAGAGCCGCTGGCCCCTCGCGCCGAACCTGGCGGGCGCGGCGGCGCTGGTGGTGTCGCTGTCGTTCGTGGCCCAGGCCGCGGCGGGCGCCTCGACGCTGGTGTGCGGGCTGCGCGAGCTGTTCGCGTTCTTGGTGGCCGCGGGCACCTCGCTGATGATGCGCGCCTACGACGAGCTCAAGGACGTCGACACCGACCTGCGCCTGGCGCAAAGCGGCGATAGCACCTTCGCCGATCGGCCCATCGCCACCGGCGCGATCACGCGCGACGACCTGGTGCTCGTGAAGAACGCGTCGCTCCTCGTGTTCGCCGTGGGGGCCCTGGGCGCGGCCGCCACCTCGAGCTTCGCGTGGTTCGCGGCGGCCGCGTGCGCCGCGCTCTTCGCCGCCGTGTGGCTGAGCTCGCGCTGGTTCTTCTGGCCGCGCATCCAGCGGGACCTGGTGCTCGCGTTCGTCACGCACAACCCCATCGCCGGCGTGGTAGGCGCCGCGCTCGTGGCCACGGTGGCGCGCGCCGCCGTGGAGCCGCTGGTGCTCGGCGCGCTCATCGCGTCGTCGTGGTTCCCCATCAGCGCGTGGGAGGTGGCCCGCAAGGTGCGCGCGCCCGCCGACGAGACGGCGTACGAGACCTACAGCAAGCGCCTGGGCGTGCGCGGCGCGGCCACGCTCTTGGTTGCGTGCGTGCTGATCGCGCTCTCGTCGCTGGTGGTGCTGGCCCTCGCC
>CAZONM010000562.1:0-3092 GCA_964580865.1 uncultured Myxococcales bacterium | reverse complement strand
GCGAATGCCGGTCACGCCGCGCGCGCGCCGCGCGCCCTCGATGGCCACGCCCGCCGACGGCGTCGCGTCCGATGACCTGGCGGCGAAGGCCACCATCGTCACCGACCCGCCGAGAATGCCGCCGGCGCCGGCGCGACCCTCGCCTTCCGCCACGCGGCCGGCGGCGCCGGACCGCCCGCCGACCGCCGGGAGCAGAGCGCCTGCGCCGACCTCACGACCAGGCGACCTGCCGGCCATCCCCCCTACCACCTCCGACTCTACGGTGAGCGCGTCTTCGGTGGCGGTCCCCGCGGCGGGCGCAGCGCCCAGGATGCAGGCCACGGCGCCGGCGCAGAAGCCGCTCACGCCGCAGAGGCCGCTGACGCCGCAGAAGCCGCTGACGCCACAGAAGCCGCTGGCGCCGCAACGAGGCGCGCAGCTTGCGCGCGGCGACGGGCCGCCGCGGCAGCCCGGCAAGCCCGCCATCGTCGACGACGAGGCGCCGACACAGCTCACGCCGCCGCCGCCGAGCCGGAGGCCAGGACCAAGCATCGCGGCCAAGGGTCCCGTGATGCCGCCCGACACCGAGCAACAGGCGCTAGCGGCGCTGTCGGCGGACGATCTCCTCGATGACGCCGACGAGGACGAGGCGCTCCCGCCACCGCCGCCGCCGGCGCCGTCGCTCGGGCACTCCTTCGAGCCCGCGCTCGACGACGCCGGTGACCTGCCGGCGCTCGAGCTCGATTGGGAGAAGGCGCCGCCGCGCCAGAAGCCCGTGTCCGAGCCCGCGCCGGCCCCCACGGTCTATGGCGAGGAGCAGCGCGGCACCGGGGACGACGACGCTGGGGCCGCCGCGTCGTTCGCGGCCGCCGAGGACGCCGAGGACCAAGAGAACGTCGCGCACCAGAAGCAGCGCATGAAGCGCATCGCCCAGATCGCGGCGGTCAAGCGCTACAAGATCGATCGCGTGCTCGGCCGCGGCGGCATGGCCACGGTGTACCTCGCCACCGACACGCGCACCGGCCGCCCGTGCGCGCTCAAGCTGATGGAGCCGCACCTCGCGGAGGACGAGGTGTTCGTCGAGCGGTTCAAGCGCGAGATCAAGGCGTCGATCTCCCTGTCGCACGACAACATCGTCGGCGTGTTCGACTTCGGCGAAGAGAACGGCACGTACTACATGGCCAGCGAGTACGTCGACGCTGGTACGGTGGCGGCGCTGCTCAAGACGCTCGACCGGCCGCTGCCGCCGGCGCTGGCGGTGCCCATCATGATGGGCTTCCTCGACGGCCTGGGCGCCGCGCACAAGCAGGGCTTCGTGCACCGCGACCTCAAACCGGCGAACCTGATGCTGACGTCGACGGGCGTGGTCAAGATCGGCGACTTCGGCATCGCCAAGGCGCAGACCGACAGCACCCTCACCAAGACCGGCGCGCTGTTCGGCACGCCCGCGTACATGAGTCCGGAGCAGGCGACCGGCCAGGAGCTCGACGGACGCAGCGACCTGTTCGCGGCCGGCATCATCTTTTACGAGCTGCTCGCGGGCTACAACCCGTACGCGCACGAGAACCCGTCGACCACGATGTTCGCCATCGCGCGCGGCCAGGCGCGCCCGATCTTCGACGCCAACCCCACGGTGCCGGGGGCCGCCGAGAAGGTGGTCATGCGCCTGCTCGAGAAGGACAAGAGCAAGCGCTACCAGACCGCCGCCGAGGCGCGCGAGGATCTGATGGCGCTCGGCGACCTCTTGCAGAAGCAACACCCGAACGCCGTCGCCGCGGCCACGGCCGACCCGGTCGGCACCGCGCAGGCGCTCGCGAAGGCGCAGGCGGCGCTGGAGGTCGAGCGGGCGAAGAGGCTCCTGCAGAAGGTCCCGCCAGAGAGCGCCGAGGCGTGCTTCCGGTACTACAAGGCGACGCTGCTCGATCCCAACAGCTTCGACGGCATGAGCGGGCTCACGCAGCTGCGCGCCGAGTATGGGTTCCGCTTCACGCGACCCGACGACAAGCAGATCCTCGAGCTCGAGGCCGCGCTCGACAAGAAGCCCGACCAGCCGGCGGTGCTGCGTCGGCTCGCGGACCTGTCGGCCTCGCACCGGAACCTCGTCGACATGGCGGGCTTCGCCAAGCGCTACCTTCGCTACCAGCCGGGCGACACGCACATGCAGGGCCGGCTCGAGCGCGTCATCGGCAACGATCCGCTGGCGCCGTTCTCGCGTATGGCGCTCGACAACGCCGCCGTCGCCACCAAGCAAGCCGTCGAGGCCTCCGACGACATGCGCGCGGCCGCGCGCGCCGCGGTCGAGGAGCAAGCGCTGGCGGCGCGATCGACGCCGGTGCGGCCGAGCCTGCGGCCGGGCTCGAGCACCAACCCTCCGCGCGACGCGCCCGCGCCCGCACCGGCCGAGCCCGGCTCCCTGGAGCTCGACGACGTGGGGCCGCGCAAGAGCCGCCACGCCAGCAGCGGCGCGGCCATGGCGGCGACGACTGTGGCCGAGCCGGCCACGCCCGCCACCGCGCAGCCCGAGCCGCAGCTGCTCCCCGATGACGTGCCGCTGCCGCCGGCGCGCGACTCGCTCGAGGCCGGCATACGCTTCCTTCACCAGGCGTGGCGCGACACGGTGCGGTCGCTCACGGGCGATCGCGGCGTGAAGGCCGTGAAGGAAGAGCTGCGCGCCCGTCTCGATGAGAGCCGCCGCGAGGCCAAGGAGGCGGCCAAGGTCGCGCTCGAGGCCAGCAAGCAGGCGGTCAAGCAGAAGGTGCTCGACGAGAAGGGCCGCCAAGAGCTCAAGGAGCAGGTGAAGAAGCACGGCAGCATCGGACTGCGCAGGCACTGGCGCCTGGCGCTGGTCCTCGTGATCCTCTGGGGGCTGCTCATCGGCGCCGGCAAGGCCTGCCACCTGCTGTGCTTCGGCTCGTCGGAAGCAGGTTCCGCACCCGCGGCCTCTCCCAAGCCGCCCGCGCCCGTCGCCCCTGCACCTGCCACGGAGGACCCGGGCAAGGCGTCGGCGACCCCGCCGGCGGCCGAGGACCCACCGGCGCCTGCTCCGACGCCGCCGCGGGTCGCCGACTTGCCCGACGCGGTCGGTCCGATGATGACGGGCGTGACCGGGCGCC
>CAZONM010000561.1:0-3093 GCA_964580865.1 uncultured Myxococcales bacterium | reverse complement strand
ATGGTGCCGACGTTGACGTGCGGCTTGTCGCGGTTGAACTTTTCCTTCGACATGGGTGACTCCTTT
Source organism: uncultured Myxococcales bacterium (assembly GCA_964580865.1). Classification (GTDB taxonomy): domain Bacteria; phylum Myxococcota; class UBA727; order UBA727; family VGSZ01; genus JACOUT01. The sequence continues at coordinate 3,027 of CAZONM010000561.1, read as the reverse complement.
GGATCTGCGGATTGATCGAGTGAAAGAACTTCTCAGCCTCAGCCGCCGCCAGACTTGGCGATGATGGCCTCGGCGATGTTGTTGGGCACGGCCTCATAGTGGCCGAACTCCATGGTGTACGACGCGCGGCCCTGCGTGCGGCTGCGGATGGCGTTGGCGTAGCCGAACATCTCGGCCAGCGGCACCATCGCCGACACGACCTTCATGCCGGCCCGGTCCTCCATGCCTTGGACCTGGCCACGGCGGGAGTTGAGGTCGCCGATGACGTCGCCCATCCAGTCCTCGGGCGTCACCACCTCGACCTTCATCATGGGCTCGAGGATGATCGGGCCCGCCTGCTTGCAGCCGTCCTTGAACGCCATGGAGCCGGCGATCTCGAACGCGTTCGCGTTGGAGTCGACGTCGTGGTAGCTGCCGTCGAACAGCTCGACCTTGACGTCGACCACCGGGTAGCCGGCGCGGATGCCGCGCAACAACGCGCCCTCCACACCCTTCTCCACGGCCGGGATGAACTCCTTCGGCACCGTGCCGCCGACGACCTTCGAGTCGAACTCGAAACCCTTGCCGGTCTCGTTCGGCATCACGCGCAGCCACACGTGGCCGTACTGGCCGCGGCCGCCCGTCTGCTTGACGTACTTGCCTTCCTGCTCGACCGACTTGGTGATGGTCTCGCGGTAGGCCACCTGCGGCTTGCCGACGTTGGCCTCGACGCCGTACTCGCGCTTGAGGCGGTCGACGATGATCTCGAGGTGGAGCTCGCCCATGCCTGAGATCGTCGTCTGCGCGGTCTCCTCGTCGGTCTTCAAGCGCAGCGACGGATCCTCCGCCGCCAGCCGGCCGAGGCCGATGCCCATCTTCTCTTGGTCAGCCTTCGACTTCGGCTCGATGGCGAGCGTGACCACGGCCGGGGGCACCGTGAGGCGCTCGAGCACCACGGGCTTGTCCTCGTCGCACAGCGTGTCACCGGTGACGCACTCGATGCCCATGACGGCGGCGATGCCGCCCGCGAAGCACTCCTCGATCTCTTCACGCTTGTCGGCGAACATGCGCACCAGGCGGCCGATGCGCAGGCGCTTGCCGGTGCGCGCGTTCATCACGCTGGCGCCCTTCTTGAGCGTGCCCGCATAGACACGCACGAAGGTGAGCTGGCCGAACTTGTCGTTCAGGAGCTTGAACGCGAGGGCGGTGACCGGCTCGTCGTCGTTGGTCTGGCGGATGATCTCCTTGGTCTCGTCCTTGAGATCCTTGCCCTTCACGGGCGGGATATCGATGGGCGAGGGCAGCAGATCGAGCACGCAGTCCAGCATGAACTGCACGCCCTTGTTCTTGAACGCCGAGCCGCAGAACGTGGGGATGAGCTTGGTGGTGAGGCAGCCCTTGCGCAGCGCGCGGATGATGTCGGCCTCGGTGATCTCACCGCCCTCGAGGTACTTGGCGGCCACGTCGTCGTCGACGTCGGCGCAGCCCTCGATGAGCTTCTCGCGGTACTCCGCGGCCTGGGCCTTCAGGTCCTCGGGGATGTCGAGGATGTCGAAGGCGGCGCCGAGCGTCTCTTCCTTCCACACCAGCGCCTTCATGCGCAGCAGATCGATGATGCCCTTGAAGCCCGCCTCGGCGCCGATGGGCAGCGTCATCACCGCCGGACGCGCCTTGAGGCGGTCGCGGATCATGTCGACGCAGCGGAAGAAGTTCGCGCCCGTCCGGTCGAGCTTGTTGACGAAGCACATGCGCGGGACGTGGTAGCGGTCGGCCTGGCGCCACACCGTCTCGGACTGCGGCTCCACGCCGGCCACGCCGTCGAACACCACGCACGCGCCGTCGAGGACGCGCAGGGAACGCTCGACCTCGATGGTGAAGTCGACGTGTCCGGGGGTGTCGATGATGTTGATCTGGAACTTGGGGGACTTCGGGTCTTGGCGGCGCTGCCAGTAGCAGGTGACGGCGGCGGAGGTGATCGTGATGCCGCGCTCGCGCTCCTGCTCCATGTAGTCGGTCGTGGTGGCACCGTCGTGCACCTCGCCGATCTTATGGGTCATGCCCGTGTAATAGAGGATGCGCTCGGTGGTGGTGGTCTTGCCGGCATCGATGTGGGCGATGATGCCGATGTTCCGAACGCGATCGAGGGGATACTCGCGGGCCATACCTCAACTCCGAATGTCAAACAGCCAAACGGCCCTCATGCGAGGGACGTGAAAGAAACCTCCGCTACCAGCGGTAGTGGGCGAAGGCGCGGTTGGCCTCCGCCATGCGATGCGTGTCTTCGCGCTTCTTGACCGCTCCCCCACGGCCAGCAGCGGCGTCCAGAATCTCGTTCGCCAGCTTCTCCACCATGCCGCGCTCACCGCGCTCACGGGCGGCGTCGCGCAGCCAGCGCAGGCCGAGGGCCACGCGGCGCTCCGGACGGACCTCCACGGGGACCTGGAAGTTGGCGCCACCCACGCGACGGCTCTTCACCTCGACGGCGGGCTTGATGTTCTCGAGCGCGCGCTTGAAGACCTTGAGGGCCTCCTCCTTGGCGCGGTCCTCGACCTTCGCGAAGGACTTGTAGCAGACCACCTCGGCGACGTCCTTCTTGCCCTGGTACATGAGGACGTTCACGAACTTCGACACCAGGCGATCCTGGTACTTCGGGTCCGGGTTGATCTTGCGCTTCGGGACTTCACGACGACGGGGCATGGATTTCTACTCGGAGTCTGGTTCGGGCACGGGCACGGGCACGGGCGCGTTGAATTCAGATCACTTCGGGCGCTTCGCGCCGTATTTGGAGCGGCCCTGACGGCGGTTGTTGACGCCGACGGCGTCGAGGGTGCCGCGGATGATGTGGTAGCGCACGCCGGGAAGATCCTTGACGCGGCCGCCACGGATCAGCACCACCGAGTGCTCTTGCAGGTTGTGGCCCTCGCCGGGGATGTACGTCGTCACCTCGAGCTGGTTCGTCAGACGGACACGGGCGACCTTGCGCAGCGCCGAGTTCGGCTTCTTCGGCGTGGTCGTGTACACGCGGGTGCACACGCCGCGCTTCTGCGG
>CAZONM010000560.1:0-3118 GCA_964580865.1 uncultured Myxococcales bacterium | reverse complement strand
GCGGCGCCGCCGAGGGCGCGCAGCCTGCTCTTGACGTCGGCCGCCACGCGCGAGCGTCGATCGGCGAAGGCCGCGGCCTCGCGGGCGTAGCGCGCGGCGCGCTCGAGGGCGGCGAGCTCGCCCTCCACGTCGAGGTCGGCGCCCCTCACGTCGCTGCCGCCGAAGAGCGCGCGGCGCGGATCGTCCTCGGGGATCAGGCCCTTCTTCTGGCCGATGGCTGACAGGCGGCTCGCGAGCACCAGCGGCACGTCGGCGCCCTTGGCGGCGCGCGCCGCGTCGCGCGCGCTCTCCACGTCGTGCAAGAGGGCGTGATCGGCGCGCCGGCTGTCGGAGGCGAGCGGGCGCAGCTCCACGACGACGCGCGCGCCCGCGGGGCTCTCGACGCAGCGCACGGCACCGGCGAGCGCGCGGCTGAGCGCCTGGCCCAGGGGGCTTGGCAGGCCGCGCACGCAGGCGCGCGGCAGATCGTCGACGACGGCGGCCATGGCGCCGGTGGCTTGCTCGAATGAGCGCGGGCCCGCAAGGGGGCGATCAGGCCTTGGCCAGGAGGCGCTCGCTCAAGAAGCGCGCGGTGGCCAGGATGGGGGCCTGCGTGTGCGACGAGGAGGACGACGGGTAGAGGGCCGAGTCGAAGCAGTACACGTCGCGCGCGCCGTAGAGCAGCCCGTTTTGCGCGCATGCCCCGTCGCGCTCGGCCGCGGCCATGCGCAGGCCGCCTTGCTGGTGGGCCGACATGAGGGGCGCGGTGCAGGGGTCAAAGGGGATGGCGTCGATGAGCGCGAGGTCCGCCTCGCGCTTGACGATCACGGGTCGGTTCATGGGCACCTCCACCTCGTAGGCGCCGGCCGCCAGGTAGCAGCGCGCGGCGAGCTTGGCGCCGGCGCGCAGCCGCTCCTTGTGGTTCTCCCGGTGGTCGTAGTCGACGCGCACGCGCCCGGCGCCCGTGAGCGCCACCGTCCCCGAGGGCTCGTCGGGCACCAGCACCAGGCTGGCGGCGGTGGTGCGGTAGCCGGCCATGGCGTCCATCACGCCGTCGCCGAGGCGCGGCAGCAGCGACGCGATGATGCCCGGGGTGCCCATGATGGCCTCGATGCGGAAGCCCCAGAGGCCGCGCTCGTCGTCGAAGCGCTCGCCCTCGGTGACGGCGAAGGACTGCGGGATGCCGCGGAAGGGCACGACGTCCTCGCGGAAGCGCGCCACCACGCCGAGCTGAGGCTGGAGCGATAGGTGCCTGCCCACGTGCGCGTTGCCGAGCCCCGAGCGCAGGACGAGCTGCGTGGAGCCCACGGCGTTGGCCGCCAGGATGACGACGCGCGCGCGCACGGTGAAGGCGCCCACCTCGTGGTAGCCGTCCTCGTCGAGCACGCGCACGCTCACGCGCTTGTGCTCGGCGGTGGCGTCGTCGATGCGCACGGCGCGCGCGCGGCACAGGAAGGTGGCGCCCGCCGCCACGGCCTCGGGGATGGCGACGACGCGTGGGTTCTGCTTGGCGCCGAGCGGGCAGCCGATCAGGCACGTGCCGAGCCCCTGGCAGCCGACGCGGTTGTGCCACATGACCTCGCCGCGCACGCCGAGCTTGGCGGCGCCCTCCCGCAAGAGGCGGTTGGCGCGGTTCACCTGGTCCTCGGCGATGGGGCCGGCGCGCAGATCGGCGAGCGCGCCCTGGCGGTGGGGCTCGAGGTGGTCGGGGCTGAAGTCGGTGAGCCCGTGCTTCGTCTGCCAGAAGCGCAGCACCTGGTCAGACAAGGGCACCACGTCGCTGGCGTTGACGACGGCGCTGCCGCCGAGCACCCGGCCCTGCAGCACGGCCATCGACAGGTCGCTGGTCATGCGCCCGCCGCGATCCATGTAGAGCTGGTCGTACATGCGCCCGTCGCGCTGCGTGAGCTTGTCGCCCGTGAGGTCGCCGCCCTCCTCGAGCACCAGCACCTCGCGGCCGGCGCGCGCCAGGGCTCGCGCCGCGGTGGCGCCGGCGCAGCCCGAGCCGATGACCAGGACGTCGACGGCGCGATCACGTTGCCGTGGGTCGAGCGAGAGATCGTGGATGGCGCCGCCGCTCATGGCGTGGCCCCGTCGGCCGGCAGCCCCCACAGGGACGGGCCGGGGTAGCCGATCTGCGGCCACACGCGCGGGTCGTCGAAGAACACCACGTGCAGGAACTTGCGGAAGGCGAGCGACACCTGGCGCCGCACCGCGAGGTCGCTCTCCATCCAGCCGCGCCAGTGCGCGCGGCGGTCCTCGAGCGCCAGGCGCGGAAAGGTGACGAAGCGCCCCTCGAAGATCAGGGGCCCGAGCTCCACCAACGTCAGCGCCGTGGCGAGGTCGGCGACGTTCTCGGCGGGCTCGCCTCGCAGGAAGCCGTCGAACAGGCGCGCGAGCGGCTCGGCGCCGGGCGCGCCCGCGCGCTCGAGCGGCAGCTGCGCCTCGGCGATGGCCACCATGGTGGAGAAGGCGTGCGCGTCGAGGACGCCGAGGCCCGCCACCGCGGGCGCGCGGCCGCGCATCACCGCGAGCCCGCCGCCGAGGGCGCCCAGGCCAGCGACGCCGGCGAGCCCGAGCTTGAGGAAGGTGCGGCGCCGCAGGAACGAGAAGGCGTCCATGTCGACGACTCTACCCCGAGGGTTGAAACCCCCGCAGCGAGCGGCTAAAGCGAGCGTGCTGCTGCGCAATCGCAACGCCCGAACCCCGCCAGGCCCGGAAGGGAGCAACGGTAGGGTCCCCTGCGATGTGCGCAGCGGCACTTCCTCCCTCCAAAGTGCGCATTCATGGGCCTCGCGCTCGTCGTCATGCTCGCGCTCGGCGCGTCGGCGGCCCCGCCCAGCGAGGTCGAGTCCCTCGACGCGCTGCAGGCCGCATTACCCACAGACCCGGCGCGGCGCGCGGCGGCGCTGGTGCGCTTCGCCGAGGGTGATCGACCCGCGCTCGCCGAGCGCCTGCGCGCGCTGCGCGCCGCGCGCGCCCACGCGCCCACGCGGGCCCGCGCCCGCATCGTCGAGGCGCGCGTCCATGGCGCCGCCGGCGCCACCACGGCGCGCGCCAAGGCCTTGACCAACGCGGCCGCGGCGCTCTCGCGACAGGGCGAAGGCGCGCGCCGCGAGCACGTCGTGAAGGTCAAGCG
>CAZONM010000559.1:0-3137 GCA_964580865.1 uncultured Myxococcales bacterium | reverse complement strand
AGGGCCGCGCGCAGGGCGTCGGCCAGCTCGCGCACCGTGGCGGGCCGCTCCGCCGGGTCGAGCGCGAAGCTCGCGCGCACCACCTCGTCGAGCGCGGGCGGCACCGCCACGCCGAGCTCGCGCAACGACGGGCGCTCGTCCGAGAGCTTGGCGGCGATGATGTCGTCGTCGTCGCCCTCGAAGGGCAGGCGCCCGGCCAGGCACTGAAACACCAACACCGCCACGGCGTGCACGTCGGTGCGGCGGGAGAGCCGCTCGCCCGTCATCTGCTCGGGCGCCATGTAGGGCACCGTGCCCACCATGAAGCCCGCCTCGGTGGTGGGCTCGCGCACCGGCGCTTGCTCGGGCGGCGCCGCGCGCCCGGGCCGCTCCGACACCGTGGGCTGCGCGATCTCCTCGTCGTCGGCCAACAGCTCCTCGAGCTCGTCGAGCTCGTCGAGCTCGCTGGCGCCGTCGTCGCCGTCGGCCGCCGTGACCGCGGGCTCGGGCAGCGCCTCGTGCTCGAGCACGGGCGCGCCGTCGGCCAGCGACACGGGCGCCGGCGCCACCGGCGGGGCCACGCCGCGCGCGATGAACTTGGCGATGCCGAAGTCGAGCACCTTCACGATCTCGGTGCCGTCGCGCAGGCGCTCGAGCACCACGTTCGAGGGCTTGAGGTCGCGGTGGATGACGCCCGCGGCGTGCGCCTCTTCCACGGCGTCGCACAGGGGCGTGACGATGCGCTCGGTGTCCTCGAGCGTCAGGCGCCCCTGGCGCTCGAGGCGCGCGTGCAGGCTCTCGCCCTTGAGGAACTCCATCACCAGGTAGGGCACCGACTGCGAGGCGCGCGGCTCGACGCCGAAGTCGATCACCAAGACCGCGTTCGGGTGCTTGATCTGGCCGAGGATCTGCGCCTCGCGCTGGAAGCGCGCCAGCGCCACGTGGCGGTCGCCCTGCGTGGGGCGCATGAGCTTCACCGCCACCGTCGAGCCCACCTGCAGGTGCGTGGCGCGCACCACGATGCCCATGGCGCCGCCGGCCACGCGCTGCTCGAGGAGGTAGCGGCCGCCGATGATGCGCGGCCCGGGGAACAACGCGTGGAGCGCGCTGCCGTCGAAGCCGCAGCCGACCTCGGTGTCGTCGAAGCACGCGCCGCAGCGCTCGCACACCCTCACCGCCGCGACATTACACCGCGCGTGCCGGTCAGATCCCGCTTGCTCCCCGGGGGCGTCGGCGCCAACACTGGCGCATGTGGTCGCCGCTCCTGGCGCTGGTGCTCGCGCAGGCCCCCACGGCGCCCGCCCCGACGCCGCCGCCCGCCGCGCCGGCGGTGACCGACGCGGCCCCGCGCATCCTGGTGCTGGTGCCCAAGGGCGACACCGTCGACGTCGAGGTGCGGCGCGCCATCGCGTCCACGCTCACGGTGGAGCTCGGCAAGACCGGGCGCTTCACGGCGCTGTCGACGAGCGAGCTGGCGCAGCTCGCGGATCTCGAGGCCGACAAGCAGGCGGCGGGCTGCGACTCGTCGAGCTGCTTGAGTGAGATCGCGGGCGCGCTGGGCGCGCGCTACGTGGTGGTGGGCGACGCCACGCAGCTCGGCGGCCTCATGGCCGTGAACCTGAGCCTGTTCGACGTCGAGCGCGCCACCTCGGTGCGGCGCACCGCGTTCGAGGTGCGCGACCCCGCGGAGATCCCGGCGCGCGCGCGCCATGCGGCCCTGACGCTGGCGGGCGCGGACGCATCTGCCGCGGGCGCCGACGGTCCGCCGCTGGTGCCGCTGACCCTGCTGGTGACGGGCAGCGCCGTGCTGCTCGGCGGCGCCGCCTTCGACATGGTCTCGCCCACCAGCAACAACCGCGCGCTCGACGCCGGCGACTTCGTGGGGCCGGCGGCCATGCTCACGGGCGCCGCGGCCATGGCGCTCGGCGCGCTGCTCTGGGGGGCGTCGTGACGCGCCTGTTCGTGACCCTCGCGCTCGGCGCGCTCGTGGGCGCATGCGGCTTGCTCGACGCCGGCGGGCTCTTCACCTCGCCCCTCGCGCTCGACACCGCGTGCGAGCACGAGGCCTGCGCGTGCGCCGGCGATGGCTGCGCCTGCGACCTCGACGACGGCTCGTGCACGTGCTTGTCGGCCGACTGCTCGACGTCGAGCACGCCCACGGGCGCCACGTGCGGCGGGCGCGGCTGCGTGTGCGACGGCGCCGCGTGCCGCTGCACCACCACCGACTGCGTGGCGCAGGCGGCCGAGCTGGCCGCCGTGGGCTGCATCGGCACGCGCTGCGCCTGCGACGGCGACCGGTGCGTGTGCGAGGACGAGACCGGCAACGCGTGTCGCTGCGGCACGCCCGGCGAGGTCTTCGATACGCCCTGCGAGGGTGGCAGCGAGCTGTAGCGCCGGGCGCGCTCACAGCGTGGCGATGAGGCTCTCGTAGGTGCCGGCGATCTGCTGCGCCAGGATCAAGACCTCGCCCACGTCGGGCGACACGTGGCGGTCGTGGCCCTCGTCGACCACCAGCAGGTTCACCGGCCGCCCGCGCACCAGGATGGGGAAGACGGCCACGCTCTTGGGGATCTTGCGCCCCGTGGCCTTCACCCAGCCCCCGTGCGCCGGCAGCTTGGTGAGCGGACCCAGGTAGTAGGAGCGCGAGTCGGCCACCAGCGAGAACACGCTGCGCGCGCCGCGGTCGAGCACCACGCCCTGCAGACGGTCGGTCTCGAAGCCCTCGCCGATGCCCATGAAGCCCACCAGGCGATCGGGGTACACCGACAAGAGGCAGGCGCGCGCGAAGCGGCTCCGCGCCGCGCGCAGCACGATGCGCGCGATGGCGGTGCGGTCGGCGGCCGAGGCGAGCAGGCGGCTCGCCTCGGCGAACGAGAGCGGGCCGTCGTCGACAAGCTCGCCGACGTCGATGTGGAAGTCGAGGGTCGGCTGGCGGTGGGAGCGCGGCTGGGTGACGTCGGCCTCCACCAGGTCGACGAGCGGGTAGGCGTCGTCGTCGTCGGCGACGGGAGGCCGCGGCAGCGCCATCATCGGGTTGGTGTTCTCGATGACGTCGCGCCAGTCGCCCTCCTCGGCGCCGGTCTTGGGCGGCGCCAAGAACGCGTCGTCGCCGCCCGTGGCCATGGCCGCGGGCCGCGCCGGCACCGTGGTGCCGCCGG
>CAZONM010000558.1:0-3160 GCA_964580865.1 uncultured Myxococcales bacterium | reverse complement strand
GTGAAGGCGAGGGTGAAGGCGAGGGTGAAGGCGAGGGTGAAGGCGAGGGTGAGGGTGAGGGAGAGGGAGAAGGCGAGGGCGAGGGTGAAGGAGAGGGCGAGGGCGAGGGCGAGGGCGAGGGCGAGGGTGAGGGCGAGGAGTGCGAGTCCCTTGCCGGCAGCATCTCGGCGGCCAACCAAACCGCGCTCGACAACGCCGCCAGCGCCCTGTTCGGATCTGCGACCTGCGTTGACTTGACCGGGAGCGTCTCGGTCTCCGGCCAGTCCGTCGATGACCTGAGCGCGTTGGCGCCACTGCGCTCGCTCGCCGGGGATATGTCGGTCAGCAACACGAGCGTGCTCACCCTCGACCAGCTGGCCACGCTCGAGCACGTCGGCGGTTCCCTCGAGCTCACGGGCAATGACGCCACGGCCCTCGACTTCCCCGCGCTCGAGGACGTCGGCGGCGATCTCATCATCGACGGCAACGACGATCTCGTGTCGCTGGCGTTCGGCGCGCTCACCCATGTAGGCGGCGCGCTCGAGGTCACGGACAATGCGTCGCTGTGCGTCACCGAGGACATCACGCCGCTCCTCTCGCAAGCGGGCTTGACCATCGCTGGCGGCACGACCCAGAGTGGCAACAAGGACGACTGTTGAGGGGGATCATGCGCACCTGGCTCGTCGTGGTGGCGCTCCTGGCGGTAGCCACGCTCGCCGGCGCATGCGCGCTCATCAGCGGCTACGCCGCCTGCGTGGGCGATCAAAACTGCCCCGGCGACCAGCGCTGCGTCGACGGCGCCTGCACCGCCAGCGCCGAGGGTGAGGGCGAGGGCGAGGGCGAGGGAGAGGGCGAGGGAGAGGGCGAGGGAGAGGGCGAGGGAGAGGGAGAGGGCGAAGGTGAGGGCGAAGGGGAGGGCGAGGGTGAGGGCGAGGGTGAGGGCGAGGGCGAAGGCGAGGGAGAGGGCGACCCCTGCACCACGGTCACCTACACGCTCACCGCGAACAGCAATGGTGACGTCAACGCGCTCGGCAGCGCGCCGGGCTACGCCGGCGCGCAGTGCGTGCACCTGATCGGCAGCGTCACCGTCACCGGCCAGGTCAACCAGCTCGACGTGCTGGAGAAGGTCGTCGACATCTCCGGCGACGTGGTGCTCGACGACGCCGACTCCATCACCTCCTTCGACCTGGCCAACCTCAACAACCTGACCTCCGTGGGTGGCACAGTCCGCATCGTCGACAGCGCCGCCACGCTCCTGAACGCGCTGCCGTTCGCGGCGCTCACCACCATCGGCGGCGACCTCGAGATCATCGACAACGCCAGCCTGCGATCCATCGGCTTCGCGCAGCTCGCGACGATCGGCGGCCACCTCGATGTCTCGGGCAACGCCTCGCTGAACGCCCTCGACCTCGAGCACCTGACCAGCGTTGCCGGCGACGTGAGCTTCAGCGGCAACGCGCAGCTGTGCGAGGTGGAAGACATCGACGACTTCGAGAGCCGCACCGGCCTGACCGCCACCTCGGCGGACAACGCGGATTGGTGCTGACGTCGCTCAGCGCACCAGCTTCTTCAGCTTGGCCACCAGCTCGAAGTAGGTCTTCTTGTCGTAGGGCCGGTTGAGGATGTGGAAGTCCTTCTTCGACAGGCCCACGCAGCCAAAGCAGTAGGTGCAATCGGCGCACGACTCGCAGTGCTCGAGGTACTTGCTGCCGACACAGCGGGCGCTGCGCACGCAGTACGCGCACAGATGGCACCCCACGCAGTCTTTGCAGTGCGTGCAATTCGAGCATTGCTGGCAGCGCTCGCAGTGCGTGCAGCGGTAGCAGTCTTGGCAGCTCGAGCAGAACATGCAGCTCGAGCACGACTTGCAGTCGCGGAGCTGGAAGCCGTTCGGGTTGTCGGCACCGCGCTGGAAGCTGCCCTTGAGCTCGGCGAGCGCGCGCTCGAACTCGCGCGCGTCGAGCGGCGGCAGCAGCTCCCCTGCGCCCGGCCCGCTCGCCATCACAGCTCCCACTGGAACAGCGCCGTCACGCGGTTGTCGGCCACGTCGCGGGCCACCACGCCGGCGCCCACGTCGCCGAGCTCGGTGAGGAGCGTGCCGTCGATAAACAGCGCCGCGGGCAGGTTGGCGGGCCCGCTCAGGCGCACGCCCAGGGTGGTCTCGAGGAGCTGGTCGGTCTGAAACGAGCTCGACGGGTCGTAGAAGGCCGAGCGCAGCGCGGGCTTGAGGTGCCAGCCGGCGCCCAGCACGGGCAGCTCGGGCAGGCCGATGTCGTACGCCACCGACCCCATGGCGCCGGCCGCGCTCTCTTGGCCTTGCGGGTTCGCCGGGTCGGGCACCAGCGTGGTGAGCGCCGTCGCGCGGTAGATGCCGGTGAGCACCAGCTCGGCGCCGGCGGCGTTGAGCGCGACGTCGCCGAAGCCCACGATGTCGCTCTCGGCGTAGAGGTTCGGCACGGTGCCGGTGGTGCGCGGATTGAAGCGGCCACCCACGCCGACCTTGACGAGATCGCCGCCCAGGGCTGCGCCCACGCGGGCGAACACCGCCGGCCACTTGTTGTCGTTGCCGCTCTGGTTGTAGCCGTTGCCGTTGGCGACGCCGAGGCGGTACTCGACGCCCACGTCGGCGACGCCCGCGCCGGGCGCGCTGCCCAGCACCACGCCGAGCTGGCGCGACGGCGAGAGGCCGGCCACGGCGATGCCCTGGCCCGGCCGCACGCCGGCCGACAGCACGCTCTTGCCCGAGAACGGCAGCGCGGCCTCGACGTCGCCGCCCTCCCAGTCGGCGGGCATGTACTGCTGACCGGCCTGCACGGCGAACCACGGCGACGGCGTCCACGACACCCAAGCGTCGCGCAGCGCACCCACGAGCGGCGTGAGCGCGGCGTTCGGTGCGCTGCCGGGCAGCAGGCTCGCCGCCTCCACGGTGAGCTTGAAGCCGATGCCGCCCACCATGGTCCCTTCGGCGCCCAGGCGCGCCTGGTCGATGAAGAACCCGTCGTTCTGGCCGATGTAGAGGATCTCGGGGTCGGGCTCGACGAATTGGTAGCCGGTGCGCACCCGCAGCTTGGGCCAGAGCGCGACCTTGTCGTTGGCGAAGCACACCAGGCGGCCCGCGCAGGGGTCGACGGGCGCCGGCGCCACCGCCGGCGGTACGGGCGCGGGCGCCGGCGCCACCGCC
>CAZONM010000557.1:0-3166 GCA_964580865.1 uncultured Myxococcales bacterium | reverse complement strand
GTGAGGGCGAGGGTGAGGGCGAGGGTGAGGGCGAGGGTGAGGGCGAGGGCGAGGGTGAGGGCGAGGGCGAGGGCGAGGGCGAGCCCCCTGCACCCTCGGCGTCCAGCTCGACGGTCACGGTCTCTGCCGCCAGCGCCGCGCGGTGCAACGCCGTCGTCGTAACGCTGGTCGCGCGAGACGCCAGCGGCGCGCCCATCGGCGCCGGCGGCGCGCAGGTCACCTTCGCCATCGCCGGCGGCACCAGCGACGGCACCTTCGACGCGGTGGTCGATTACAGCGACGGCCGCTACACGGCACGCTTCCTCGGCAGGTCCGTGGGGAGCGCCGCCGGCGTCCGCGCCACGATCGACGGTGCGCAGGTCACCACGGCGATGCCGACCATCACCGTCATCGACGACGTGGTCGCGACGAGCGGCCTGGTCTTCCACTTGGACGCCGCGCGCGCCGACGGCGTCAGCTGCGGCGCGCAGGGCGCTGCGTGGGTCGACACCGTCGGCGCCCTGCCTGGCGGCCTCGAGGGTGTGGCCGCCGCATGCGACGCGGGCGAGTCCGGCTGGTGCGGCGCGGGGCTCCCCGACGACCCGTTCCGGCTCGCCTTCGACGGCGTCGACGACCTCGTGGACTTCGGCGCCGAGCACGCGCTCGAGAGCTACACCGTTGCGGCCTGGGTACGCCTGCATGGGCCGGGGGTCGTCGCCACCACGTCGTCGTTCGGCAACGGCGTCACCATCGCCCCCATCGTCGCCAAGGGCACCTCCGAGTCGGTCGCCAACGCCGACCTCAACTACCAGATCGGCGTCGACGACGCCGGCCACCTCGGCGTCGACGTCGAGGACTCGGGGGGTGCCAACCACGGCGCCACCGGCGACATCGGCGCGCTCGACGGCGGGTGGCACCTGGTGGTGCTGACCTTCGACCAGGTCGTCCGCCACACCTACGTCGACGCCGTGCTCGATCTCGACCATGCGCTCGCCGTCACGCCGGGCAGCGCGTGGTCGAGCCGCCTCACCCTTGGTACCGGCCGGCGCACCACCGGGCTGGCGCGAGGACACCTCGACGGCGACGTCGCGCTCGCGTCGCTCTGGGAGCGCGCGCTCGACCCCGACGAGGTGGCCGCGCTGTGCGCGGCCGGCGCGCCACGGTTCGCCGGCGCCGCGTGCCAGTGAGCACATCGTCGACGACGCCCTCGACTTGCGGACGCGCGGGCACTATGGCGCCGCCATGACCAAGAAGCTCGCCGTCCGCCCGGAGACCGCCGTGCTCACGCGCGGCTACGACCCCGCGCTCTCCGTCGGCTCCGCGCGCCCGGCGGTGTTCCGCAGCTCGACGTACGTGTTCTCGAGCCCCGAGGCGGCGGCGCGCTCGTTCGAGATCGCGCTCGGCAAGGCGCGGCCTGCGCCGGGCGAGAACGTCGACCTCATCTACGCGCGCATCTCGCACCCGAACGCCCAGCTCGTCGAGGACCAGGTGGTGCCGCTCGAGCACGGCGCCAGCGACGCGGCGGTGTTCAACTCGGGGATGGCGGCGATCTCCACGGTGCTCTTCACGTTCTGTCCCCCGGGCAGCACCGTGGTGCACACGGCCCCGCTCTACGGCGGCACCCAGCTCTTCCTCGACGCCATGCTCACACCCCTCGGCGTCCGCAGCGTCGCCGTCGACGCCGGCGACGAGGCCGCGCTGGCGCGCGCCATCGGCGAGGCCACGAAGCTGGCGCTCGTGCTGGTCGAGACGCCGGCCAACCCCACGCTGCGCATGAGCGACATCGAGGCCGCCGCGGCGGCCGCGCACGCCCGCCCCGACAGGCCCCTGGTAGCCGTCGACAACACCTTCCTCGGGCCCGCCTTTCAGCACCCGCTCGGCCTCGGCGCCGACCTGGTCTGTTACTCGGCCACCAAGTACCTCTCGGGCTTCTCCGATCTCCTCGCCGGCGTCGTCTTGGCCAAGGATCCCGAGCTCATCGGCCGGCTGCGTGGCACGCGCGCGGTGCTCGGCAACATCCTGCAGCCCGACGAGTGCTGGATGCTCAACGGCCGCTTGGTCACGGTGCCGCTGCGCATGAACAAGCAGAGCAAGAACGCCGCGCGCATCGCGGCCGCGCTCGCCGACCACCCCGCCGTCGAAGAGCTGCACTACCCCGCGCTCTTCAAGGACCCCGAGCAGCGCCGCATCCGCGACAAGCAGTGCGACTACCCCGGCGCCATCATCACGCTGGCGCTCAAGGGCGGGCGCCCGGCTGCGTTCACGTTCCTGCGCTCGCTCACCATCGCGCGCAACGCCGTGAGCTTGGGCGGCGTCGAGAGCCTGGCGTGCCACCCGCGCACCACCACGCACTCCGAGCTGTCCACCGACCAGCTCGATCGCGCCGGCATCACCGAAGGCATGGTGCGGCTCTCCGTGGGTATCGAGAGCTGGCACGACCTGCTGGCCGACTTGCGCGGCGCGCTCGATGCGCTGGTGTGACCCACCCGCGTACGTACGTCGGTGACGGTGGCGTCAGGGCGAGGGCTGCGCGCCGCCGACGGTGACCAGGAGCTGCTCGGCCTGCGCTCGCCGAGGGTCGGTGGCCGGCAGCATGGCGATGAGCTTGCGGAGCTCAAGGGCGGCGTCGGCGCGCTCACCGAGCTCGATGCGCACCTTGGCGCAGACGAGCGCCGCGTCGATGGCAAGCGTGGTTCCGGGCTTGGCCGCGATGGCGTCGGTGCACGCCGAGAACGCCCACGCGTTATCGCCGGCGGCGGCGTGCTTGCGCGCCTGGGCGAGGAGCGTGCGTTGCTTCTCGATGGCCGGATCGCCCGCTGGCGTGGCCTCCCCACCCATGGTGAGCGCCACCACCACGGCGATGACGGCGGCCAAGCCGCCACCCGCCGCCAGGAGCGGCACCATCAGGCGCCTCTTGCCCCCGTCGCCATCCGCGGGGTGGCTCGGCTTGCCCAAGGGCTCGGCGCGGGGCGCCGGCGGTGCCGCGTCGGCGTGCGCCTCTTTCATGGGCGGCAGCAGCGTGATGGCGGGTGGCAAGTCGGCAACGGCGGCTGCGAGATCGGGCCCACCTGCGGCCTGCTTGGCCACGAGTGGTTGCGCCTGCGGCACCGTGCCCGGGGTGGCCGTGCGCGGCGGCACCGGCGACGGCGTCGCCGCCCTCGGCAGGGGCCCGGGCGCCATGGACGGG
>CAZONM010000556.1:0-3167 GCA_964580865.1 uncultured Myxococcales bacterium | reverse complement strand
ACAGCTCGTGGCGCGCGCGCCGCGCGCGTGCGCGCGCCTCGTACGCGCGCGCGCGCAGCGCGTACGGCACGCCCACGACGTCGGCGGGCGCCAGCGCGCGATCGAGCAGCTCGATGAACAGCTCGTGCGGCCCGCGCATGGTCAGCACCGGCTCGAGCGCCAGCGTGGCGCGCAGCGCGCTGGTGATGGAAGTGAGCGTCTGCGTGTCGGCGGCGAGCGCGCGGCGCGCCACCGCCACCAGGTTGTCGGCGTCGTCGTCGAGCTGGTGGCGCATGGTGATGCCGCCGTGCCCGTCGACGCCCTCGGCCAGCGCGCTGCCGAGCGTGAGGTAGTGCGCGGCGTGGCGGTTCTGTAGCGCCTCGCGCGCCACGCCCGCCTCGAGGCGACTGTCGGCGGCCTCGCGCACCGCGTTCGGCAGGTCCAGGCGACGCTCGTCGAGCGGCACCTCGTCGTCGGGCCAGCGGCCGCTGCCGCGGGGCGGCTCCACCACCCGCAAGAGCGCCTTCTCGAGCAGCGACTCGAGCGCCACGGGCACGGCGGGCGCGTCGGCGAACGATGACAGATCGAGCACGTTGCCGGCGGCGGCCACGTCGAAGCCGCCGGCGAACACCGCGCACTGGGCGAGCGCCGCCTGCTCCCACGGCGCCAACAGCTCCACCGACCACGCCACGGCGCCAGCCAGGGCCGAGCGACGCGCACCCTCGAGGAGCGCGACCTTGCGCGGCAGGCGCTCCACCAGCTCGCGCGGCGCCAGCGCGCGCGTGCGCGCGGCCGCGATCTCGATGGCCTGGGGGACGCCGTCGAGCTGCCGCACGATCTGCGCGCACGCCACCAGGTCGGCGGGCGTGGGCGCGAAGCCACGACGCGCTTCGGCGGCGCGCTCGACGAACAACGCCACGGCCTCGGCGGCGGCCAGGTGCTTGGCCTCGCCTCCCTGCTTGGCCAGCTTGAGCGGGCCGACCTTCACCTCGACCTCGACGTCGCCGCCCAGGGCCTTGGTGCACGTGACCAGGAACGACGAGTCGACGGCCGTGGGGAGGAGCTGCCCCAGCACGAACGCGGTCTCGCCGCGGCACCCGTCGGCGCCGTCGAGGAGGAACAGCGTGGCGCCGCCGCGCGTGACGGCGTCGGACAGGCGCGAGAGCTCGACGCCGATGCCGGCGCCTGGCTCGGGCAGCGTGCCGAGCGCCAGCAGCATCGCGTGGACGACGTCGAGCGCGGACTGAGCGACGCGCAGGTCGACGAGCCACACGCCCCCGCGCTGGCCGCAGCGCGACAGCTCGAGGGCCGCGGCGCGCAACCCGAGCCGCGTCTTGCCGATGCCCTGCACGCCCGTCAGCGTGACGAGGCGATGCCCGGCGTCGAGGTGGCGCCCGATCTCCTCCAACAGCTTGACGCGCCCCACGAACGCCCCCCGCTCGACGGGGAGGTTGGTGCGGGCGAGCTTCCTGCCCATGGGCGTTCGGTAGCACCCGTCGCGCCACGCGGAAAGGTAAGGGTCCGCGAATGGGCAAGTCGATCGATGATCGCGCCCGAGGCGTCCGGCGGGCAAGGCGCCGTCGAGGACCGGAGCGAGCATCCTCGACGGATGTGACGCGAGGACCGGAGACGGCAACGCAGCGCACCGGGATGCATCGGCCGCGAGGGCGGTCGACTTGCCCACTCGCGGACCCTAAGGTCGGGCTGGTGATCCGGATCCGCGAGGGCGATCAGGAGTCGATCCTGACCATCGACGAGTTCGAGCGCCGCGCGCGCCGCGGTGAGCTGTCGCCGTTCGCCGACGTGTGCATCCCGGCCTTGACCGGCGAGCGCTTCGTGCAAGCGCGCGAGCTGCCGTTGTTCGCCGCGCTCTACGACCCGCGCCGTGTGCTCTTTCGTCGGCACTTCCACCTGGGCCGCTACCCCGTGCTCACGGGCGCGGTCGCGCTCGTGTGCGTCGCGCTCTTCCTGTGGGCGCGCCACGTGGGCGACGGCGTGGTGACGCGCGAGGCGCTGCTCGACCTCGGCGCCAAGGCGCGCGCCCGCATCGTCGACGAGGGCGAGCTGTGGCGCCTCCTGGCGGCCAACGTGCTGCACCGCGACGTCACGCACCTCGCGTTCAACCTGTTCGCGCTGCTCAACATCGGCACCGTGCTGGAGGGCGTGTATCGGCGCGGCGACTTCCTGCTGCTCCTCGTCGTGGGCGGCCTGTCGACCATGGCGGTGTCGACGTTCGCCTCGGGGCCGGTCACGGTGGGCGCCTCGGGCATGATCTTCGCGTGCCTGGGCGCCGGCGTCGTGTTCGGCCTGCGCTTCTCCGACCTGTTGCCCACGCGCTACCGGGTGTACTTCGGCGTGGTGGTGGTGGGGTACGCCGCCACCATGTTCTATCTGGGGCTGCAGCGCGCCTCCACGGACAACTGGGGCCACGGCGGCGGCCTGCTCGCCGGGCTCGTCATGGGCGGCGTGCTGGTGCCGCGCCTGCTGCGCCTGCGCGACGCCACCGAGCCGCGCGCGCTGGCGCTTCGGCCTTGGCTCGCGTGCGCGGTCATCGCCCTCGCGCTGGTGGCGCTCGGGCCCCTGGTGCCGCGCCTCGCCGTGTCGTTTCGGCCTTATCGCCTCGACACGTTCGGCATCGTCATCGAGCGACCGTCGACGTGGACCAAGGGGCCCGATCCGCTCGGGTTCATCGCCTTCGGCAACGGCGTCGACGCCCTCGCCTCCATCGCCTGCGATCGCGCCGCCCAGCGTGCGCGCCTCGACGACGCGGCCGCGCGCTTCGTCGACCGCGAGCTCAACTCGCTGGCGCGCGCCGGTCACATCAACAACCTGGTGGTGGGCCAGGCCGTCTCCGACGTTGTCGGCACCCCGGCCACGGTGGTGCCAGCGCGGCGGGTGGCGTTCTCGTTCCTCGCCTCCGACGGGCCGTTCGAGGCGCGCGCCTGGGTGTTCGTGCGCGGCACCACCGAGTGCGCGTTCGTGCTCGCGCACCGCGCCAGCGCTACTGCCCGGTCCCAGGAGCTGCTCGAGGAGGTGCGCGCGCGCGTGCGCCTGGTGGAGAACAAGACGCAACGCGACGCCGCCAACGCGGCCATCAACCGGCCCACGTCGGTGAAGGCGCAGCTCGACCTGGCGCTCGCCCACCAGGCGGCCGGCGACGTGGCCGCGGCGCGCCGCGCGTTCGACGC
>CAZONM010000555.1:0-3174 GCA_964580865.1 uncultured Myxococcales bacterium | reverse complement strand
CGACCGGCGCGTGGCCGAGCGCGCCCTCGCCACCGGCGACCGCGCGGGCGCCCTTGCGCACGTGCAGCGCGCGCTCGGCTCGGCGTCGGCGAGCGCCGCCACGCACGGCCTCGTGGGCAAGCTCGCGAAGGCCGGGCTCTCCGACGACGAGCGCGCGGCGCTCTCGGCCCTCGGTCGCGACGCGGCCCGGCCACTCTTCGTGCCCAACGTGGCGGCGGAGTACGCGTGGATGCGCGCCTTCGCGTGCCCGCGCGGGCAGCGGGCCAAGCGCGGACTCCAGGGGTTGCGCAACGACAACCTCGACGAGCTCGAGGTGCAGTGCGCGGGCAAGGCCGCGGGCTCGCTGTTCTTCGACTTCGAGACCTTGCCCGAGCAAGCGGCGCCCTGAGGTCGACGTGCGGCACGGTCGCGCTTGGCGCTCTCGCACCACGGCGCGCCCCCTGGTCCGCCCACGCGCGGTGCATACCATGTGCCCATGCTCACCCTCAGCGTGCTCATGTGCCACGCGCCCATCGTGGTCCCCGCCGTCGGCGGCGCGCGCGCCCGGGCTTGCCGCGCCTCCACGCGCGCCATGGCTGAGGCCGCGCGGCGCGTGGTCGAGGCCAAACCCGAGATCGTGGTGGTGCTCTCGCCGCATACGCCGCGCGTGCGCGGCGCGTTCTCGCTGGTGGCGGGCCCGCGCGTGCAGGGCGATCTCGGCGACTTCGGCGCCGACGACGTGCGCTGCGATCTTCCGCGCGCCGAGGGCGCCGTGGCGGCCATCGGCGAGGCCTGCCGCGCCGCCGGCGTCGCCGTGGAAGAGCTGCGCCTGCGCCGCCTCGATCACGGCGCCATGGTGCCGCTGGCGTTCTTGGTGGAGGCCGGCTGGCAGGGCGAGACCGTCGTCATCGGCGTGCCCGCCGAGCCCAGCGCCGACGACACGGCCGCGTTCGGGCGCGCGCTCGGCCGCGCGCTCGCCGCGACGGGCAAGCGCTGGGCGCTGGTGGCCTCGGGCGACTGCTCGCACCGCCTGCTCCCCGAGGCGCCCGCGGGCTTCCACCCGCGCGCCGCGCGTTTCGACGCCGCGCTCGTCGAGCTGGTGCGCGCCGGCGACGACGCGGGGCTGTTCTCGGTCGACGACGCGCTGCGCGACCTGGCCGCCGAGGATGTGCTCGACACCGCGCAGGTCGCCGCCGCATGCGCGGGGTCGGCCGCCGGCCGCGAGCTCTTGTCGTACGAGGGACCGTTCGGCGTCGGCTACCTGGTGGCGGTGCTGCACGCGCGCGCCGCGCGCGCCGGCAGGGAGGTCGAGGGCCTCATCGACGTCGCGGAGGACGCGCTCCATGCGCACGTGAACGGAGGCGGGCGCAAGGCCGCCGCGTCCGTCGAGGTCGGCAGCTTCACCGGCGTGTTCGTCACGTGGAGGAAGCACGGCGATCTGCGGGGCTGCATCGGGCGCATGACGCTCACGGGCAGCGTGAGCGACGCGGTGCGCGAGCTGGCCGTGGCCGCCGCCGTCGAGGACCCGCGCTTCCCGCCCGTGACCGCCGACGAGCTGCCGGCGCTCACCGGCGAGATCACGTTGCTGCACCCCTCGGAGGCCGTGAGCGACGCGCGCGAGCTCGATCCGCGCGTCTTCGGCGTGGAGGTGACCGCGGGCTGGCGGCGCGGCGTGCTCCTGCCCGACCTCGAGGGCGTCGACACCGTCGACGAGCAGCTCGCCATCGTCTTGCGCAAGGCGGGCATCGCGCCCCACGAGCGCTATCAGCTGCGTCGCTTTCGCGCGCAGAAGGTGGTGCGCACGTCGGTGCGCGCGCGCTTGGAGGACGCATGAGCGACGCGCAGCACCCGGCGCGCTACTGGCACGCGGAGGGCGGTCGCTTCCGCTGCGAGGTGTGCCCGCGCGCATGCCTGGTGTCTCCAGGGCAGAGGGCCTTCTGCACCGTGCGCGAGGGTGGCGCGCACGGCATGGTGCTCACCACCTACGGCCGCTCGTCGGGCTTCTGCGTCGATCCCATCGAGAAGAAGCCGCTGCACCACTTCTACCCGGGCACGCCCATCCTGAGCTTCGGCACCGCGGGCTGTAACCTCGGCTGTCAGTTCTGCCAGAACTGGGACATCTCGAAGGCCCGCCATGACGACGCGCTGCAAGCGCACGCCTCGCCTGCGGCCATCGCGCGCACGGCGGTGCAGGTGGGCGCCAGGAGCGTGGCCTTCACCTACAACGACCCCACCATCTTCCTCGAGTACGCCATCGACACGGCGGCCGAGTGCCGAAAGCTCGGCGTGCACCCGGTGGCCGTCACCAACGGCTACATCCACGGCCAGGCGCGCGTGGACCTCTACGAGGCCATGGACGCGGCCAACATCGACCTCAAGGCCTTCACCGAGGAGTTCTATCGCGACGTGTGCCTGGCCCACCTCGAGCCCGTGAAGGAGACGCTCAAGCACGTGGTGCAGAACACGTCGTGCTGGGTGGAGATCACCACGCTGCTCATCCCGGGTCACAACGACGGCGACGCCGAGATCGAGGCGCTGTCGACGTGGATCGCCAAGGAGCTGTCGCCCGACGTGCCGCTGCACTTCTCGGCGTTTCATCCCGACTACAAGCTGCTCGACGCGCCGGCCACGCCGCCGGCCACGCTCACGCGCGCGCGCGCCATCGCGCGTAACGTGGGCCTGCGCTACGTGTACACGGGCAACGTGCACGACCCGGCGGGCGCGTCGACCTACTGCCCGAGCTGCGACGCGCTGCTCGTCGAGCGCGATTGGTACGCGCTGGGCGAGTGGCACCTGCGCGAGGGCTCGTGCGCGCGCTGCGGCACGCGCATCGCGGGGCGCTTCGAGCCCGAGCCCGGGCAGTGGGGCGCGCGCCGTCAGCCCTTGCGCATCGTGGCGTAGGCCGCGCGCGCCTCGGCGCTGCGCATGGGCTCGCCGACGTGCGTGGCGCGCCAAAGCAGACAAAACGGCGACACCGTGGGCGCCACCAGCTCCACCACCTCGGTCTGGTAGCCGGCGGCCTCCAGGCGCAGCGTGCGCTCGGCGTCGATGACGGCCTGGGCGAAGCGGCGCTGCACCAGCGCGTGGCGCGGCAGGCCCACGGTGCGCGCCCACCGATCGGCGTGCGCTTGCGCGGGCACGCGCGTGGCGCGCCCGTCGTGCGTGCGCGTCGACGCCGCGCCGTAGCAGCACGGC
>CAZONM010000554.1:0-3175 GCA_964580865.1 uncultured Myxococcales bacterium | reverse complement strand
CCGAGCGCGCCGCCGCGTCGCCGCCCGGGCTGCTCGGCAGCGCCCTGCGCGGGCTCGCGGTGCTCGCGGGCTGCGCGCTCGCGGTCAAGCTCCTGCTGTGGACCTTCCCCTCGAGCGTGCCCGGGGCACAGCGCTTCGCGCTCGGGCTCATGCTCTGGGCCGGCATGCTGGGCGCGTCCGTGGCCGCGCGCGATCGGCGCCACATCGCGCTCGACGCGGTGGTCAAGAAGCTCGACGCTGACACCAAGAAGCCGGTCGCGCTGCTCGCGGGGCTCGTGACGGGCGGCTTCTGCGGCGTCATCGCGCTGCTCTCGGGCATGCAGCTGGCCGGCGAGATCCACGAGTGGGCCACCAACGAGGGCGTGGGCCTCTACGAGTCGCTGCCCATCCCCACGTGGATCGCCACGCTCGCCATCCCCACGGCCTTCCTCATCATGGGCGCGCGCTTCGTGGGCTACGGCGTGCGCGACTTCCGCTTCGGGCCGCCCAGCGGGGGCGACGGCGGCCACGGCGTCGACCTCGAGGAGCTGCAGCACCAGACGGTCGATGTCGCGGGCGAGGCCAAGGCATGATCGCCGCGCTCCTGCTCGTGGCCGATCTGGCGTTCGCGCTGCTCGCCTATCGCAAGCGCAAGGTGGGGCTGGCGATCTGGATCGCGCTGTGCGTGGCGGTGTTCGCCTTCACCTCGAAGGTCACGTTCCTCGTCGTGGGCACCATCGCTGCCGCGCTCTTGCTCGGGCTGCCGCTGTTCGTCGTCATGGGCGCCATCGGCGTGCTGTTGCTCTCGCAGGTGTCGGGCTTGAGCACGCTCGACGATCTCACGGTGGTGCCGCGCAAGCTGCTCGAGCTCGCGTCAAAGGAGGTGCTGCTCGCCATCCCCTTCTTCGTCGTGGCGGGCGAGCTGATGACGCAGGGCTCGCTGGCGCGCCGGCTCATCGACGTCATGCAGGCCTTCTTCGGCTTCTTGCCCGGCGGCTTGGCGGTGGCCGGCGTGGCCGGCTGCGTGTTCTTCGCGGCCATCTCGGGCTCGTCGCCGGTCACGGTGGTGGCCATCGGCTCCATCATGGTGCCGGCGCTGGCCAAGCAGCGCTATCCCGAGGGCTTCTCCATCGGGCTCATGACCACCGCAGGCTCGCTCGGCATCCTGATCCCGCCGTCGATCCCCATGATCGTGTACGCCATCATGGTGTCGTCGACGACGCCCATCGATCCGCGCGACCTGTTCATCGCCGGCGTGGTGCCCGGGCTGTTCATCGGCGCCCTGCTCGCCCTGTACGCCGCCGGTATCGGCGTGAAGGAGCGCATCCCGCGCGCGCCGTTCTCGTGGGCCACGGCGCGCACCGCGCTGCGGCGCGGCGTGTGGTCGCTGCTCCTGCCCGTCATCATCTTGGGCGGCATCTATACCGGGGTGTTCACGGCCACTGAGGCGGCCGCGGTCAGCGTCATCTACGCCTTGGTCATCGAGGTGTTCGTCCACAAAGAGCTCGATGGCAAGAAGCTCGTCGCCGTCGCCACCACCTCGATGACGGTGATGGGGGCGCTGCTCGTCATCATCGCGCTCGCCATCACGCTCAACTACTTCTTGGTGCTCGAGAACGTCCCCGACGCCATGGTGGAGTGGCTGCGCGGCCTCGGGCTCGACCGCGTCGCGTTCCTCGTGGTGGTCAACGTGATGTTGCTGGTGGTGGGCTGCTTCATGGACATCATGAGCGCCATCCTCATCATCGCGCCCATGCTGGCGCCCATGGCGCTGGCCATGCAGATCCATCCCATCCACATGGCGATCATCTTCATCGTCAACCTGGAGATCGGCTACCTGACGCCGCCCGTGGGCCTGAACCTGTTCGTGTCGTCGACGCTGTTCAAGCGGAGCCTCGGCTTCGTCATCCGGGCCGTGCTGCCCACGCTGTTCATCATGCTGGTGAGCCTGATGGTCATCACCTGGGTGCCGGGCATGTCGCTCGGGCTCTTGCGCGCCATGGGCAGTGAGTCCGTCGCCGACGACGAGCCCGACGCGCCGCCAGCCGCCGTGGACGCGGGCCCGAGCGAGGCGGCCGACGCTGGTCCCGCGCGCGCGAAGACCATGGCTGAGCTGATGGCCGAGATGAAGGCCAAGGGCGACGGCGGTGCCGCCGTCGACGCGGGCGCGCCGCCGCCGAGCAAGCCGAAGACCATGGCCGAGCTGATGGCCGAGATGAAGGCGAAGGAGGCCGCGCCGGCGGCATCGGACCTCGACGCCGGACCGCTCGACGCCGCATCGCCGTGAGGATTGGCGGCAGGCGGCGCGTACCGGCGCTCGCGAACGCGCGCTATGGGCCGACGCTGTACGCCGCGAAGTAGTCGAAGCGCCCGCGTAGGCGCAGCGTCGACAACAGCACCCTGCCGGTGGTCAGCTGCGTGTCGTCGACCGTGACGGTAGCCTCGCTGTCGAGACGGCAGCTGATGGTGCTTCCGACGACCGTGGCGCGCAGCAGGCGCGCCGCGCCATAGGCGACCGCGTCGGCGGACGCCTGGCTGGCCAGCACCGTGCCCGAGCCGCTGTTGTAGAAGATGGCGGTCTCGGCGTTGACGTCGTCCTGCGAGCGGTAGCTGCACGTGTAGGCCTGCATGTCGACGGCGTTGAGCTGGCGGGCGCGCGCGCCCACCCACAGGTTCTTGTTGCCCGTGGATCCGATGCTCGTGAACGCGGCGCGCGCCTCCAGCGCCACGTCGTCGTCGCCCACGGGGAAGAGGATCGAGCAGTCGTTCGAGGACGCGTCGGTCTGATGAAGCGAGCCGCCCGAGAAGCTCCATGCGCAATCGCTGGGCCCGATGGTGACCCACGTGGGGTCGAGCGCCGCGCGGTTGAAGCCTTCGAACAGGAGGAGCCGATCGCCGGCGAGCGCCGGCCGCGGATCACATGCGTCGCCCACGCCGTCACCGTCGCCGTCGGCCTGGCCGTTGACGATGCCGGGGCAATTGTCGCAGGCGTCGTCGACGCCGTCGCCGTCCTCGTCGGCCCCGACGGGCGTGCACCCGGGGTCACCCTCGCCTTCGCCTTCGCCTTCGCCCTCTCCTTCGCCCTCTCCCTCTCCTTCGCCCTCTCCCTCTCCTTCGCCCTCTCCTTCGCCCTCTCCTTCGCCCTCTCCTTCGCCCTCTCCCTCTCCTTCGCCCTCTCCTTCGCCCTCTCCTTCGC
>CAZONM010000553.1:0-3188 GCA_964580865.1 uncultured Myxococcales bacterium | reverse complement strand
CCGGGAGCGTGTTGCCGTCGTCGCACTGCTCCCACGGCTGCACCACGCCGTCGCCGCACCGCTCGTCGTCGCAGATGTCGGAGCAACCGTCGAGCTCCACGGTGTTCCCATCGTCGCACCCTTCGCCGTTCAGCACGTCGATGATGCCATCGCCGCACGGTCCCGCGACATCGATGATCAGCCTCGGTTGGTAGGCGGCGGAGTAGCGCGAGTTGAAGTTCACGGTACCGGCCGTGCCCTCGGCGTTGGCCTTGATGATCCAGCCGTGGTTGCTGGCGGTGCCCGCCAGGATGGCGGCGACATCTGCCGTGACGTCGACGTACACATAGCCGACCTGCCCATACGTGACGGCCACGCTGCCGGTGGGCGACGCGGCGAACGGGTACGGCGTCGCGAGCATGGTCCAGAGGTCACCGCTGGCGCAGTCGAGCGAGGTGTTGCCCGTGTTCGTGTCGTTGGCGCAGCTCCAGGTGGCCCGATTCTCGACCCAGGACTTGGTCATGCGGTGCACGTCGAGCTGCCGAGCGCCCGTGAAGCCGCTGGTGCTCGCGACGCGCACGCGGAGGCGCGCGCGCACCAGCGTCTTGCCGCTGACCGCGCTCTGCATCTGCGCGGTGCCGAAGCGCACCAGCCCGCGGTTCTTCTGCGCGCTGCTTCCGCCGCGCACCTGCACCAAGGACGAGGTCCCCGCCGGGCTGTTGGGCGCTCCCGAGCGCACGTAGGTGTCGGCCTCCGTGGCGAGGCCGACGTTGGTGGTCAGCTCACCCTCGTCGGCCGCTGGTACGTCGGCGTCGACGGCCTCGGGCCCGTCCGGCGTCGGCTCCGCGCCGCACGAGGCGACGAGCGCGAGCGTTGCGACCACCAGCGAGCTGCGGACGACTACTTTGGCCATGCGGTCCCTCCGAGTGGGCGCACTGTCGTGCCGCTCGCCAGTCCAACTCAAGGAGCGCCTTTGGAATGGCCGCGTCGCACAGGAAACGACCGCGCGCACGACGACGTGGATGGTGCTGTTCGCCTTCGTCACCAACGACGCGATCGCTCGCATGCTCCCGCGCGTGGTGCTGCTACCGCTCGCGGCCGTGGTGGTCGCGGTGGTGGGCGGGCGCGCGGCGTGGCTGCAGGCCGCCATGACCGTCGAGGATCAGAAGAAGGAGGCGGTCCGCCAGTTCCGCGCCGAGCGCGCCCGGTGACGCGCCGAGCCGGTTGCCACCGCGCCGCCGGGCCGCTACCTCGGCGTCCTCGTTCGTCGAGGAGGAACGCATGGCCACCACGCCCCGCACGCTCAAGGACCTCCGCGCCCCCTGGGTCGCGCCGCGCCGAGGGCGCGAGTGCGTCACGCAGATGCACTTCGCGCGCAAGGGCCTCGTCACCGAGGAGATGGCGTTCGTGGCCGCCCGCGAGCAGCTCGCGCCCGAGCACGTGCGCGCCGAGCTCGCGCGCGGGCGCATGATCATCCCCGCCAACATCAACCACGTCGAGCTCGAGCCCATGGCCATCGGCATCGCGGCCACGTGCAAGGTCAACGCGAACATCGGCAACAGCGCGCTCGGCTCCACGCTCGAGGAGGAGGTCGCCAAGCTCGACGTCTGCCTGAAGTACGGCGCCGACAGCGTCATGGACCTGTCGACGGGCAAGCGCATCCGCGAGGTGCGCGAGGCGCTGTTGCGCGCCTCGCCCGTGCCCATCGGCACCGTGCCCATCTACGAGGCCATCGAGGGCGTGAAGGACCCGCTCGATCTGACGTGGCACGACTTCCTCGACGTCATCGAGGCGCAGGCCAAGCAGGGCGTCGACTACATGACGCTGCACGCGGGCGTCTTGTGGGAGCTGGTGCCGCTCACGAAAGACCGCGTCACCGGCATCGTGTCGCGCGGCGGCTCGCTGATGGCGCAGTGGATGATGTACCACGGCAAGCAGAACCCGCTCTTCACCCACTTCGATGACGTGCTCGACGTCTGCGCCCGCTACGACGTGGCCATCTCGCTCGGCGACGGCCTGCGCCCCGGGTGCTTGGCTGACGCCTCCGACGCCGCGCAGTTCGGCGAGCTCAAGGTGTTGGGCGAGCTCACCAAGCGCGCCTGGGAGCGCGACGTGCAGGTGATGATCGAGGGGCCGGGCCACGTGCCCATGGACCAGATCGAAGACAACGTGAAGAAGCAGATGGCGTGGTGCCACGACGCGCCCTTCTACGTGCTCGGGCCGCTCGTCACCGATCTCGGCGCCGGCTACGACCACATCACCTCGGCCATCGGCGCCGCCATGGCCGGTTGGTATGGCACCGCCATGCTCTGCTACGTGACGCCCAAGGAGCACCTGGGCCTGCCCAACGCCGACGACGTGCGCAGCGGGCTCATCGCCTACAAGATCGCGGCCCACGCCGCCGACGTGGCGCGCCATCGCAAGGGCGCGCGCGACCGCGACGATCAGCTCTCGCGAGCGCGGTACCGCTTCGACTGGAACGAGCAGTTCCGTCTGAGCCTCGATCCCGAGCGCGCGCGCGAGTACCACGACGCCACGCTCGACCATGAGCACTTCAAGACCGCCGAGTTCTGCTCGATGTGCGGGCCCAAGTTCTGCTCCATGCGCATCTCGCACGACGTGGAGAAGCTCGCGGCCACGGGCGCGGCCACGCCCACGGCGCTCCTGTCGCTGGAGCAGGCGGCCACCGGCGCCGCATGCGTGACCGAGCGCGCGCCGGGCTTGGTGCAGCTCGCGCCCGCGGCGCGCGAGCCCGTACCGCCGGCGGAGTAGCGCGTGGCGCGACCGCCGGGTGCGCTTCCCTTTCGCGTCGTGCTCATCACCGATCGCGCCGCATGCGCCGCGCACGGTCGAGGCGTCGTCGAGACCGTCGCGCGCGCGCTCGCGGCCGTGGACGCGCGCCAGGTGGCCGTGCTCCACCGCGACAAGGCGCGATCGTCCGAGCAGAACCTGCGCACGGTGGCCGCGCTGCGGACGCTGTGCCTACGCGCGGGCGCGCGCATCCTCGTGCACACGCACGTCTTCATGGCCACGAGCCTCGGCCTGCTCGGCGCGCACCTCGCGGCCGACGCGCTCGCGACCGAGGGTGAGCTCGCGCTCGCGCGCTCGCTGCTCGCGCCCACGGCGCTGCTCGGCGTGTCGGTGCACGCGCGCGACCGCGTGCCGCCCGACGTCGACTACGCCATGCTCGCGCCGGTGTTCGCGCCCAC
>CAZONM010000552.1:0-3191 GCA_964580865.1 uncultured Myxococcales bacterium | reverse complement strand
CGGCCCCTCGGGGCCGAGCGGCCCGCCGTCGGGCTCGGGCTCGGCGGTGATGACCTCGACGGCGTCGCTGGCATCAGCGGCGCCGGCGTCGATCACGACGACCGCGGGCGCGACGTCGTGCGCGGCGAGCCCGGCGTCGAGCGGCGCCGTGCGCACCGCGCCAGCGGCGTCGCGCGTGGCGTAGGCGGCCACGGCGAGCGCGACGATGAACACCACCGCCGCCACCGCGCCCACCACCACGCCGCGCCAGGGCGGGCGCTGCCGCTCGGCGGGTGGGTCGGGGCCTAGGAGGGGCACGAGAGCACCGCCACGTCGGCGCGATGGTCGCCCACCGCCACCGGCACGAAGGCCACGGCGGCCGCGCCGCCGAGTGCGTCGACGAACGCGGCGCGCCCCGCGCGGCCGGGGTCGCCCACCACCACCTGCGCGCCCTGCGCCAGCGCCTCACGCGCGCGGCGCGCCACGGCCTCGGCTAGCGCCGGCTCGTAGAGCAGATCGGCGGCCACCAGCACGTCGCACGGCGGCAAGGGTGCGGCGCCCGTCACGTCGAACAGCGCGGTCGCCACGGCGAGGCCCGCGTGCGCCGCGGCGCGGCGCGTGGCTGCCAACGCGAGATCCTCGACGTCGGTGGCGCAGACGCGCGCGCCGGCGCGCGCGCATGCGAGCGACACGAGCCCGAGGCCACAGCCGAGCTCGAGCACGCGGCGGTCGGCGATCATGCCCGTAGCCAGCGCTGCCGCCACGCACGGCGCCGCGTCCCACAGCACGCCGCCATAGGGCGGGCGGTCGCCGGCGCGCACCGCGTCGTCGAGGGCGGCGTCGATGTCGGCGAGCTCGAACAGCGTGAACGCGCCGCCGGGCAGCCCGGCCACCACGCGCGGGCGCAGCTGCGCGTCCCCGTGCATCAGGGCCACCGGCCCGGCGCGTCCTTGGCCTGCCCCGTCCACCACTCGTTCCACGCTTGCAGGCCGCTCTCGCGCTCGGCGCGCGAGGCGTCGAAGCGGTAGCCGAAGTACTGCCCCGTGAGCTTGTTCAGCTCGGCCTGTGAGCTCTTGCGGACGTGCTCGTCGGGCGAGCGCAGGCCGTCGATGAGCCAGCGGGTGCGCGGCACCGCCTGGTTGTCGGCGATCCACGCGCGCCAGCGGCGATCGACCGTGCCCAGGTCGACCTTGGTGATCTCCACCAACGCGCGGTGCGCGTCGTCCGACAGCTCCACAGGCTTGGTGCCGAGCAGGTCCACCAGCGCCGACAGCGCCGCGCGATCGCGCAGCTCGGCCACGGCGAGCACGGCGCGGCCGCGTTGGAAGTCGTCGCCGCGCCGCAGCAGGTCGCGCAGCCCCGCCTGCACCTTGTCGAACTCGGGCGCGGCGCGGTAGCCGTCGAGCACCTCGAGGGCGAGGGTGGCGATGGTGACCTCGGGATCGAACACGCGCAGGGCGAGGCGCGGCAGCGAGGCCGGCACGCGCAGCGCCGACAGCGCCCACGTGGCGGCGTAGCGGTGCAGGCGGTCCTCGTGGTCGAGCTCGGCCACCACGATGGGCGCGGCCAAGTCGGCGCCGAAGCGCACCAGGCAGTGCAAGCAGTCGGAGAAGTCGGTCACCTCGGGCCGCGCGCCCATGCCACCGAACGGGTGCTCGGCGAGCGCGCCCGGGAAGTAGCGCGCCAGCGAGGGCAACACCGCCAGGCGCTGCGCGAGCACCGAGGCGAGCGCCTGGCGCCGCTCGGTCTCACCCTGGGTGGCCAGGCGCCCCACCAGCGCGTCGTTGTCGTCGTCGTCGTGGGCGAGCCAGGCGCGGTGCGTGGCCAAGAGCAGGCTCTCGCGCGCGTTGGCGCCCGGCGACGGCGCCACGGCGCTCTGCAGCGCCGTCTCGTCGAGCAGCGCGGCCAGGTCCTCGCTGCGCGCGGGCTCGAAGTCGTCGGCCTCCCAGGGCGCGGCCTCGGCCGTGGGCGCGGCGACAGGCACGGGCGGCGCCGCCGGCGCGTCCTCGGGCGGCGGCATGGGCTCGCCGTCGGGGATGGAGCTCAACACCGGCACCGTCGATCGCGCCGCGCGCGGCGCCAGCTCGGCGAACATGGCGTCGTCGACGCGCACGTCCTCGTCGTCGGCGCGCTCCTCGTCGATGGGGGCGGGCAGGCGCGGCGATGGCTCGTCGCGCGGCACCACGAGCGGCGCGCCCGCGCCGGACGTCGACGTGCCGGCCAGCGCAGCCAGCGCGCCGTCGTCGAGGCGCACGTCCTCGTCGTCTGGCTTTCCGTCGGCCCACGGCATCGCGTCGGTCACCGGGCTGCCGTTGGAGCCAGCGGCGTGCGGCGCCGCCGACGACGCCTCGGCCGCGGACGTCACCGACAGCTCGGCCGACAGCCCGGCGGGGGCCTCGAGCGCCTCCGTGTCGATGACCGAGATGTCGATGTCGATGGTGGGCATGGCCCGCGACGGCGCGCGCGCGGCCACGGCGATGCTTTGCTCCTGCGCGTCGTCGACGGCGCCGGCGGGCGCGGTGCCGATCTGCACCGCCGCGGGCGCGCCGAGCTGCGCCCGCAGCGCGCGCTTCTTGCGCAGGATGAGGTTGCCGAGCCCCTTGCCTAGGCGCGGCACCACCATGTGCAGCTCCGCCAAGGCCGACGGCGGGATCGAGCGCCCCGAGGCGTCGCCATAGAGCACGCCGAGCAGGCGGTCGCCCACCAGGATGGGCATGAGCACCACGGCGCGCGGCTTGCGCCCGAACAAGCGCACCAGCGGATCCTCGCGCTTGAGCGGCCCGAGGAACGGGCTCCGCATGCCGTACACCTGGCCGAGGCCATGGTTGCCCTCGGCGGGGAGCGCGAACGCGGCGATGTCGGTGCGCGCTAGGAGCGGATCGATGACGTCCCAACCGACGAAGCCCGGGCCCGCCGGCGTTCGCTGCTGGATGAAGATGGCCACCGTCGTGAGCCGCCGGTAGGCGAAGCGCAGCACCACGTCGAGCATGGCGTCGCGCTCGTCGGCCAGCGCCAGCTCGGCGATGGCGTCGTCCACGGTCCAGAGCACCCGCTCGTTGCGACGGCGCACCTCGGGGTCGCGGGCGGCCCGCGCCTGCGCGGCCTTGGCGACGGCCGCGGCCTCCACCGAGCCGCCGTCGATTGCCGACAGCGTGGGCGCCGACGGCGCCGCTGCGTCGAGGCCCGCATGCGCGGCCACGCTCCAGCCGCTC
>CAZONM010000551.1:0-3207 GCA_964580865.1 uncultured Myxococcales bacterium | reverse complement strand
CGGCGACAGCGATCTCGCGCTCGACGAGGAGCTCGCCGGGCTGGCCGCCGCGGCGCGCGCCGCCGAGCAGGTCGCGCGCGCGCGCGCGCGGACCGCGGGCGAGCTGGTCGCGCCGGGCCTCTTCCTGGTGCGCGTCGATGAGCGCCCCGACAACCGCACGCGGCGAAATCTCCTGGTGTTCGCCGAGGAGCAGGCGCGCATCGGCGCGCTCCTCGAGCCCGATCCGCAGGGCGGCCACTGGCTCATCGCCGCCACGTTCGACGAGCGCCTCGACCTCGCCGAGGTGGAAGGCTTCGAGGGCGGGCGCTCCGACTACCGCTTCGCGCGCGCGCACGCGGGGGGCGTCGAGCAGATCGCTGCGCTGGCGCGCTACGCCCAGCGCGTCACGTGACCCACGGTGTGCGCTCGCGATCTCAGGGCACGCACTGCACGTAGGCGCCCGAGACCCAGCCGACCAGCGAGGATGTCTGGATCTGGTGCCAGTCGGTGGTGCCCGCCACCGCCTGGCCCGCGGCGGTGGCGCGGCGCTCGACGACGGTGCCGTCGGCGAGCGTGCCGATGGCGGCGCGCGAGGTGTTGGCGGCCGGGCGCACGTTGAGCGGCGAGCCGCCGGTGATGACCTCGAGGCGGGGGCACTCCTGCGGCGTCAGGCGCACGGCGTCGAACACGATCTTTCGGCCCAGGCGGCTGGCCTCGCCGGTGTTGTCGTCGACGCGGATCTTCTGAGCGCCGTCGTCGGCGAAGGTGAAGGCGCCCAAGCCCTTCCACCCTGTCGACGTCTGCGCCACCACGACGCGATCGACCTTGCCCGCGTGGTGCACGGCGTAGGTCGCCTGGCGTGAGGTGGCGACCGCGGCATCGACGTAGGCCTCGACGACGTAGCGGCCGGCCGGCACGCGCACGTGCCACTCGGCGAAGTTGGCGGCGGCCGCGTTGCTGGTGGCGCCGGTCCACAGGAGATCGTCGTCGTGCCCGTCGCCCTCCACGGCGCGCAGGTAACGCGCGGGGCCGCCGGCGACGAAGCACGCGTCTCCGTCGTCGATGACGCCTCCGGTGGCCGGCAGGGTGTCGCACTCCGCCGGCTCGCCGCCGCCACCACCGCCACCACCACCGCCGCCACCGGAGACGTCGCCGCCGCAGGGGCCGTTGAAGTCGTCGGCGTCACCCCACCACTCCCAGTGCCACGGCTCCGATGGCACCGTGCGCGAGAAGCCGAAGCTCGCAGCATTTCTGTTGAGCCACGTCGACACGCCGGCGTCGCTGGTGTTGAGGTCGAGGGCGTGACCGCTCTGGTGGTTCGAGTAGCCGGGGCGCGCGGCGATGTTGCACGAGTTGCAGTTGCAGTTGACGTAGCAGCCGTAGAAGTACTGCTGCTGCGCGTGTGTGCGGAAGCCGCTGACGATGCGCAGCGACACGCCGTCGCGCCGCGCGGCGTCTTGCATGGCGATGTAGGCGTTGGCCGTGGCGACCTCCGCCGGGCGCGCGTCGACGGTGACCACCGAGATGTCGAAGCGGCTCCCCTGCCGGTACCCGTCGTCGACGTGCTCGGTGCAGTCGTACAGGCCCTGCAGCGCCTCGTTGCTGCGGTCATCCTCGGGCTCGAAGAAGTCGCTGCCCTCGTCGACCTCGTGGAGGCAGGCGGTCGCGGGGGAGAGCAGGAGCGCGACGAGCATGGGTGCGCGGGGTGTGCGGAGGTGCGGCGTGGTCATGCGGTGCATGAGAGCGTCCTCCGCACGGCCCCAGCATCATCCGTACGGCGGATCGGTCGCGGATCGAGCGTCCGTCGAGCGACCTACGCCACACGCGTCGCGGTGGTCGGTCCGACGACGGATGCGGTCAGGGCGCGGCCAGCGCCGCGGCCACCAGCTCACGAGGAAGGAGCGGCGACGGCGCGTCGCGCGCGGTGGTCAACCACAGCTGGTGCGCGGCGCGCGTGGCGCCGATGTGCAAGAGGTGTCGCGCCGCGACCTGATCGGGGTACATGGCGTCGGTCAGCTCCGTCAGGATGACGTAGTCGTACTCGAGGCCCTTGGTGCGCGCCACGTGCGTGACGTCGATGCCGGGGGCGAATGAGAACTCGTCGGCGCTGGCGCCCTCGGGGGCGTCGGCTTCGCCGGCGCCCAACACCAGGCGCAGCCGCGGGACCTCGGCGCGCTCGAGCATGGCCGCGTAGAAGCGGGCACGCTCGGGGTAGCGACACAGGAGGGCCACGCTCGCGCGCGGCTCGCGCGCCATCACGGAGCGCAGGTGCTCGGCGAGGAACGCGATCTCCTCGCCAGGGTCGCTGAAGGCGAACAGCTCGACGGGCGCGCCTCGGCGCACGGCGCGCGGTGCGACCGCCGGCGCCAGCGGGCCGAGCACGGCGCGCGAGAAGCGCACGACCTCGTCGGTGGAACGGTACGCCAAGCGGAACGGCTCGACGGCGTGCGCGCGGATCTGCAGCTGCTCCTCGACGTCGGCCCAGTCGTCCCAGCCGTTGTCGAACACCACCCGCTGCACGACGTCGCCCGCGAGGGTCATGGAGGCCTGGCCGTGCCGCCCGCGTGACGCCGCCACCAGCGGCACCAGCTCAATGGCCGCCAAGTCTTGCGCCTCGTCGACGACGACGTGGTCATAGTCGAAGGGCAGCGCGCCGTGACGCGCGACGGCGATGGCCAACAACAGCGCGGCGTCGCACGGGTCGAAGGCCTCGAGCGGATCTTCGGGATCCTCGCCGCCGTCGATGGGCGCGCGGCGCTCCTCGTCGACGTCGCGGTCGCTGGGCTCCTCCACCTGGCGCCCCGTGTAGCGCAGCGCCGACTCGAACGCCGATGGCTCGAGCGCGTGGGGGCCGCGCAGGACACCGCCGAGCAGGGCGCGGTCGGTGATCAGCTCCTCCCACGCCACCACCAGGTCGTGCTCGGCGTCGAGGAAGCGGTCGAGCGCGCGGCGCGCGCGCACCGCGGCGTCGTTGGTGACGCGTGCCAGTCGCGCGCGGGCGCTCTCGACGTCACCCAGCGTACGCACGCCGTCGATCGCGAG
Organism: uncultured Myxococcales bacterium; assembly: GCA_964580865.1. Classification (GTDB taxonomy): domain Bacteria; phylum Myxococcota; class UBA727; order UBA727; family VGSZ01; genus JACOUT01. The sequence continues at coordinate 186 of CAZONM010000551.1, read as the reverse complement.
GGTCGCGCGCACCTGCTCCTCACCGCGCTGCCCCGCCAGGTCGGCGTCGAGGGTAGCGGCCAGGCGCGCGAGCGCCGCGCGCCACTGCGCGTGCACCGCGGGCACGAGCGCCGGGTGCTTCTTGAGGCGGGCGACGTCGGGGGGGGCCTCGGCGAGCAGGCGCCGCCCGAGCCAGCGGCCCCGCCC
>CAZONM010000550.1:0-3238 GCA_964580865.1 uncultured Myxococcales bacterium | reverse complement strand
CCGCCGACGCGCGCGCCACGGAGGCGCCGCCGTCCGACGAGGCGCCCACCACCTCGCCGCCGACGACGGCGGAGGGGGACGAGCCGGGCGAGGACGATCGCCCGCGGCCGCGCCTGGTGAAGGGCTGACGGTCCGCGGTCATTACAAACACTGACCCGATCGTCAGCATCGTTTCCCTTAGAAAACAATGGGTTACACATGGCTGGTGATTGACTGCCACGTCAATCGCGCGTCCGATCCGCCCATCGCACGGGAGGTGCCATGGGCCCGCCGCTCACTCGACCTTCGCCCTCAACGGTGCCGCACGGAGCACCGGCGCTGGTGGCGCTCGCCACGCTCGCCACGCTCGCCACGCTCGCCTGCGCCGAGCATGCGGCGCCGCCCTCGCCGCCGCTGACCGTGACGGTGGAGCGCGCCGTGCTCGAGGCCGACGGCGCCGACCACACGCGCGTGGTCGCAGCGGTCGCGCCGGGCACGCGCGGCGCGGTGGTGTCGTTCTCGTCCTCCGGCGGCCTGCTGTCGTCGTCGGCGGCGGTGCCCGGCGACGACGGCACGGCCACCGTCACGCTCACCGCCGACCCCGAGGACGCGCTGCTCGGCCGCCCGAGCAAGCCCGTGACCGTGCGCGCCACCGTGCGCTGGGACGAGGCCGTCGAGGACACGGCCACCGCCGAGCTGTCATTCGTGACGCCGACCTCGGGCGCGCCCGCCTTGCACCTCACCGCCGAGCCGCCCGCCGCCCTCGCCGACGGCGCGTCGCTGGTGACCTTCACCCTTGGCGCGCGGCGCCTGGCGCCGGGCACGGCCGTGGCGCTCGCCACCAGCGCGGGCGCGCTCTCCGCCGATAGCGCGGTGGTTCACGACGACGGCGCGGGCGGCACCAGCGCCACCTTCACGCTGCAGGCGCCGGCCGCGCCCGCCGAGGCCACCGTGATCGCGCGCGAGCCCTCGGGGGTCACGGCGAGCGCCGTGGTGCGCTTCGTCGCCGACGGCGAGGCGCAGTTCGACCTCACGGGCACCTTCGCGCAGTACTCGCCGGCGCGCGTGAAGATGACGGCCGGCACGTTGACGCCGAACCCGCAGTGCGTGGTGGCGCCCGCCATCATCCGCGTGCACATGGTGCAGCAAAGCGATCGCGTGGTCGCCGAGTGGCAGACGTGCTTCGTCACGCTGGCGCCCGTGCGCAGCATCGTGGGCGAGGTGACGACGACGGCACCGCCGGCGTTCACGAGCGCGATCCCCGTGGTGCGCGCCGACGTGATGCTCGACGGCGCGGCGCTCGGCGCCACGTTCGATCCGCCGCCCTCGGTGGTGGTGGCGGGCGCCGAGCTGGCGAACCCCGAGGACGACGCGCTCCCCACCGGCGAGGACGACGAGCGCGTGCGCGACGCGGACGGCGACGGCAACCCCGGCGTCACCGTCATCAACTCGGTGGGCGGCGAGCAGAACATCACGTTCCGCAACCGCGGCGACACCCGCGGCGTGGTCGAGTCCAGCAACCGCGTCGTGGGTGAGGCGGTGGGCGACCTGAGCGCGCTGCCCGAGTCGAGCGTGCTCGGCGTGGGCAACGGCTTCCTGCCCGACTTCGAGAGCGTGCCGAGCGTGTTCGAATTGGTGCGCGTCGACGGGCAGAACGGCGCGCCCGACCTCGACACCAACGGCGACGGCGCCGTGGACTGTGACGAGATCGTCGACGCGCAGGACTTCATCTTCACCATCGCGGCGCCCGCTACGCCGCTCGACTGCGCGGGGGTGCCGTGATGCCGCGTTCCCTTGCGGCGTTCGTGCTGCTGCTGGCCGCCTGCGACGCGCCGCCGCCGTCCGCGCGCGTCGTGGTGGCGAACCAGGAGCCCGTGGCGCAGCTGCGCCTGCCCGGCGAGGCCGCCGTGGGCGTCCCGGGCGCGTTCGACGCCGGCGCCTCCCTCGACGTCGACGGGCGCGTGGTGTCGTGGTCGCTGTCGTTCGGCGACGGCACCGCGCCCGAGGTGCGCGCCGAGGGCGAGGCCCCGAGCTGGCAGCACGAGTACGCGAGCGCTGGCCGCTTCGTGGTGCAGCTCGAGGTCACCGACGATCGCGGGTTGGTGGGCCGCGCGCGCATGCCGCTCACGGTGGCGCCGCCGCCCGAGCTCGGTCCCCCCGTGATCGACGCGCTCACCATTCACCAAGGCGGCGCCGCGCTGGCCGTGGGCGCGCGCGTGGCCGCCGGCAGCGCGCTCGACGTCACCGTGGGCGCCAGCGATGCCGAGGGCAACCTCGAGAGCGCGCTCGTCGAGCTCGGCGAGCGCGCCGTCGCCATCGACCTCGCGAGCGCCGCCGCGCCGCACAGCGGCGCAGCGACGTTGACCGCGCCCACCGCCGCCGGGCCCACGCTGGTGCGCGCCACCGCCGTCGACCGCTACGGCAACCGCTCGGCGCCGCGCGAGCACGCGCTCCTCGTCGTCGACGACGCCACCGACAGCGACGACGACGGCCTGCCCGATCTGGTGGACCCGGCGCCCGACGTCGCCAACGGGCTCCTCGCCGAGGCCTTCGTGCTCGCAGCGCTGTTCAACGACGACGCGCTCCCCACCGACCTGTTCGGCAACCAGCGCGCCGAGCGCGTGCTCGAGGCGCTCGACGACGCCACGCCCGCGGCCAGCGCGCCGCTCCCGAGCGGCTGGCTGACCCATGCGCCCGGCCCCGCCGCGCTCGACGAGCTGGTGCCGGGCGCGCCCGCCACCGACGGTGGCTTCGTGGTGCGCTACGCGGGCGTCCTCGAGCCGCCGCCCGGGGCCGACGCCGTGATCATCGAGATCGAGGCCGACGACCTCGGCGTCGTGCTGCTCGACGGCGCCGTGGTCGCCTCCGCCGACGAAGAGTACGCGCGCGACTTCTTCCGCCTCGACCGCGCGCCCGCGCGCACCGACGCGCTGCCGCTCGACGGGCGCGCGCCCATCGCCATCGTGGTGGGCGACGGGCCCGAGGCGCCAACATCGTGGACCGTGCGCTTCACGCTGTTGGACGGGGGGCAGCCGGTGCTGGCGCCGCACGAGGTTGGCGTCGCTTCCTTTGCGCTACGGTGAGCGGCATGGACGTCGACGCCATCGCACCCTTTCTCCACCCCGCCTCGTGCGCCGTGGTGTACGGCGCCGGCTGCGGGGCGCGCGTGGGCGCGCAGGGCCCGCTCAAGCGCGCGGCGCGCGTGGTCGTGATCACCGACCGCGGCGTGCGCGCCGCCGGGCTGCTCGAGGGGCCGCTC
>CAZONM010000549.1:0-3269 GCA_964580865.1 uncultured Myxococcales bacterium | reverse complement strand
CGCGCACCGCCTCCTCGTCACCGACGCGCCCGAGCAGCTCGCCCGCGTGTCAGCCGCCTTCCTGGGCGTGCCCGTGGCCCCTGGCGACGTCGAGCTGGTCGACGTGCTGATGACGGCGTGAGCGACTCGCGCATCGCCGCGCGCGCGCCGTTGCGCGTCTTGTGCCAGCACGCGCACGGCAGCTGCGCCGCGTGCTGCGGTGTGCACAACTTCCGCGATCGCAGCGCGGCCGCCGAGCATGCGCGCCTCGCGCGACGCACCGCGCGCGTGCGCGCCGCGTGGCCAGACGAGGCGGCGCTGGCGCGCGCGCGCGACGAGCTGCTCGCGGAGGAGGCGCCCGAGGTGCTGTTCGCGGGCGTCAAGGTGTGCCCGTTCGCCGGCTACGTCGACGACGGGCGCGTGGGCTGTCTGGTGCACCCGTCGCGCCACCCGCTCGGCGACGACCTGCGCGACCTCGGCGTGTACCCGCGGGAGGTGTGCGGCGGGCACTACTGCGCGCCCCACGACTGGCTGCGCGCGCGCGAGGCCGACCTGGCGCAGACCGCGCACGGCATCGGCTACGGGCGCGTGGTCACCGACGCGGGCCTGGTGAAGGCGCTGTGCCGCCTGCTCGACGACGCGCTCGGCCGCGCTTTTCGCGGCGCCGAGCTCGGGGGCGCGCAGCTCGCGCTCGATCGGTTGTGGGCGACCCTGCTCGACTGGCCCTGGCGCGACCCCGACCCGGCGCGCTTCGGGGGCTTCGTCTTCTCGGGCAACGAGGCCACCGAGCGCAGCGTGCCCTCGTGCCTGGCGGGGCTCGCGCTCGAGGTGGCGCCCGCGGCGCGCGCCGTGCTCGACGCGCTCGGCACCCGCGCCCTCGACGAGGAGAGCGCGCGCGCGGCGCTCTCGCGCCTCGACGAGCTGGTGCGCGCCGTGGCCGCGGCGCTGCACCGCGCCGATCAGTAGCTCGAGCCGCCGCCGCCGTCCTGGCCGCCGAACAGCACCGCCAGGATGATGGCGACGACGATGCCGAAGAACACGGCAATGGCGATCTTGATGGGGCTGTAGGGCCGCTCGCCGTTCACCTGGCCGGTGACCGCGTTGACGACGACGCGATAGGGCTTGCCGCCGTAGCGGTAGGCCAAGATCCACACGGGCAGGAGCACGTGCTTGTAGGTGAGCGCCGAGTAGGCGGTCTCTTGGCTCGAGATCTGCTGCACGTCGCCGCCGATGCGCCGCTTGACGTCGGACGTGAGCTCGCTCTCGATGCGCTCTTTGCCGAGGTGAAAGGCCGCGCCGAGCTCGATCTCGTAGGTGTGCGCGAGCTTGCCCGCGAGGGCCTGATCGGTGAACGGCACCAGGCGCTCGGTGGGCCAGGGCTCGAGGCCGTGCAACAGCTTCTGCGGCAGGCTCTTGAGCGCGGGGATGCACACGTCGTCGAAGAAGCGCTGAAACGAGCCCGACGCCGGCGACCACTTGATCTTGGCCACGCGGCGCTTGTTGTTGCCCGAGCCCACGGTCTCCCAATAGGTGTCGCCGCGCTGACCGCGATAGCGCGTGAACGTCATGGCGTCGAAGGTGAAGAACGGCATGTACACGCCGTCGAAGCGCCCCTGCACGCCGCGCCGCGTGAACTCGTTGGGCGCGAACCAGCGCGAGCGCACCCAGCCCTTGAGCTTGCCGTCGGCCACGCTCTTTTCCACCGCGAACGGGCACACGCCGTCGACGGGCAGGCGGTGGGTGAGCTCGTGCGCCTTCTCGCGCTGGATGGGCGCGCCGCAATAGCTGCACGCCGACGAGGTGAGCGAGCCCGAGAAGGCCACGCTGGCGCCGCACGCGCCGCACGTCACCTCGTGCGTGCCTGCGAAGTGCGCGCCCGCGGCGCCGGCGCGCTGGCCCGTCTGCCGATCGAGCGCGCTCATCAGGTCGCGCTCGTCGACGCGCGCGCCCTCGGCGAAGGTGAGCTCCTTCTCGGTCCCGCAGTGCTCGCACTTGAGCTTCTGCGCACCGATGGAGAAGACCAGCTTGGCGCCGCAGGTCTCGCAGGGGAATTCCTTCTTGGCCTCGCGCTCGCCGAAGCCGCCCTGGGCCTCCGACGGTGGGACAGTGCTCGTCATGGGCGCGCGAGATAGCGCAACGTCGACGGGGCGGGAATGCACGGCCGCGCGCGCCGCGTCACGAGCGTGGGCGCGCGCGCTCGACCGCTCGTGGCGCCGTGGTCTAGCGTTCGCCCATGGTGGACGAGCCCGACCGGCTGGCGGCGGAGCGGCACTGCGGCCGCACCATCGGCGGGCGCTACACCATCGACGCGGTCTTAGGCCACGGCGGCATGGCCGAGGTCTTCGTGGCGCGGCAGGCGCCGCTCGGCCGGCGCGTGGCGCTCAAGCTCATCCGGCGCGACTACGCCAACGACCCGCGCCTGATCGCGCGCTTCGAGCGCGAGGCGCGCGCGCTGGCGCACCTGTCGGATCCGCACGTGGTCACGCTGCTCGACTTCGGCACCACCGACGAGGGCGAGCTGTTCATGGCCATGGAGCTCCTGGAGGGCGAGACCTTGCGCGCGCGCCTGCGCCGCGTGGGCGCGCTCGACGTGCGCGCGGCCCTCGAGCTGGCGCAGCAGATCTGCCGTGGCCTCGCCGCCGCGCACAAGGTCGGCGTGGTGCACCGCGATCTCAAGCCCGAGAACATCATGCTGACGCGCGTGAGCGGAGCGCGGGGCGAGGTGGACTTCGTCAAGGTGCTCGACCTCGGCGTGGCGCGCGTGCCCACGGGCGACGACCACCAGACGCTGACCGAGCACGGCAAGCTCGTGGGCACGCCGGGGTACATGGCGCCCGAGATGCTCTTGTACGGCGCGCTCGAGGACCCGCGCTCCGACCTGTACGCGCTCGGCGTCATCTTGTTCGAGATGCTCACGGGCGAGGCCGTGTTCTACGCGCCCACGCCCATCGCGCTGGTCACGAAGCATGCGCACGAGGCGCCGCGCCACATCGACACCGTGTGGCCCGACGTGGATCGGCTGGTGCAGCAGCTGTTGCGCAAGGAGCCGAGCGAGCGGCCGCCCGACGCCAGCGCCGTCATGCAGCAGATCGCCGAGATCGTGGCGCGGCCGCGCGCCGAGACGCCGCGCGCCGTGGCCGCCCGCGCCGTCGACGTCAACGCCGCCACCACGCCCAAGCTGGCGACCCCGCTCACGGCGGCCAGCGCCAACGCCGCAGCCAACCCGGCGACCACCGCGCCGCCGCCGGCCCTGACCGCCGTGACCGCCCCGCTGGCGGCGCCGCGGCGCG
>CAZONM010000548.1:0-3270 GCA_964580865.1 uncultured Myxococcales bacterium | reverse complement strand
TGGCGGCCGCGGCGGCGTTCGTCGCCGCGCCGCTCCCCGTCGCCCTGCTCGATCCCGCGCCGGTGACGTCGCTGCTGGTGCTCGATCGCGAGGGCGAGCTGCTGGCCGAGGCGCCGTCGGGCGAGGGGCAGCGCTCGCTGCCGCTGCGCGCGGTGCCGCCCGACGTGCGCGCCATGCTGGTGGCCGCCGAGGACGCGCGCTTCTTCTCGCACCCGGGCGTCGACGTGCGCGCAGTGGCGCGCGCCCTCGTGGAGAGCGCGCGCGCCGGGCGCGTGGTGAGCGGCGCGTCCACCATCACGCAGCAGCTCGCGCGTCGCCTGGTGCCGCGGCCGCGCACGCTGCTCGGCAAGGTGAGCGAGGGCTTGTGGGCGTTGCGGCTCGAGGCGCACCTCGACAAGGAGCGCATCCTGCTCGAGTACGCCAACCGCGTGCCGCTCGGGCGCGGCGCCGTGGGCGTGGAGGCGGCGAGCCGGGCGCACTTCGGGCGCCCGGCGCATGCGCTCACGCTGGCCGAGAGCGCGCTCTTGGCCGGCCTGGCGCATGCACCTGCGCAGGAGGATCCGCGGCGGCACCCCGAGCGCGCCGTGGCGCGCCGCGCGCACGTGCTGGGGCGGGCACGCGCCGTGGGCCTCGTGGATGACGCGGCCTACCGGCGCGCGCTCGACGAGCCCCTCGACGTCGACGGCGCGCCGCCATCCGACGAGCTGGCGCTGCACCTGGTGGAGCGCGCGCGGCGCGCCGCGCCCCCGAGCGCGGCCGTCGTCGAGACCACGCTCGACCGCGCGCTCCAACGTGAGGTCGAGCGCGTCGTGGCCGACGAGCTCGGGGCGCTGACCGAGCGCGGCGTGGGCCAAGCGGCGGTGCTGGTGCTCGACAACGCCAGCGGCGAGGTGCTCGCGTACCTGGGCTCGCGCGACTGGCACGACGACGAGCGCCTTGGCAAGAACGACGGCGTGCAGGCGCTGCGCCAGCCGGGCTCGGCGCTCAAGCCGTTCGTGTACGGCCTGGCGCTCTCGCGCGGCCTCACGCCGGCGACGGTGCTGGCCGACGTGGAGACCACCCTGGCCACCGAGACTGGCAGCTACGCGCCGCGCAATTACGACGAGCGCGTGCATGGGCCCGTGCGCCTGCGCGCGGCGCTGCAGAACAGCTACAACATCCCGGCGGTCAAGGTCGGCGAGCTGCTCGGCGCCGATCGCGTGGTGCGGCTGTTGCGCCAGGCCGGCCTCACGTCGCTGTCGGCGCCGCCCGAGCACTACGGCGTGGGCGTGGTGCTCGGCAACGGCGACGTCACGCTGGCCGAGCTCACCAACGCCTATCGCGGCCTCGCCAACGGCGGCGTGTGGTCGCCGCTCTCCGAGCGGCGCGCGGCGCGCGACGCGCACGGCGCGCCGTTGCCCGCGGCGTCGTCGGCGAGCGCGCGTCGCTTCTTGCCGGCCGACGCGGTGGCCCTGCTCACCGACGTGCTCGTGGACGATCCGGCGCGCGCCCCCGCCTTCGGCGTCGACAACGCGCTCGACCTGCCGTTCGCGGTGGCGGCCAAGACCGGCACCAGCCGCGCCTACGTCGACAACTGGACCGTGGGCTTCACGCGCGAGCGCACCGTGGGCGTGTGGGCGGGCAACTTCGACGGCACGCCCATGAGGAACGTCTCGGGCATCACCGGCGCCGGCCGCATCTTCCGCCGGGTCATGCTGGCCGCCATGCGCGACGTCGCGCCGGCGCCCCTGGTCGACGCCGATCGCTTCGAGCGCGCCGTCATCTGCCCGCTGTCGGGCCAGCTGCGCGGGCCCCACTGCGGCCACGGCGTCGACGAGCACTTCCTGCCTGGCACCGCGCCCCGCGAGCGCTGCCGCACCCACACGCGCGTGGCGTCGAGCGCCGCGCGCTGCGAAGCCGGCGACGCGCGCGCCCTCGACTTGCCGCCGCGCTTCGGCGCGTGGGCGCGCGGCGAGGGAATCGCACAGGTGGCCGGGCGCGTGCGCTGCACCCCCGCCGTCGCCGGGCCGCACCTGATCTCGCCCGTGGACGGTGATCAGTTCGCGCTCGACCCTGGCCTGCCGTCGGGGCAGGGCGTTCCTGTGCGCGTGGAGCCCGGCCGCGGCACCGACGTTGCCGTGGTGCTCGACGGCGGCCCGCCGCGCGCGCTGGCGCCGCCGTACTCGTCGTGGATCGACGCTGCCAAGGGCGCTCACGCGCTGACGCTCATGGTCGACGGTCGCGCGGTGCAGACCGTGCGCTATCGGGTGGACTGACGATCGGAGCCTGTCGCGGCGACGGGCAGGTCAGTACGGACGCTGCCCCACCACGTTGCCGGGCGGGTTGTAGTTGCACACCCACAGGCGGCCCGCGTAGCCCTCGATGGTGCAATGGGCGACGCCGCAGCCCACCGTGTCGGTCAGGCGCCAGACGACCTGGGTGTAGTGGCCACACTGGGCGCCTTCGGCACAGGTGTTGGCGTCGAGGTCGTAGTCGGTCACCTCGGCGGCCCACCCGGCCACGACGTCCGCAGGGGTGGAGTCGTCGCCGGAGAAGAACGCCAGGTTCTCGCCGAAGCCGTTGCCGCTGTGCTCGAACTTGCAGCCCTCGGCCCAGCCCTGGGCCAGGCCCGCCAAGCCGTTGTCGTTCGTCATGGCCGGCAGCACCGGGTCGGCCGCCGGCACCACAGCCGCGCGCACCTCGTTGTGCTCGACGACGAACTCGGCGCGCAGGCGTGCGAGCTCGTCGGGCGAGAACTGGGCGTTGCCGCACGCCGCCACGGCCACCGTCGCAAACAGGGACACCACGCGCATGTCCCGGGAATGATAGCAGGAACCCGCTATCGTGCGAGGGTGGCGCGCATCCTGCTGATCGAGGACGACGCGGACATCCGCTCGCTCCTGGAGCGCTTCCTGCGGCGGAGCGGCTTCGCGGTGGAGGCCAAGGCCGACGGCGAGGCGGGCCTGCAAGCGTTCCTCGGCGGCGCCTTCGACCTGGTGCTCACCGATGGCCTGATGCCGAAGCGGAGCGGCTTCGAGGTGGCCGCGGCCATCCGCGCGGATCCGCGCGGCAAGGACGTGGGCATCATCATGGTGACCGCCGCCTTTCGCAGCGCGCAGTCGGAGCGCGAGGCGCGCCGGGCGGGTATCGACGCCTACATCACCAAGCCCTTCGTCTTGCCGGAGCTCAAGGAGAAGCTGATCGACGTCATGCTGCGGTACCGCGCGCGTCGGGGGCGCGGCGCCGCCGTGCCCCGCACCGCCACGCCGTCGCCGCTGCGGGCGCCGCGGC
>CAZONM010000547.1:0-3283 GCA_964580865.1 uncultured Myxococcales bacterium | reverse complement strand
GCGAGAGCAGCGATCGATGATGACGGCGAGAGAATAGGCCCCCTGCTCTTCTTCTCTTTCCCGCGCCTGTTCAGCCCCTCCTCGGTGACCCACGGAAACGTCAGGAGACCCTTTTCTTGTTCGCGGCTGGTCGATTTCTCGACGTCACCGCTCCGAGAGCACGAGGTCGAAGGCGAGCTCCTTGCCGCCGCGGAGCACCACCACCCGCACCTTGTCGCCGGGCTTTTTCGCTTTGAGCAGCTCGCTGTAGCGCCGCAGGTCGGCGAGCTCGGCGCCGTCGAAGCGCACGAGCACGTCGCCCTTGGTGATGCCCGCGGCCGCGGCGGGTGAGCCGCCCACCACGTCGTCGACCTTGACGCCCGGCCCGGCGAAGGTCATGTCGGGCACGGTGCCGAGCGCGGCGCGCCGCCCGCCCGTGGCGCCGGCGCCCGCGCCGCCGAACGACAGCGGCTCTTTGCGATCGGCGAGGTACGCGACGATCTCTTTGGCGACCACCGCCGCGTCGACGAGGGACGCCTCCTCCACCTTGTCGGCGGTGTCGCCGGCGCGGTGGTAGTCTTGGTGCGGCCCCGAGAAGAGCTGCACCGCGGGCACGCCCGCCTCGAGGAACGCCTGCTGATCGGAGGCGCCGCCGCCCTCCTTGCCGAGCTCGACCTTGATGCCCGTGGTGAAGCCCACGCCGCGCGCCACGTGCACCCACTCCGACGCGCTCTGGCCGTCGAGCAGGAGGAGCGGGCGCTCGCCCCTTCGGCCCACGGTGTCGAGGTTGACCATGGCGAGCACCTTGGCCTTGAGATCGCCCTGCGCCTTGACCCACGCGCGCGAGCCCACGAGGCCGCTCTCCTCGCCGGTGAAGACCACGAGGCGCACCGTGCGCAGCCCCGGCCCTGCCTTCTTGAGCGCGCGCGCGGCCTCGAGGAGCGCGGCCACGCCCGAGGCGTTGTCGTCGGCGCCCGGGTGCACCTTGCCCTTGACCGCGCCGAGCCCGTCGAGGTGGGCGCCGAGCACCACCTCGGGCAGCGCGCGCTCGGTGCCGGGCAACACCGCGATCAGGTTGCACGAGCGCGGCGCCAGGCACGCGCGAAAGCCGCCGGCATCGCCGCCAGGGGCGAGGCCGATGGCGGTCAGCTCGCGCTCCACCGCGGTCATGGCGCGCTCGTAGCCGTCGGTGCCCGGGGCGCGCCCGCCGAGCTTGCTGTCGCCGAGCTCGCGCACCAACGCCAGCATGCGCGCGCCCTCGATGGGCGGCGGCAGCTTCACGAGGGGCGGGCCGCTCGTGAGCGCGAGCTTCGGCCGCGTGGGCCCGAGGAACGCCGTCAGCGGCGATCGATCGGGCTCCCATTGGCCCTTGCCCGTGTTCTCGAGCTCGGCCTTGGCGACGTCGCCGCTGAAGGTGAGCCAGCCGTACTTGCCGTAGTGCGGCAGCTTCTTGCCGAGGAGCGCCACGGCGCGCGCGTCGTGCGCGGCCACGAAGGTCACGCCGAGCTGTTCGTTCGCGGGGTGCGCCAGCGCCAGCGCCACGCTGGTCTTGCCCGGGTCGGTTCGCTCGGCCTTGAGGCGCTCGGGCGTGTAGGGCCCGGGCGACAGGAACCCCACGTCGCTCAGGTGCGCCCCGAAGCGCTGGGCCGAGACCACGGCGGCGCCGCGCAAGCGGTTGCCGTACCCGAGGATCCAGGTGGCGCCGCTCGTGGGCAGCGCGGCCACGTCCTTGTCGTCGACGAGCTTGCAGGCCGCCTGGCGCCCGCAGATGGCGAGCATGAAGCCCTTCCAGGCCTCGCGCTCCTCGGTGGTGGCGAGGGTGGGCAGCACGAACGTCATGGCGGGAGCGCCGAGCGCCCGCGACAACGACGGCGCGGTCTCGCCGGGCAGGAGCGCGCGGAAGGTGTCGACGAACGGATCGACGTCGACGCGCGCGGCCGCCGCCGTGAGCCGCAGCTCCACCCGGCCGGTGCGCGCGCTCAAGGGCACCGCGCTCTTCGTGCCCTTGCCGTCGACGGTGGTGACCACGATGGGCACCTCGAGCGGGAACGGCGCTGCCGGCTGCGTCTGCTCGAGCACCACCGTGAGCGCGCGCGCGCCGTCGCGCGCGCGCGTCTCCGCGACCTCGCGCAGGCGGACGCGCGGCGCGCCTGCGCGGCCGACCCACGCGTCGAAGAACGGCACGAGGTCGTCCTTGGTGTGCGCCTGGAACGACGCGCGCACGTCGGCGAACGACGCCTTGTCGAAGCGATGCTCCTTCCACAGCGTCTTGAGCCCGTCGGCGAAGGCGCGCTCGCCGAGCTTCTGTCGCAGCATGTGCACCACCATGAGCCACTTGCCGTAGCCCACCGCCTCCGACGCCGACGAGAAACGCCCGGTGAAGTCCACGAGCGGGAAGTCGCCGGCCGCGCCCACGTAGTCCTGGTACTTCTGCAGCGTGGTGCGGCGATAGTCGGCGGCGCGCCCTTGGTGCTCGGCGTTCAGGTGATCCGCCAGGTACGCCGTGAGCCCCTCGCTCCAGTTGCCGCCGCCCTCGGCGACGAACACGCCGTTGCCCCACCAGTTGTGCAGGATCTCGTGCGGGTAGCTCGTGTGCAGGATGAACGGGAAGCGGATGACCTGCGGGCCGAGCAGCGTGAAGCTCGCCATGCCGTAGCCGGTCTCCCAGAAGTTCTCCACGACGGCGAGCTTGGGGTACGGGTAGGGCCCGATGAGCCCGCCGTACATCTTGAGGTACTGGCCCGTGACGTCGAGGTAGCGCTGCGCGAGCGCGGCGTCGGCCGTGCGCAGCCACACGAGCACGTCGGTGCCGGCGATGCGCTCCTTGGTCTCGACGAACGGGCCGGCGATGAGGTGGGCGCCGTCGCACGGGGTCACCGACGTCCACGCCCCCTCGCCGGTGGCCTCGCCCTCGGCGAGCGCGCGCCAGCCGCTTGGCAGGCCGGCCACGCGCACCTTGGTGGTGACGAGCTCGCCCATGGGCTTGCCGTCCACCTCGAGCCGCGGCAGCCACAGGGCCGCGATCGACAGATACACGCCGTCCTTGTCGATGACCCCGGGGGTCTCTTGGAACGAGCGCTGGTACTCGGTGGCCACCTGCGTGGGCGGGTGCGCGATGACGCCGCCGTAGCTCAGCTCGACGACGCGGCCGGGCGCGGGCAGGGTGACGCGCCAGCGCTCGGCGGGCACTGCGGCCTCGAACGCGCCGAGCCGCGCGATGGTGCCGGCGGCGCTCGCGCCCACCAGCTTGGGCGCGAGGCCGGCGTGCAGCACGATGTCCACGGCGCTGGCCTCGGCGGGGAGC
>CAZONM010000546.1:0-3292 GCA_964580865.1 uncultured Myxococcales bacterium | reverse complement strand
GCCGGCCGCGCCCGCGCCTGCCGCGCCCGCGCCCGCCGCGCCCGCGCCGGCACCTGCGTCGGCGTCGGCGCCGGTGTCCGCGGACGAGGAGTACGCGGTCAAGATGCGGGAGCTCGAGGACATGGTGTCGGAGCTCAAGGAGCAGGTGTTCCGCTCCAAGGCCAAGCTGCAGCTCCTCGCCGAGCAGGTGGCGGGCGGCGTGGGCATCGGCGCCAAGGTCGTGGTGGTGCACAAGAACCAGATGGGCGGGAACTTCCTGCTCACCTCGGCCAACTACTTCCTCGACGGTCAGCCGCTCTTGCAGGAGACCGACGAGACCGGCGCCAAGCTCACGGAGAAGCGCGAGCTGCCGGTGTTCGACGGCAACATCGTCGAGGGCAGCCACACGCTGTCGGTGCAGCTCGTGTACAAGGGCAATGGCACGGGCGTGTTCCGCTACCTCGCGGCGTACAGCTGGACCTTGAAGGACTCCATCACGTTCACCGCCGAGCCGGGCAAGGTAGCCACCATCGACGTCGTCGGCTTCGAGAAGGGCAACTTCACCACGCCGGTCGAGGAGCGCCCGGCGATCCGCTTCGACACGAACATCAGCCGGGAGAGCACCGGCGAGGCGCCCAAGGGCACCGACGCCAAGGCGCCGACGCCCGCCGCTCCGACCGCGCCAGCCACAGGGGGAGCGACGAAGTGAACGCCGTGGCGGAGGCGCCGCGTGCCCGCCCGACGAGGCGGCGCGTCGCCGAGGGGGCAGCCGCTCGCGTGTCGGCATCGGCGTCGGCGACGACGCTGAAGCGCCGGCGTGCCCGGGGCGGCGCGTTGGTCATGGCGCTCGCGCTGGGCGCGAACGCGGCGCACGGTCAAGGGACCGCCGGCACCGACCTCACGCGCGTCGAGCGGGACCTGGTGGTTGCGTCCGCCGAGCTCGGCCGCAACGAAGACCAGTACCGCGCGGTGCCCGATCTGTTCACGAGCAACGATCGCGGCGAGCGCGTGACGTGGGGCGAGATCTACTACCTGACCAAGGAGTACCAGCGCGCCAGCATGCTCCTGTTTGGCGCGGTCGAGCCGCGCGAGAGCGACGCCACGCCGGTGGAGCAGCGCCCCGACTACGGCGACGCGCTCTATTACTTGGCCGACAGCTTGTTTCTGCTGGGAAACCGGGCGGCGGCGCAGGGCTACTTCGAGAAGCTCTTGGCGCTGCGCGGCCACGGCCACCACGAGCAGGCGATCTTGCGGCTCATGGAGATGGGCGATGAGCTCAAGCGCTGGGACGACGTGGATCGCTACTTCCAGCGCTATCTCGAGATCGTCGGCGACAACGTTCCCGGTCAGGTGCGTTACCTGCGCGGCAAGAGCCTGTTCCTCGCGGGCAAGGACGCGCCGGCCGTCGAGCAGCTGCGGCAGGTGCCGGCCACTGACGCGTGGGCGCTGCGCTCGCGCTACCTGATCGGCGCTGCCTATCTCCGGGCCGATCGCATGACCGACGCCCAGGCGATGTTCGAGCAGGTGGCGTTCGCCAAGCCCATCGCCAAGATCGACAAGCAAGTGAAGGCGATGGGTCACCTGGCGCGCGGGCGCCTGTACTACGAGAGCGACCGGCTGCAAGAGAGCATCGACGCCTACCAGAGCATCGACTACGACTCGCCGCTCATCGCCACCATGCTCTACGAGCTCACGTGGACGTACGTCCGGCGTGGCCAGCTCGCCATGCGCGGCAGCAAGGACGACAACCTCACCGAGCTCATGCGCCGCGAGCGCGCCAAGGTGGAGTACGAGCAGGCCCTGCGGCGGCTCGCAGAGCTGCAAGCGCTCGAGCCCGACAGTGGTCGCGCGGCCGAGATCGAGATCCTCACGGGCAACCTGCGCCTGCAGCGCAACGAGTTCACGGAGGCCGAGGGCATCTTCGGCGACGTGCTCGAGCGCCACCGCGTCGCCGACGAGCAGCTCCGCGCGCTCATGGCGGATCGCAGCACGCGCGAGCGTCTGCTCGCCGACATCCTGACGATGTCGTCGGGGGGCCTCACCGTCGATTCGCACCTGCCGCCCATCGCCGCACGCCGCGCGTCCCAGAACGAAGAGGTGGCGAAGGCGCTCAAGGTCTTCAAGGACATCCAAGGCTCGCGCGACGACATCACCGCCACCTCGCGGCTCCTGGAGGAGCTCGAGCAACAGCTGTCACCCGACAACCCCGCGCGCACCGAGCTGTTCAAGCCCCTGCAGGGCGGCGTCACGCGGTCGCTCTCGCTGCAGACGACGCTCCTACAGCTCAAGAGCGACGCCATCGGCGCCGAGCGCGCGCTCGCCCGTCCGGCGCCCGAGGTGGCGGCGCGCCTGAGTGAGCTGCGCGCGCGCCGCGCCGATCTCGAGCGCCGCGTGGCGGCGCTGCCCCGCACGCAGGACGCCATCAGCGCTCGACGCCAGCGGCTCACCGACCACCTCGAGGCCGTCGATCGGGCGGCGCACCTCGTCGACCTCGAGGTGCACCAGCGCCGCGCCGAGCTGGTCGCCATCGACTTCACCCTGGCGCGCGACGCCAGCGGCGGCTCGGCGGAGCTCCGCGCCGAGCTGCGGAAGAACCAAGTGCGCGCCGCGCGCGATCAGGTGGAGGAGCTCGAGCGCCGCGCGGCGGAGCTGGCCGGCAAGGTCGCCGCGGTCCGTCGACAGATCGCCACGGCCGGCGGGCAGGGGACCGGCGAGGACGCGCTTCGCCACCTGTGGGCGGCCTCGTTCGACGAGGAGCGCCAGCTGTTGGCGCAGGCGCGCGACCCGGCCCAGGCGACGACGTACGCGCGCGTCGACGCTGCGGTCGCCCAGGCCGACGATCTGCTGCGGCGCAACACCGAGTTCCGCGCGCGGCTCGATCGCATCGTCGACGAGCGGCTCGCGGGGGCGCGCGCGCTGTTGGCGGCGGAGAAGGAGGCGCTGGTCACGTACGTGACCGCCCTCGGCGACGTCGACACCCGCGCGGCCGCCGTGCGCGACACCGCCACGGCCATCGCGCTCGACAAGGTCAGCGTCGACCTCAAGCGCATCATCCTGCGCGCCGACGTCGGCGTCATCGACACGTCGTTCGCGCGCAAGCAGGCCGAGACCGAGAAGATCGCGCAGCTCCAGCACTCCAAGGCCGCGGAGCTGACCGATCTGACACAGGCGTTCGCCGATCTCACCAAGGATGAGGCGCCGTGACGCGCGCGCGTGTGCTCCTGCCGCTCATCGCTGGCGCCGTGGCGCTGGCGGCAACCATGGCGCGCGCCGGCGACGACCCGCCGCCGCCGCCACCGGGGGCCGCGCCGGC
>CAZONM010000545.1:0-3293 GCA_964580865.1 uncultured Myxococcales bacterium | reverse complement strand
GAGGCGCGGGCGCAGGAGGCGCGGGCGTGGGAGGCGCGGGCGCAGGAGGCGCGGGCGCGCCCGACGGCGACGGGGGCGAAGCGGGGCCGCGGCGCTACAGCGTCGACGAGGCGCTCGACGACCCCGCGGCGTTCTTCTCGAAGTGCGGTCGGCCGCTGTATCTCTCCGGTGACCTCCTCTTCGACCTCGACCAGCACACGCTGCGGCCCGAGTCGGTGCCGCTTCTGCGGCGGCTCGTGCGCCTGTTGAAGGCCAGCCCCAACGACGGACGCATCCTGGTGGTGGCCGGCCACGCCGATCCCCAGGGCGAGAGCGACCACAACGAGGAGCTGAGCCAACGACGCGCGGAGACCGTCGCCGCGTTCATCGCCGAGCACGGCGGCGTCGGCAAGAACACCTTGGTCGTCGACGGGCGCGGCGAACGTGAGCCCATCGTCCCGGCGAATGCGCCTGCGGCGCAGCAGCGCTTCAACCGGCGCGTCGAGCTCTCGGTGCGGTGCTCTGGGGGGGAGCGCTGATGCTGCGACGCGTGGTGCGCTTCCTGGTGCTCGTGGGGTCGCGGCCGCGCATCGAGCTCCTCGAGCACCCGCACGGCGGGGTCGCGTTCGCCGGCGGCCGCACGGCGCTGGTGGTGCGCGCCTCCGGCAACGGGCGCCTGGGCAGCGGCGCGGACGCACGCGACATCAGCGGCGGCTTCGCGGGTGTGCTCTTCGTCGACGTGCCCGCGACGCCTGGGCGCACGACCGTCGAGGTCGCGGTGCGCTCGGTGCTGTTTCGCCACACGCGCACCGTGGTGCTCGACGTCATCCCGGCGCCCCCACCGTCACCGAGCGCGCCGGCGACGCCCGCCATCCCGTCTTTCGCGCTGCCCGCCTGCGTACCGGCGCTGCCCGCCGTCCCGTCCACCAACGAGGTGCCTTGCCCATGACCGAGCAACAACCATCGACCGTCCCGCCGGCGCCCGCGCCACCCGCCGCGCCCGAGCCCGCGTCGATCGTCGACGTGCCGGCCGCCGCGCCGGCTGCGGCGTCGCCCACCGCCAGCGAGGATCGCTACCAGTATGGCGGCGTGCGCGACGTGTCGCTGTTCACGCGCTTCCTGTGGTTCTGCGCCGGCGCCGACGCGCAGCTTCTGGTGCGCTGCCCGAACAGCGATCGCGTCAAGTTCCAGGGCCTCGGCGGCGTGGTGCTCACCGTGGGCGTGCTCGCGTTCTTCTCGGGCAGCTACGCCTTCTACACGGTGTTCTCGCCCAAAGACGCCACGGCGCTCGGCGAGCGCGTGCTGCACGCGCCGAGCGCGGCGGCCTCGGTGTTCTTTGGCTTGGTGTGGTCGCTCATCATCTTCAACATCGACCGCTTCATCATCTCGTCGACGGGCAAGGGCGACGGCACCGACAAGATCACCTGGCAGGAATTCGTCAACGCGCTGCCGCGCTTGGCCATGGCCATCATCATCGGTCTGTGTCTGTCGAAGCCGCTCGAGATCAAGATCCTCGAGAGCGAGATCGAGAGCGCCCTGGAGAAGGAGCAGAAGGAGTTCCTGTCGCAGCTCAATGACGCGAGCGAGAGTCTGGTGGCCAAGGAGCGCGCCACGCTGCGCGAGAAGATCGACGGACTCCAGAAGCGCGTCGACGACAACGACGGCGCGTTGGAGAAGCGTCGCCTCGAGATCCAGCAGCAGCGCCGCGAGCTCGAGCTCGAGGCCGAGGGCAAGACCGGCTCCGGCGCCGCCGGGCGCGGGCCCGCGTGGCGCGACAAGCGCGACAACCTCGACCGCATGGAGGCCGAGCTCAACCGCGACCGCGAGGCCATGGGCAAGAAGAACACCATGGTTGGCGACGAGCTCACCGAGGCGAAGACGGCCTTGGCCGCGCTCGACACCAAGCTCGCCGCCGAGAAGGCCAGCAACCTGCAGGTGGCCCGGCACCTCGACGGCCTGATGAAGCGCATCCAGGTGAGCCACGACATCGGCGGCATGATCCCCATCGCCATCATGCTGCTGCTCTTGTGCATCGAAGCGGGGCCCATCTTTTTCAAGCTGATGGTCATCAAGGGCGCCTACGACTACCTCGACGAGAACCAGAAGCGCGTGGTGCGGGCCAAGGCCGGCATCGAGCCCGACGCGCGCATCATCTCCGACGGCAAGGGCAAGGCCATTCACATCGATCTGCACCACGGCGTGACCGCCGTGCTCGACGAAGAGAAGCGTCGGCTCGAGAGCGAGCGCGCCATGGCCGCGGTGGTGCACGAGGCGTGGAAGAAGAAGACGGCCGCGGCCATCGAGCAGAACCCCGAGGCGTTCGTCAAACGCCCGTGAGCACGGCGCTCCTCACCCTGTGCGGCTACGACGTCGACATCGTAGCGCGCGTCGCTCCCGGCGAGCGGCGCTTCCTCATCGTGTCGGCCGCGCTGTCGGTGGGCGCCGCGCTCGTGTGCGGCGTCGGGCTCGGCTACGGCGGATTCTTGACGCTCGGCGCCGTGGCCGCGCCGCTGTTGTTCGCCGTCGGGACGCTGTTCATGCTCAACCTCATGCGGTTGCAGCACGCGGGCTCGGGGTATCCGCTGCACTTGCCCATCGAGGAGATCGGCAACTGGCGCCCGGCCTTCGCCGGCGTGGTGGTGCTGTTCGCGCTCGGCATGCTGGTGGTGCAGCCGCTGGCGTTGTTGGCGCTCAAGCGTCCCCTCGACGACGACATCGTCGGTCGCATGGTGGAGGCCGCGGCGCTGCAGCATGCGCTTGGCGTCACCGAGCGCGCGCCACCGGCAGACGGGCTCATCCTGCGCGCGCAGATCGCGTGGGACCTGCACACGCTGCCCATGGCGCTGGCGTCGGCGGGCCTTGCGCTCTTGGTGGCGGCGCCGGCGTGGCTGCGCATCGTCGGCGTGCGCGCCGTGCGTCGCTACGAGAGCGAGCGCTGGATCCGCGATCGCATGTTCGTCGACGACGAGTGGGCCGTGGCACAGGACATCGTCACGTCGACGTTGGCGCGTACGGCGCCCGCGTTCTCCGGCGCGCTGGCGACGCACTTCGCCGATCCTCCCTACAACACGAGGCCGCTCGTGTTCGGCCTCGACCCGAGCGCGTTCGTCGAAGGCCGGGTGCGTTGGGTCAAGCACGGCCACGAGCGCGACCCGCTGCCCGACGTGCCGCCGGGCGCGGTGCCGTGGTGGGAGCTCGTAGGCAACGCCGAGCACCTCCGTCCGCCCGTCCCCGAGCCGCTCGAGGTGGAGGCGGCGCCGCGACCCGAGGCACCCGCGCCACCGCCCGCCGAGCAGGCGGCGCTGCCGCCGCCC
>CAZONM010000544.1:0-3312 GCA_964580865.1 uncultured Myxococcales bacterium | reverse complement strand
GTTCGCGCGCCCCTCGCCGGCGGTGGCGCGCGACCTCATCGGCGCCCGCCTCGTGCGCGACGGCGTGGTGGTGCGCATCACCGAGGTGGAGGCCTACTGCGGTCCCGACGACAGCGCGAGCCACGCGCGCCACGGCCGCACGGCGCGCAACGCGCCCATCTGGGGACCGCCGGGGCGCGTGTACATGTACCTGTGCTACGGGCTGCACCACATGCTCAACCTCGTGGCAGGCGAGCGCGAGGGCGCGGGGCACGCGATCCTGGTGCGCGCCGGCGAGGTGCTGTCCGGCCTCGACGTCGTGCTCGCTCGCCGCGGCGCGCGCGCGCCCGCGCCGTCGCTGCTGGCGGGGCCCGGCAAGCTCGCGCAGGGCCTGGGCCTCGACCTCGGCTTCAGCCACCACGACGTGTGCGCGCCCGGCGGGCTTGAGCTGCACGTCGCCGAGGGCGCGCCCGCGGTGGTGGTGGGCCCGCGCGTCGGCATCGACTTCGCGGCGGCCGGCGATCGCACCGCACCCCTGCGCTTCGCGTTGGCGGGGTCGCGGGCCGTGACCGAGGCGGGCACGCTCGGCCCGCCATACAGCACCGGCGGCCGCCGACCGCGGCGCCCCGCTTGACGACCGCACGCCATCGGCAAGCCTGCGCCCAACCAAGGAGCACCGCGCATGGGCGCCGTCTCGCCAAAGCACGCCTCGGCCGCACTCTCCCTCCTCGATAGCCGCGCGCCGATCCGCGTGTTGCCCGTCGCCGGCAAGGGCCGCGGCGTCGTCGCCGGCCTCGCGATCGCTCGCGGGGACGTCGTGGAGCGCGCCCACGTCATCGTGGTGCCCGCCGAGCAGGCCGCGCACCTCGACGCCACCGTGCTCGAGCACTACGTCTACGACTGGCCCGGCGGGCGCGTGGCGGTGGCCCTGGGCCACGGCAGCTTGTTCAACCACTCGTTTCGGCCCAACGCGCGCTACCGCCGCGACCTCGAGGCGCACGAGCTGGTGTTCGAGGCCCTCACCGAAATCGCGCCCGGCGAGGAGATCACCATCAACTACAACGGCGACCCCGCGGATCGGTCGCCCCTGTGGTTTCACGTCGTCGAGCCCGACGCGCAGTAGCGACGCCACGGGAGCGCCGCGCGCGCATCAGAAGCGCTGGCCGGGGTCGGTGCGCGCGAGCATCGCCGCGGGCGTCGCGGGCTCGGCCAGCGCCAGCGGCTTGCCCGGCAGCGGCGGCTTCTTGATGCGCACCAGGTCGCCCTTGAGCGAGAGCGTGCGCGGCACCACCAGGCTGCACGTGAGCCCGCCGATGATGAGGTCGCCGCACGACTCCTGCGACTCGTAGGTGACGTTGGCGACGCCGTCGGCGCCCTTGGCGCGCACCTGCTTCTTGAGATCGGCCGCGAACACGTCGGCCGGCGGCGAGCCCACCAGGCCCCACAAGAAGTACCAGTGGCCCTTCTCGATGACGACGGTGCCCACGGGCTCGGTCTCGGCGGCGGTGACGTCGCTGCGGATGGCGCCGGGCAGGTCGGCGGTGACGGTGACGCAGGCGCCGGTGGCCGGCATCATCAGGAGCGCGCACGCGCGGTGTGCCAGGGCCTTCATCGGCAACCTCCTGCGGGCGTCACGGGCGTCGCGGGCGCGGGTGCGGGTGCGTCCGACGCGGCGGGCGCAGGGCTTGGCGGCGGCGGCGCGTCGGGCGCTGGTGGGGGAGACGCGTCGGGCGTCGGCGTCGGCGTCGGCGGCGTGGCCGGGGCCGAGGGCAGCGCGATGCGCGTGCCGCTGGCCAAGAAGTCCCGCGGCGGCATGGCGAGGCTGAAGATGTTCGCCCTGGGGATGATGACCACGCCGGCCCAGATGGCCCAGTCGAGCAGGCCGTAGACCTCGCCGATCTTCACGTCGCGCAGGCCGCCGCCCTTGCCCATGGCGGTCGCGAACTCCTCGGTGGCGCTGGTGTTGCCCACGGGCAGGAGCGACACGATCCAGTAGGTGCGGTCCTCGATGGTCACGGTCGACGTGCCCTGCACGCCGCTGCCGAGCATGATGGCCTCGCTGCCCGTGCGCACCTCGCGGCTCGCGGGCAGCGGCGCGTTGTTGGTCGGCACACCCGACGCGTCGGTGCGCATGTCGAGGACGCCGGGGATGACGGTGGTGCGGTGATGACAGCCGGAGCCGGCGCCGAGCAGGAGCATCAGCGCGAGCACGACTGGACGGGCGGGGCCAGAGACAAAGGGACGCGCCATGAGAATCTCCCGGGCGCACCCGTGCCAGTCGCGTCGCCCGCGTGTCGAGCGGGGACCGACGTCCGCGACCCGTGTGCGGTGCGCGCGCTATCGTCGAGGGCATGGCGGGCGCGCTCACCGACGGCGCATTCCACGGGGTCGCTCCCCACCGGGTCCACTCGCCCTCGGGCTTTCGCCTATGGTTCACCGAGCCGCTCGGCCTGCTCACGCAGGTGGGCGAACGCACCGACGCCGACGACGACGTGGCGCGCTTCATCATCGACGCGCAAGCCGAGCTCGACCGGCAGCGGCCGACGCCTCGTCTGCTCTATCTGCACGATTGGCGCCGGCTCACGTCGTACACGCCCGGGGCGCGGCGCATGATGACGGTGTGGGGGCTCAGCGTGCGCGAGCGCGCCGAGTCCATCGTCATCGCCCTGGCGCCCGACGCCACGGCGCTCCGCGTGGGCGTGGGCTTCGCGGGCGCGGCGCTGAAGATGGTGGGCTTCTCCGTGCTCGTGGTGGACGACCTCGAGGCTACGGTGGAGGCGCGCGGCGTGCGTCCGGCGCGGCGGTGACGGCCAGGGCGCGCGCGTGGCGGCGCCGATGGGCGTCGGCTCAGCCCCCCTCGGGGCCGTGGGCGGCGAGCTGGCGCAGGCGCTGGAGCTCGAGGCTCCCCTCGACAGCGGCGTCGTAGCCGCCGCTCGCCTGCACCACGAGCTCGAACAGCGCCTGGGCCCCCGCGCTGGCGCTCTGGCGCAGCAGGTGGAGCGCCAGCAGCGCTTCGTGCCGAAGGCGCTCGCCCGCTCGCGTCACGCGCTCGTGAACGTCGCGCAGCTGCGCTGCGTTCCGGCGAACGACGCGCTCGCCGGCGAGCGCCCCCGCGGTGACGGCGTCGCCGGCGACGTCGAGCGCCGTGAACGTGGCCCTGGTCGCGGCGTCGCGCGCCACGTGCGCGGCCTGGCGCAGCGGCTCCGCGAGGTTGGCCTCGAGGCGGTCGGCCAGGCGCACGATGGCGAGCCCCAGGGCTTGCGCCGTGGCGGTGTCGCCGAGCGCGCGCGCCGAGCCCACGGCGGCGTCGACGGCCACGCGGCCCGCGTGCGC
>CAZONM010000543.1:0-3339 GCA_964580865.1 uncultured Myxococcales bacterium | reverse complement strand
CGGCGCGCGGTCGGCGCGGGCCGGCGCCGCCCGCGATGGCCACCAGGCGCGCGGTGAGCGCCTCGTCAGCGCCGGCGGGGACGTGCTTGAGCGCGGCGGTGCGCACGCGCTCGTCGTCGTGCTCCACCAGGCGCGCGCTCTCGTCGGGCGTGAGCACGTAGCGATCGCCGAGCGCCTGCAGCGCCGACAGCACGCGCTCGGCGTCGTCGGACAAGAGCGCATGCTGCAACGCCGTGCGCGTCACCTTGTCGGACGGGTCGATGGCGCCGGGCTTGAAGCGCTTCTTCTGCCCGAGCTTGTCGTCGAGCGCATCGAGGTAGCGGGAGCGCAAGAGCGGCACCAGCAGCAGCGTGCCGCCGGCGATCACGGCCACCAGCCACGGCCCCACCACCAGCGGCGCGAACATCGCGAGCGCGCCGAGCACCAGGCCGGCGGCGGCGGCGCCCGACTTCTTGATGGCGCCGTCGATGAGCGTGCGCACCTGGCTGCGCAGATCGGACGGCATGGGGTTGTACAGGAGCGACACCGCGGTCTGGTTGAGCGAGTACGCGCCCGCCATCTCGATGCCCTTCATGATCAGCAACAGCTCGAAGCTGCCCGGGAACAGCATGCTGGCGGCGCTGGTGGCCACCAGCAGCACCGGCACCATGGCGACGTAGGCGAACACGCCCAGGCGGCCGAGCAGGCGCGAGGTGAGCGAGAGCTGGAAGGCCACCACCACCACGCCCACGCCGGTGTTGAGGAGGCCGAACAGGCCCGCCATCTCGGCCTCGCTGCGCGCCTCGGCCGACGCGGTGCGAAACACGAAGTCGGTGGCAGCGCCGGTGGCGGCCAACAGCACCACCAGCGTGGCCACCAGCACCGGGTAGCCGCGGCCCGACAGGTAGCGCAGCGCCGGCCACAGGTCGCCCTCGCTGGCGCCCACCCCGCCGCCGCGCGAGCGCAGCTGTCCGAGCAAGGGCAGCGTGGCCACCCACAGCACGGCCGAGACGATCATGGGCGCGGCCACGCCCGTGCTCTCGGCGATGAGGCGCATGAGCAGGCCGCCGAGCGCGGCCCCGAGCATGCCGCCGGCGCCCACCAGGCCCACCACCTTCTTCTGGTCGCGCGTCTGAAACGCGTCGGCGATGCGCGCCCAGAACAGCACGCTGCCCGAGGTGGCCGCGGCCTCGCCCACGACGTAGGCGGCGGCCGGGGCGCCGGGCACGCCCAGGGCGGCGGCCGCGGTGGTGGCCACCACCGCCACGGCGGCGGCGACGATGCCCACGTCGAGCACGCGGGCCGGCGTGCTCCGGGTGAGCAGGCGCGCCAGCACCGACGTGACCAGCGCGACCACGGCGGCGACGGCGACGTAGAGCAAGGGCAGGGTGGCGGGATCGGCGCGCGCCAGGAACAGCGCGTTGGTGCCGCTCTTGATGACGGTGACGGCGCCCACGAACACCAGGTGCCAGAGGGCGGAGCGCGCGGCCGCGCGCGCGACGAAGCGCGGCACCCCGAGGTCGCCGTCGAAGAAGCGCTGGAAGGAGCGCAGCACGGCGCGACCTTACCCCCGGTTGCACCAGGGCGGCGAGCGCGCCGCCGCGCGCGATGGTACCGGGGTCAGCCCTTGTCGCCGCGCGCCGCCGACGGGATGACCGGGATCTCGACCACCACGGTCTCGGAACGTACCAGGCTGCCCCTGACACGCAGTCAGTCGCAACCGCAATCGGTTTGGCGGCACGGGTCGACTCCCGACTCGTCCTGCCCCGTCGAGACGCCGACGTCCGCGCCAGCTACCTCGTGCCGTTCCTCGTCCCGTATGCCCGGTTCGGTGGACCCATTCTGATGGAGTTTGTCATGTCTTTCCGGCGATCCACGACGACCAACGAAAGCAGCAGGAGGGCGAAAGAAGAGGGCCCCGAGACGGGGCCCGTTCTGCCGACTGAGCGCCCCGCAATCGCGGGCGCGTGCTCGTGAGGAGGGCTCTCGTCGCTCTCGCTCAGGTCATCGTGGCGCGTTGGTCCTTGTCGGCGCGCGCCTGAGCGTCCTCGTCGGAAACCTTGCCGCGAGTTACTAGGCTGCGAGGCCCTTCGTTCCTGGCCCCGAGACGAGCCAGAGAGCGAATCGCTCGACGTAGTCAAGTGCCTGGCGAATGACCGGCAATGCGTCGAGGAAACGCCGCGCCAATCCAACGAGCCGCGTTAGAAAACCCATGGTCCACCACCTCCTTCCCATGCATGTTGCACCAAAGGCTATCGCGTTGAGTGACCGGCGCCAACGCGATCGTCGACGGACACAGGCTCAGCTCCTGCAAACACCATGTTCCGACGCTGCGTGATACCGCGGCAGCCGAAGCCGCCCAACGTACCGAGAGGATTCGGCGCGACGGTTGCGCGACTGCGAAGTCGCGCACGCCGCCGAGCGAACGCCAGCAATGACCATCCCTTTCAAGGTCGTCTGACCCGGCCATCACGCCTTGCCTTGTCGGAAGTCGGCGATCGGGTGGTCGGCCGGCGGATCCGTCGTGCCGCGGGCCGCGCCCTGCGGAACATCGGACGCGAGCCCCGCGGGGCCCGCGCCGCACTCGCTCAGCGGAACCGGTAGAGCATGGCGCAGAGATGATCGCAGCGGTCCTTGGCAACCGCCCGCTCGCCCTCGCCTACGCCCTTGAGCCGATGCGCCACGTCGACAATTGCGCTCACCTCGCGCGCGCTGCACGCCGCGGTCTCGAAGTAGCGCGCGCGCTCCCGGTCCGAGCGCTTGCGACAGCCCTCCGCGAAGTTCAACGGCACCGACGCGCTCGCCCGCCTCAGCTGGTCCGCGAGGAAGCCCAAGCCGGGCGGGAAGCGCTCGATGAGCTCCGCACACTGGCCGACGAGCTCGAGCGAGGTCTGGTAGAGCCGGGTGTTCTCGTGGTTCATCTCTCGTTCACCTCCGAAGGCCCAAGGTCGAGGCCCTCAAGCGAAGCGGGGCCTCGACCGCAGAGGCCGAGGAGGTGAACGAGAGATGACCGGAGCGCAGGCTCGCGCCCGCGTTCGATGACCCGCTGGCCGGAGGCCGCGGCCCGATCATCTGCTGGCCGAGTTCCGAGGGCCGAGCCCCACGTTCGCGCGTCCGGATGCCCGAGAGCCGGTTGCACGTCCGAAAGTCGGCCCTACCAGAGCAACCGATCAAAAAATCAGGGGCTTTCGATCTTGAAAGGGATGGCCATCAAGCCCGCCGGTGAAGGGTAACGAGCGATGATCCGAGCGCACACCTGCCGCAGCTGACGAAAATCAGCCGCCTCAGGTTTCAGCGGGAATGGCGGTCAGCCCTTGTCGCCGCGCGCCGCCGACGGGATGACCGGGATCTCGACCACCA
>CAZONM010000542.1:0-3354 GCA_964580865.1 uncultured Myxococcales bacterium | reverse complement strand
CGGCCGCGCGGCCGACGCCGTGGAGCTGCTGCTCGACCTCAAGCGCGAGACCGGCGCGGCGAGCTATCGCGAGCTCGCCGAGGAGCTCGCTCGCGCCAGCGGCGACGCCGCGCTCTTGCGCAAGCTGCACCTGGCGCCGAGCGCCGTGAGCGCGGTCGACGGTGCGCCCGTGGCGTCGGTGCCGCCGGAGATCACGCGCACCGAGTCGATGGTGGGCGACTCCGATCGCGCCATCCAGAGCGGCTTCAATGCCCTCCACCTCCAGGTGCGCGCCAACCTCGAGGAGAACGACCCGGCGACGGCCCTGCGCATCGTGGAGCAGGCGCTGACGGCTGGGGGCGCCGACCCGAAGCTCCTGTCGATGGGCCTGGAGGCCGCCGAGCGCCTGGGCGCGCCGCAGCGCCTGGTGGATCTGGTGGAGGCGCGCTTGAAGGCCGCCAGCGAGCCCGCCGAGGTGAAGGAGCTGGCGCGCGTGGGCGCGCGCCTGTGCCGCGATCGCCTGGCCGACCCCGAGCGCGCCGCGGGCCTCCTCTACCTGGCGCACCAGGCCGACGCCGAGGACCTCGACGTGCGCTTCGAGCTGACCTCGCTGTACGCGCAGATCCCGCGCCTGGTGGGCCACGCGGTGACCGGCGTGTTGCAGCTCTTGCGGCGCACGCCGGCCGAGCCGCGCGTCTTCGAGCTGGCGGGCGCCATCGCCGACAACCAGGGGCAGCGCGAGCGCGCCGCCAACATGCGCGGCGTCGCGCAGGTGCTGCAGGGCAAGGGCGTCGCGTACGACCCGCGCGCGGCGGTGCTCGACGAGCGGCCGACCATTCGCCCGTTCGACGACGAGACCATCCGCTCCCGTCTGGCCCCGACCGGCTGGGGTGGGCCGCTCCACGAGCTGCTCGTGTTGGTGGGCCCGGCGCTCGCCTCGGCCTTCCACTCGGGGGCGCTGCCCGCGGGGACGCGGCCGCTGCACGAGGCGAGCACGCGCGGCGCGCTGGCGCTCGACCGCGTGGAGCGGGTGCTGCCGGGGCGTCCGTTCCGCTTGCAGGTGGGCCCCGTGGATCGGCTCACGATGGTGCCCGCCGTGGTGCCAACGGCGGTCTTGCCCGCCGACGTGCTCCAGCTCGGCGACGGCGCGCTGCTCGCGCTGGTGGCGCGCGCCTACGGCCTCGTGCGCCTCGGCGCGCTGGCCTCGGCCGCCATTCCCGAGGGCGACGAGGCAGCGGCGGCCGAGCTGCTGCGCGGCGCGTTCGGCGGCGGCGCGGCCGACGCCCGGGCGCAGAAGCTGCGCCTGCAGCTGCGCGACGAGGAGCGACAGGCGGCCGAGCGTCTGCTCGAGCCTGCGCTCCAGGGCGACGTGGCGGCGGCCCTGCGCGTGCTCGCGCGCGGCGCCGATCGCTTCGCGCTCATGGTCTCGGGCAACGTGATGGCGACGCTGCACGCCACGTGGCTGCCCACGCTCCTGCGCGAGCCGCCGCAGAAGGCAGCGGCGCTGTTGCAGACCAGCCCAAACGCGCTCGAGCTGTGCGCGTTCGCCGCGCGCGACAACGCCTGGCTCGTGCGCCGACAGCACGGCTTGTCGTCGACGTAGGCTCCTGCTAGGCCTGGCGGCGGAGGCCACCATGCGCGAAGTCGTCGTCGTCAGCGCCGCCCGCACCCCCATCGGCGCGTTCCAAGGGGCGCTCGCGTCCCTTCCTGCTCCCAAGCTCGGCTCGCTGGTCATCGCCGAGGCGCTCAAGCGCGCGGCCGTGCCGGCCGGCGACGTCTCCGAGGTGGTGATGGGCGAGGTGCTCACGGCGGGCGTGGGGCAGGCGCCCGCGCGCCAAGCCGCGCTCGGGGCTGGGCTGCCGAACAGCGTGCCGTGCCTCACCGTCAACAAGGTGTGCGGCTCTGGCCTCAAGGCGGTGATGCTGGCGCGCCAGGCCATCGCGCTCGGCGACGCCGACATCGTGGTGGCGGGCGGCATGGAGTCGATGTCGAACGCGCCCTACCTCCTGCCCACGGCGCGCGGCGGCATGCGCATGGGCAACGCCACCGCCGTCGACAGCATGATCCACGACGGGCTGTGGGACCCCTACGGCAACGCGCACATGGGCAACTTCGGCGACGCATGCGCGCGCGAGCACGACCTCAGCCGCGAGGCGCAAGACGCGTTCACCAAGGCGTCGTACGAGCGCGCGCTGGCGGCCCAGAAGGGCGGCTTCTTCGCGAGCGAGATCGTGGGTGTCGAGGTGAAGGACGGCAAGGACGTGAAGGTCGTCGACGCCGATGAGGAGCCGGGGCGCTTCAAGCCGGAGAAGATCGGCGCCCTCAAGCCCGCCTTCGCCAAGGACGGCACCGTCACGGCGGCCAACGCGTCCAAGATCGACGACGGTGCGGCCGCGCTGGTGCTCATGAGCGCCGACGAGGCCAAGCGCCGCGGCCTTTCGCCCCTGTGCACGCTGGTGGCCGACGGCCAGCACGCCAAGGAGCCGTCGCAGTTCACCACGGCGCCCGCGGGTGCCATCGAGCGCGCCCTCAAGAAGGCGGGCCTCACGGCCGGCGACGTCGACCTCTATGAGATCAACGAGGCGTTCGCCGTGGTTGCCATGGTCACCATGAAGCAACTCGGGCTGTCGCACGACCGCGTCAACGTGTGGGGCGGCGCCGTGGCGCTCGGGCACCCCATCGGCGCGTCGGGCGCCCGCATCTTCACCACGCTGCTCTCGCAGATGAAGCGCCTCGACAAGAAGCTCGGCTGCGCGTCGTTGTGCATCGGCGGCGGCGAGGCCGTGGCGGTGGTGGCCCGGCGATGAGCATGCGCGTCGCGGCGGCGGCGGTGGGCGCGGCGCTGCTGCTGTCGTGCGCCACGCTGAAGGAGCGCCACGAGGACGCCATCCAAGCGACCGGGCGCGCCATGGAGCGGGCGCCGGGCGGGGCGCGCGAGGTGGTCGCGCACCTCGACGCGCTGGCGGGCAGCCAGTCGGAGCCCAAGGAGCAGGACCGCGCCGTGGTGACCGAGGCCATGCTCGACCGCGCCGCGGCGCATGCGGCCAAGGCCGCGCAGGCGAGCCCGGGCGACGCCGCCGAGGTGTGGTGGCGCGAGGGCCGCATGTGGTGGCTGGCCAAGCAGCCCGAGCGCGCCGAGGCGGGCTATCGCCGCTCCGTCGACGCGCGACCCACCGTGCCTGGTCTCACGGGCCTCATGGACGCGCTCGGCGCGCGCGGCGCGTACGACGACGTGCGCACGGTGTGCGGAACCGGCGCCGCGGGCGTCGGCGATCACGAGCTCGAGAGCTACGTGGCGCGCTGCGCGCGCGCGGCGCATGCGTCCGCGGGCACCGACCCCGCCACCTGGCTCGCCGACGCCGACAGCACGCTGGT
>CAZONM010000541.1:0-3368 GCA_964580865.1 uncultured Myxococcales bacterium | reverse complement strand
CCGCCATCGCGGCCAGCTTCTCCGAGGTGACCGACGGGCGCGCGGCCGAGGCCTGGCGCGGCGCGCTGCACGAGACGGTGGCGCGCGGGCATCAAGGCGGCAGCGGCCACGACGAGCAAGCGCGCCTCTTCCACGAGGACAGCGGCTGGGAGGAGGTGCGCTACGACGCGCCGGCCGTCGCCGCGGCCGCGAGCGCGCCGCCCGTGGCCGTGCCCGGCACCCATCATCTGGTGGTCGAGACCCTCGAGCGCCTGGCGCCCCAGCCCGACGACGACCAGGTCGAGGTCATCGAGGCCGAGCCCCCGTCACCGGTGGAGCTGCTCGTCGACACGCTGGAGGCGCTCGATCACGAGACCGTGGCGTACGCGCAGCGGCAGCTGGTGCGCCTGGGCAAGAGCGCCATCGCCGCCTTGGCGCAGCGCTTCCCGGGCCGCCTGCGCGTGGACCCCTTCGACCCGGGCGAGAACGTGCGCCGCGCCGACGATCTGAGCCCCTTGCTCGGCGTGCTCGAGCAGCTCGGCCCCGACGGCCTCGAGGCGGCCGCGCCGCACCTCGACTCGCGCTACCCGGCGCATCGCTTCGCGGCGGTGCTGTTGTTCGCCCAGAACCCCGACGAGCGCGGCATCGACCTGCTGCGGGCGCGCCTGCACGACACCGAGCCGCGCGTGCGCGCCCTGGCCACCGAGGCCCTCGTGCCCTTCGTGGCGCACCCGCGCTTCGAGGCCGTGCTCACGCACCTGCGCGACCGGCTCGCGAGCCCCCTGCTCGACGCCCGGCGGCGCGCCATCCAGCTGCTCGGCGCCTTCCGCGACGTGGGCGCGGTGCCGCTGCTCATCGCGGCGCTCGAGGGGCGCGAGCGGGCCGAGCTGGCCGACGATGTGCGCGTCGCGCTGCGCGCCATCACCCTGCGCGACCACGGGCTGCGCGCGCGCGGGTGGGAGCGCTGGTGGGCGCGCGCGCGCAAGAAGAGCCGCGTCGACTGGCTGCTCGAGGGGCTCGACAGCGACGACCGCGAGCTGCGCACCATCGCGTCGCTCGAGCTGACCGCGCTGGTCGGCGATGACTTCGGCTACCGGCCCGACGCCGACAAGCGCGCGCGGCAACGCGCATCGGCGGCGTTCGCGCGCTGGTGGCTCGACGTGCAGGCGCGCTACGGCGGCGGCCCGGCCACGAGCTCACCCACGGCCAACACGGGGTCGAGGAAGAGCCCCGACTCGTCGACCAGCACCAGGTAGCGGTACGTGCCGAGGTTGGCCGCCACCGTGGTGCTGATGGGGTAGGTGCGCACCGGGTCGGCCGCGAGGTCGGGGCGGAAGTCGGTGGGGTCGCTGTTGGCGAAGTCGGGGCTCAGCACCACGTTGATGTTGTCGAACGGGTCGGGATCGGGATCGAGCGACAGATAGAGCGCGCCGACGGGGATGCAGCAGGCCCCCGGCCCGGCGATGAGCGGGTCGAACACCAGCTGGACCGTGGTGCTACCGGTGCCGCCGACGTCCTCGATGATGGCGACGGTGCCGGGCGCGAGGTAGCCGCCTTGCGCCTGCGCATCGTGCATGAAGGCGTGGGCCAGCACGCAGCGATCACACGTGCCGCACGCGTTATCGTCGCTGCGCCCGTGGTGGCAGACCAGGGCGTTGTCGTCGACGGTGCAGGTCTGCGTGCCGGTGTTGCAGCTCGAGCACGTGTCGCCCGGCTGCACGCCCTCGGCCAGCTCGGCGCAGCCGCCGCAGACGTTGCGCTCGGTGTCACCGCCCGCGCACTGGGTGGCGCGGTTGCCCGGCAGGCATTGGCCCACGCCGCACAGGAACTCGCCGCACGGCTGGCCCACGCGCCCGGCGCGGTCGTCGAGCTCGCAGAAACCGCCCACGCAGTCGACGTCCTCGCCACAGGCGGTGTCGGCGGTGTCGGGCGTGCACTGGGCCGGGCACGCGCCGCAGTCGTTCTTGCCCGGATCGTTGCACACGAGCTCGCCGGTGATGGGGTTGCACACGAACACGCCGCACGGGGGCGTGTCGGCGGGGTTGGCGTTGCTGCACGGATCGCCGAACCCCTCGGTGTCCTCGTTGCACGGCGGTGGCTCACCGTTCTCGCAGCGCTGGGTCAGGTCGGCCACCTCGGCGGCGACGGGGCACGCGGCCTGCACGGCGCCCATGTCGGGCACCTCCACGCAGGTGAGGCCCGCCATGCACGCCAGCAGCTCGATCTGCCCGTCGGCCGCCTGCGTGCAGGTGATGCCGCCCAGGCCACGGATGCGGTCGTTCTCGGCCCGGGTGTCGACGATGCACTGCTCGAGGCCTTGGAAGCCGCACTGATCGATGAGCTCGCAGAAGGCCACGATGGCCGGATCGGGCTCGCCCTCGCCCTCGCCCTCGCCCTCGCCTTCGCCCTCACCCTCGCCCTCGCTGCCGGCGTCGGGCGTGGGGTCGGGGACGCAGCCCTCGCAGCCGCCGGCGGCGGCCACCAGGAGCGCGAGCAGGGCCAACGTGCCGTCAACCAGGCGCATGCCGGTGAGTTTGCACGATGGCAGCGCAACGGCAACGATCCGAGGCACGCCGGCGCCCGACATTTCCACCGACGCCGACACCTTGCTCGCGCGGGGCCCGGCCGTTACGGTGCCGGGTCCCCCAGCGCTGGAGCTTCATGTCCACCGGCACGTCCACCGGCACGTCCCCCCTCGGCGGCACCCTCGGCGGCCGGCCCCTCGTCGCCGCCACGCTCGACAACGGCATGCGGGTGGTGGCGTGCCACACCGGCGCCGCCCCCGTGGTGGCTGTGCAGATCTGGGTCGGGGTCGGCTCCGCCGACGAGACGCCGTCCCAGGCCGGCCTCGCGCACGTGCACGAGCACATGCTGTTCAAGGGCACGGTGGAGGGAGGACCGCGCCAGCCCGGCAAGGTGCGCCGCGGCGTGGGTGAGATCGCGGCCACCATCGAGCGCGCTGGCGGCGAGATCAACGCCTGGACCAGCTACGACCAGACCGTCTACCACGTGGTGGTCCCGAAGGCGCTGTTCGCCACCGGCGTCGACGTGCTCGCGGACGCGCTGCAGCGCTCGGCCTTCGATCGTGACGAGCTGGCCCGCGAGCTCGAGGTCATCCTCGAGGAGATCAAGCGCAGCGACGACCAGCCCACCACCAAGCTGTCGCGCGCGCTGTTCGAGAGCGCCTACCAGGCGCACCCCTATCGCCGCCCCGTCATCGGCTTCGCCGACATCGTGAAGGCCGTCACGCGCGACGACGTGCTGCACTTCTTCGACGCCCACTACCGCGCGGAGCGCATGACGGCGGTGGTGGTGGGCGACGTGGAGCCCGAGGCCGCGGTGCGCGCCATCCGCGCCGCCTTCGCCGACGCGCCGCGCGGCGCGCCGCC
>CAZONM010000540.1:0-3373 GCA_964580865.1 uncultured Myxococcales bacterium | reverse complement strand
CCCCCCCCCCCCCCCACCACCACTCTTTCCCTACACGACGCTCTTCCGATCTAAGCGGCCACGTCCCCGCCGCGTCGACGAGCGCGATCGCCGCGGCGGGGACGTGGCCGCTTGGCCGATGAGCGCTCGCAGGGTGGCCCGCACCCGCGCGGCCTCGCCGTCGGGCGCGGCGCCGGTGGCGGCGGAGAACGCCAACATCTTCAGCGTGCCGAGCACGATCACCGCGAGCGCGCCGGCGGGTTGGTCATCGCGAAACACCCCGGCCGCCTGACCGTCGGCGATGGTCTGCATCACCTGGGCGCGCGTCTCGGCCGCGGCGGCACGGAGACGACGCTTGGCGGTCGCCGGCAGCGCCAGGGTGAACTGCTCCGACGTCATCAAGCGCAGGACACCGGCATGCCGGCCCGCGACGGCGGAGCGCGCGTCCATGAAGCGCTCGAGCCGGATGCTCGGCGGCAGATCGGGCTCCGGCAGCGAGCTGCGCAAGAGCGCCTCGGCATGCTTCGCGACCTCGTCGAGGATGGCGTCGCGCGACTCGAAGTGTCGGAACAACGCGCCGGTGGTGAGGCCGACCGCCTTCGCGAGCGACGACGTGGTTAGCGCGACGATGCCGTGGTGCTCGATGATGCGCAGCGCCGCGTCCGCGATCTCCTCGCGGCGAACGGCGGTGGGGCGTCTGCGGGTCGCCATCATTGATCTCCGTGCGGTGCGCTCGGCTTCCATTCGACCACCTTGAAGGTCTCGACGAACACCACGTACAAGAGCGGTACCACACCCTTGGTCACCAGGGTCGCGAGCAGGAGGCCGCCGATCTGCACATAGACGAGCTGCCGCCACATCGGGCCTCCTTCGAGGGCGAGCGGGATGAGCCCGCCCACCGTGGCCAACACCGTGACGAGCACGGGCCGCAGCCGCACGAGCCCCGCGTCGATGACGGCGCGTGGCGCGGGCGGGGGCGCGCTGTAGCAGGCGCCCGCGGCGAGCGCGAAGAGGACGACGGTGGATACAGCGACACGACGCGAGCCGTTCATGACCATCTCACGACAGATCGAGCGCCGCGAGTGTGGTTACGGACACTAGTAAGCAAGTACTTGCGTAACAAGGTCGCAAGGTGCGGACGCATCGTCATGAGAAGATCCGGTCGTGGCTTGACGCATAGCAAGTAAGCGGTTACTTCCTATTGGGCTGAGGCGAACGCCGGGAGGCCGCCATGATCTCGACCCATGCCGGAGCCATGACGGACACGTCAGTCGGCGCGAGCGGCCGCGCATCGCGCTGGCGCTTGCTCGCCGGTGGCCTCGCCATCGTGTTCGGCGCCGCCACGCTCGTGGAAGGCGGTCAGGTGCTGTTCGGCGGGCCCGAGGCGCGGGCCGCGGCAGGCGACGTCGTGCCCTTCGTGCTGACGTTCAACTTCATCTCGGGCTTCCTGTACGTCGCCGCGGGCCTGGCGACGCTCACGGCGAGAGGCTGGGCCGTTTGGCTCGCGCGCGGGCTCGCGGTGTCGATCCTGGTGGTATTCGCGGCGCTGGGCGTGCATGCGGCCCAGGGCGGCGCGTATGAGACGCGCACGGTCGTGGCGATGACCATTCGCACGGCGTTCTGGGCGGTCCAGGCGCTCGTGCTACCGGCGCTGCTGCGTCGAGGGGGGCGGCCATGAAGAGCGGGCGTTACAACATCGGCGTCGGCCTGCTCGTGATGGCGGGCTACATGTTCTATGGGTTCCTGCTCATCTACCTGCGCGATTTCGCCCCGGACAAGGAGGCGTGGATCGCGGGGTACTCTGTCGGCAAGCACTTCGAGGCGCGCCTCGCTCACGTGCACGGCAACTTGTTCTCGTTGGTGAACGTCGGGCTTGCGTTCGTGCTGGCGCGCCTCGCCACCGCATCCGACCGTGCTCGCGTAGCGGTGGCAGGACTCGGTCTTGCCGGGCTGTTGATGCCGGCGGGAATTCTCGCCGAGATCTACCTCGGGCTCTCGCCGATCTTCGTCATCGTCGGCGCGGCGTCGATGACCGCCGCGGTGATCCTCGCCGGCGTGCTGGCGCTGCGCCACTGGTCGGACACGCGCTCCGTGGTCGGGTGACGCGCGTCGTGTCGGTTGGCGTCACGATGATCTCGCGAAGGGGCACCGCGATGTCTCGACACCGGACCGTGCTACGCGCGCTCATCGTCACCCACCTCGTGGGCCTCGCAGCGCTCTTTGGCGGGACCGCCGCGATGCTGGTGCTCGCCCACGCAGGTGAGCACCTCGCCGACGGCGCGCACCGGGCGTTCGCGTTCGAGGTGGGCGTGCGCCTGCAGTACGCGGTGCTGTTGCCGGGATCGCTGGCGCTGGCGCTCTCGGGCGTGACGCTGAGCCTCGTGAGCCCTTGGGGGTTCGTGAAGCATTGGTGGATGGTGGCGAAGCTCGTCGCCACCCTCGTGCTCGCCTTCCACGGTCAGGTGGAATACCGACCGCTGACCGCGCAGATGCTCGAATGGGCCAGGCAAGACGCGCTGCCCCCGGACTGGCCCGAGCTGCTGTTTCACTTCCAGCGCGTCGGCGTCATCCAGGTCGTCGTGCTCGCGCTCGTCGGCGCGGTTGGCGTGTTCAAGCCGTGGGGCAAGACGCCGCTCGGCAAGCCGCGCGGGGGCGATGGCGTGGCCTCGTGATGGGCAACGAGGCGAACGCAGTGCGCCGCCGCAGCGGTGACATGGTGCGCGCCGCAACCGAAACGTGTGCGACGGCTAGAACGCCCCCACCACATAGCGCAGGCCCTCGCGCGCGAGCGCGAGCTCGAGCTCGGCGCGCGCCAGCTCGCTGTCCGCGAGGAACTGGGCGAGCGCGGTGTCGCTGACGTCGAGCGCGGTGCCGAGCCCCGCGTCGAAGGTGGCTTGGGCCTGCTGGTGCGCGAGCGCGGCCACCTGCGCGGCCTCGCTGGCCAGCGCCAGCGCGGCCTCGCGCTCGCGCACGTCGCGCAGGTTGCCGCGCACCTGCGCGTGCACGCGATCCTCGAGCGCGCGCAGGGCGATGCGCGCCTCGCGCACGCGCGACGCGCTGTCCTTGAGGGCCGCGTAGCGCACGCCGCCGTCGTAGAGCGGTAGCTGCGCCGACACGCTGAGTGAGCCGATGACCGGATCTCCGACGAAGCCCGTGGTGAACGAGGTGCCGCGCGCGTTCGCCACCAGGTTGACGGACGGCAGGAACATCATCCACGCGTCGACCTCGCCGCGGCCGGCGATCTCCACCGCCAGGCGCTGCGCGGCCACGTCGGGGCGCGCGGCCAGCGCCTGCTCGATGAGGGCGCCGGGCTCGCCTGCGGGAGTGGCCGCCGACGCCGTGGGCTCGACGACGTCGAAGGCCTCGCGGCGCCCGAGCACCAGGCCGAGCGCCG
>CAZONM010000539.1:0-3391 GCA_964580865.1 uncultured Myxococcales bacterium | reverse complement strand
CGCGACGGGCGCGACGGGCGCGGGGGCGACGGGCGCGGGGGCGACGGGCGCGGACGGCAGCGGGCGCAGGCGCCGGTGCTCGGCCAGGCTGTCGAGGTACAGGCGCTCGTCGTTCGCGGGCAGGATGGCGAGCCGGATGCGATCGTCGGGGAAGCGATTGACGATCTTGTTGACCAGGTAGTTGAGCGACGACAGCGCGGCGTTGCCCATGACGAAGAGCGCGTCGTTGGCGTTGGCGGCGCGCCGCTCGGGCGGCAGCGCGGCCGCCGGGCCGCGCTCGGCCACGGTGACCAGGATCTTCGGGCGCGTCCCGTCGTCGATGAGGCGGGCCGCCACGGTGGCGTCGCGCCCGGCCGACTCCACGATCTCACGCACGCAGCGCTCGGCGTCGGCGCGCTTCTGCTCGGCCGGCGTCTTGAGCGTGTACTCGAAGCGATCGTCCTCCTCGAAGTCGAAGAAGCGCTGCGCGCGCCGCTCGCCGCCGTCGCCGTGCTGCGGCGCCCCGCCGCCGCCGCCATGGTGCCCGCCGCGCCCCGAGCGACCCGCCTCGGGCCGCCCGTCGCCGCCGGCGCCGTTGTCGCCGTCGTGGGCGCCGCGCTCGTCGTCACCGCCGCTGCGCGCGGGCAGCCCGCCGTACGACTCCTCGAGCGTCTTGCCCGGGAACGGCCGCGGCACGTTGGCGGCGATGAGCGGGTTGACGCCGCCCACCAGGTAGCGCCCCACGCGCTCGGGCGCCGACACGCCCTTGGGCCGCCGCCGCCGCCGCCGCCCGTCGAGGTCGATGAGCACGCCCGACAGCTCGTGGGTGGGCGAGGCGTCGATGCGGTTGCCCACGCTGTCCTCGGGGACCCACTCGGCCTCCTCGGGGTCCCGGCGGTTGCCGAGGTCGTCGGGCGGCACGTGCACGGGCTTGAGCTGCCGCCGGTTGCCGAGGTCGTCGCCGGGCTGCACGCCGTTCGGCTCGCCAGTGCCGAAGCCGTAGTGGTGGTGGTGGTGGCCGCCGCCGCCGCCGCGGTGACGTCGATGCTTGCGAAATCCCATAGAGTCTCTCTTAGGCGTATCTCTTCTTGATGTAGAGCTGCTGCGCCATGGTGAGCAGGCTGTTGGTGATCATGTAGATCGACAGGCCCGACGCCATGCTCAACATCAAGAACGAGAAGAACACCGGCATGCCCCACATCATGTATTTCATCTGGGGCTGATCGGCGGGGGGCGGCTGCAGCCAGGTCTGGAACAGCATGAGCGCGCCCACGATGAGCGGCAGCAGCGAGATGCCGAAGGGCAAGAGCATGTCGGGCTGCGTGAGGTCGAGGATGCCCAAGGTCCACGGCGCGGCCGCGAACGGCTGCTGATAGAGCTCCACCGCCTGCGACAGCGTGCGGTAGAGCGCGAACCAGATGGGCATCTGCACCAGCACGGGGAAGCAGCCGGCGAGCGGGTTGATGCCCTTCGCCTTGTACAGCTCCATCTGCTTCTGCCCGAGCACCGTGCGGTCGTGGCCGTACTTCTTGGTCAGCTCGTCGATCTCGGGCTTGATCTTCTTCACCTGCTGCATCGAGACGTAGCTCTTTTGTGTCAACGGGAAGGTGAGGATCTTCATGAGCAACGTGAGCAGGATGATGGCCACGCCGAAGTTGCCCAGGTACTTGTAGATCTGCACCAGCACCCACAGCATGGGGCGGCTGAGCACGCCGAAGATGCCAAAGTTGATGTTCTCGGCCAGCTCGTGTCCGAACTCTTGCAGCAGGCCCACTTGCTTCGGGCCGAAGTACGAGAGCACCTCGAGCGACTTGACCTCGCCGGGCGCCAGGGTCACGTCCGCAAGCTCGAGCACGATCTCGAAGCCGTGCGTGACCTCGCCACCCACCTCCTTCGGGTTGATGGTGAAGGGCTTGACGGCGCAGCGTTGTGTGGGCGCGGCGTCGAGCACCACGGCGCCCAGGAAGTAGTGGCGGTCGATGCCCGCGTACCGGACGGTGCCGTCGAACTTCTCGGGCTCCTTCTCGACCTCGCGCGACGTGAAGGTCTCGCGGCTGTCGGCCACCATGCACACGCCGGCCAGCGCGTCGGGCGTGGGGTTGAACATGCCGCCCTGGTCGCGCTCGCCGGGGCGCTCGGTGCCGGTGAGCACCAGGTCGAGGCTGGCCGTGTGCGGCGCGCTGCTCTCGTTCTTGAGCTCGATGGTGTGCGTGAAGGCGAAGCGCGCAGGGTCGAACGCGTAGCGGCGCGTGACGCGCACGCCGGCGGGCGTGAGGCGCGCCAGCACGGCGCTGCGCTCGTCGCTCTCGACCACCTCGTAGGGCGCGTTGGCCGCGAGGGCGACGGAGCCGCCGCGCGAACGCAGCGCCAGGGCGCGCGCGCCGGTCTCGCCGCTGGCCGCCAGGTCGATGGGCGGGGCCACGCCGGTCGCCTTGTCCTTGCGCAGCACGTCTTGGTAGCCGTCGAGCTGGAAGCTCGCGATCTGCGCGCCGTGGCTCGTGACCTCGGCGCGGTAGCCGCCCTTCACGCCCACGCCGGCGCCGGTCATGGCCGCCGCCACGTCGGCGCTGAAGGTGCGCCGCTCCTCGGGCAGCACGTCGGGCGTGCCCGAGGGGGCCGACAGCTCCGCGGGCGCGGCCGCCACGGGTGCCGGGGCCGCGGCCGGCGTGGCGTCGGCCGGGGGTGGCGGCGGGGCTTTGGGCGCGAGCATCTGGAAGCCCGCCCACACCACGGTGACCAGCGTGACGGTGACGAGGAGGCGCTTGGTGTCGGGTCCCTGTGGCTCGAGGCCCGGGAGCATCCCGCCCGGCTGCATGCTCATGTGCGGTGGTGTCCTTTGCCCGAGGACGTAGTGGACCCGGTCGGGTGCGGCAAGGGGCCCGGGCCTTCCAAACGCGGGCCTTCCCTGTAGATCCACGGGGTCATGGCCCTACAACCCTCGAAGCACCTCGAGCGTTTCCCGAACCCCGAGCCGGCGCGCGACTACGAGATCGCGTTCGACTGCCCCGAGTTCACGTGTCTGTGCCCGCTCACGGGGCAGCCCGACTTCGCGCGCGTCGAGATCTGCTACGTGCCCGACCGCTTCTGCGTGGAGTCGAAGAGCCTCAAGCAGTACCTGTGGAGCTACCGCAACGAGGGCGCCTTCCACGAGAAGGTGACGAACCAGATCGCCGACGACCTGGTGGCCGCCATCGGGCCGCGGCGCCTCTTGGTGAAGGGCACCTTCAACGTGCGCGGCGGCATCGGCGCCACCGTCACCGTCACCCACGACGGCGCCAGCGCCAAGCGCATCCCCCTGCGCGACGACGTGGGCGAGCGGATCGCGTGAGCGAGCGCGGGGGGTCAGGTGGCGGGCTTGAGGCGCGGCGCGGTGGCGCGCGCGCGCGTCCGGCGCGCGGCGCCCAGGCCCGAG
>CAZONM010000538.1:0-3394 GCA_964580865.1 uncultured Myxococcales bacterium | reverse complement strand
GCCACGCGCCGCCCCACGGCCCGCCCGGGCCCACCAGGAGCACGAGCACGACGACGAGCGCGCCGAGCCACGCGCGCGCCACCATGCCGCGCAGCTCGGTGCGCGAGCGCGCGAGCACGAGCGCGAGCGCCGACATCGCCGTGAGCATCGTGTGCGGCAGCGGCGCGGCCTCGCCCACGCGCGTCGAGAGGCCGACGAGCGTGAGCAGCTTGCCCGCCACCATGAAGGTCACGAGCAGCACGAGGAGGGCGCCGCCGCGCTCGAGGAGACCGGGGCGCTCTGTGCCGCCAAGCGGCAGGTGCAGGAGCACGGGCCGCGTGCGCGGGCCGAAGCGCGCCACCAGGTCGTGGCCCTCGTAGCCGAGCACCAACGCGGCGGCGGCCAGCGCCACCACCGGCGTCACCAGCCACAGCCCCGCGGCCGAGCCAGTGACGAGTGACAGGCCCGCGCACGCGAGCGTGAAGCCGAGGTAGATGGGGTGCGCCACCAGCGCGTACACGCCGCGCGCCACGAAGCGCGCGGGCGGCCACGGGTTCATGGGCAGGCCGCCGCCCTGCACGCGCAGGCTCACCATGCCGGCGAGCACCAGGAGCGCGCCCGCCGCCAGGAGGGCGCGGCCGAGCCCTGGCGCGCGGATGGCGGGCGCGCCCACGTTGACCTCGACGGCGCGGGCCCAGGCGACCAGCGCGAGCGGCAGCGCCACGTTGAACAACAGGGCGTAGAGCACCTTGCCGAGCGGCGCGGGCACCTTCAGCGCCATCGCACCACCTCGTGGATGGCCCAACCATCATGGCGCCCGTCGCTGGCGCGGGACAGCCACTTGTGCTCGTCGAGCACCAGCTTGTGGCGCGCGAGCAGGCTGCGCAGCGCCGGGGCGCGAGCGAACGCGGTGTGCGCCACGTCGCCGGCGCGCAGCGCCACGTCGTGCGTGAGCGTCACCGACAGCGCGCCGGTGCGCACGGCGTCGTCGGTGACCTCGCCGTCGACGCGGGCGCCGTCGAGGAAGACGTGCCGCTGCGTGCGCGGGCCGCGCCAATCGATCCAGACCAGCGTGCGCTCGCCCACGTGCGCGCGGCCCCAGCGCAGCTCCGCGATGGGCAGCTCCCACGGCGCCACCGTCAGCTCCACGTGCTCGGCGTAGCCGGTGCCCGCGAGCTCGACGCCCGAGCACACCATCTCGGCGGCGGCGCGCGGCTGCAGGCAGTGCCACGTGAGCGCGCCGGGCTCGTCGAGCAGCTCGCACGGCGCGAGCGCCGGCGCGCGCGCGCGCCAACAGCCCGCCACCTTGAGCGCGCCCACCGCCCACTCGACCACGGCGCCGTGATGGGCGGGCAGGCGCGCCTCGCGCACCACGGTGTGCGAGCGCGGCGCGCTGCCGGGCGCGGCGAGCAACACGCTGGCGTAGCGCGTGCGCAGCGGCCCCGCCGACAGCTCGGCCGCGTAGCCGATGCACGCCGCGCCGTCGTCCTGCACGACGTCGAGGTACCACTTGCGCAGCGAGAAGCTCACGCGCGGCACTCTACTCGAGCCTGGCCGCGGCCGCGCGCGCCGCGGCGGCCTCCTCGACGGACGCGAAGCGGTCGTAGACCTCCGCGGCACGCAGCAGGTGCGCGCGGCGGTGCTCGGTCGGTGTGTGCCCTTCGGCCTCGAGGCGCTCGAGCTGCTCGAGCGCCGCGGCGAGGCCCACGGCGAGCTCGGGGATCTCGATGGCGGCGATGGGCTCGAGCTCGGCCTGCGCGGCGGCGTCGTCGCCGCGGCGGTGGTGCAGCGACGCGCGCAAGCGGCGGCAGGCGATGTCGTGGCGCACGTCGTCGGGCAGGCGCTCGCGGCACTCGGCGTCGTAGAGCGCCTGCGCCGTGGCCACGTCGGCGCTCTCGTCGGCGGCCATGGCGCCGATGCGCCCGTCGCGCGCGGCACCGCCGAGGAAGGTGTGCGCCACGCCGCCCACGAGGCACACGAGCACGCACGCGCCCCACGCGCCGAGCGCGACGACGGTGCCGAGGGCGCCCAAGGGTCGCGCCGCCAGCTCCTCCCATAGCGCGCGCACCATGCGCAGGCGTGCGTTGACGATGGCGACACCGGAGCCGGGCTGCAGGCGCTCGGCCTCGGCGCGCAGCGTGGCCACGACGTCGTCGGAGAGGGCGGCCGGGTCGGCGGGCAGCGGCGTGGGGCCCACGCGCCGCGCCAGGTCGGCCACGGCGCGGCGGAAGCGGATGCGCGCGGGCAGCGCGATCACCTGAAGTGCTGCCACGAAGAACAGGACGCGCACGCCGAGCGCGCCGAGACCCGCCAGGCCGGCCGCGCACAGGAGCGAGAACAGCGCGTCGAGCAGCCAGTGGCGGCGGAAGAGCGCCAACTCGAAGATGCGCCCGCCGTCGAGGGGCGAGAGCGGGATCAGGTTGAAGGCGTTGATGAGGAACATGGTGCCGGCGACGTCCCCGAGCAGGGGCTCCTGCACCGCGAGGTTGACCATGGCGAGCACGCCGCCGACGACGACGCCGGGCACGGGGCCGAGGAAGAGCACGATGACCTGCTGCCATCCCGGCGCGCCGGCCTTCCTGCCGCTGGCGGCGCCGCCGAAGAACGGGATGAAGAAGATGCGCAGGTCTTTGTAGCCGAACGCCCACATGCCGAAGAGGTGACCGAGCTCGTGCAGCAGGATGACGCCGATGACGACGGCGACGTGGGCCAGGCCGCCGTCACCGGCGGTGACCGCGAAGAGCACGAGCGAGATCAGCAGCACCACGCTGCCGCCCGCGCGCTCCTGTGCGGGCTCGGTGAGCGCCGCACGTGCGTCGGCCAGCGGGTCATGCGCTGGCGCGTCGATCACCTCGGGCGCGGTGCTCATGGCTCGTGCTCCCTCGCCCGCCACCATGGCGCCCGGCGATCGACGACGAGCGTAGCGCAGACGCCGGGTGTCACGCGGCGGCGCGCTGATGCGCGCGTACGACCGCCGCCGCGCACAGCTGGGCCACGGCGGCGATGGCGAGCTGCGGGTTCACGCCCGTGTTGCTCGGGAACACGCTCGAGTCGGCCACGTACAGCGCGTCGACGTCGTGGTGCTGGAGGTCGAGGCCCACCACGCTGGTGCGCGGATCGCTGCCCATGCGCGCCGTCGAGAACAGGTGCGTCATCGACATGGCGTAGGCGCGCGCGTCGAGCGGGCCGTCGGCCTCGAGGCGCGCGGCCAGCGCGCCCGTGGTGACGACGGTGGGCATGCCGGCGACGCCGGGGTAGGCCTCGCGGGCGCCGGCCGCCAGGAGCAGCTCGCACATGACGCGCGTGGCGCGGCGGGCCAGCTTCACGTCGTCGAGCGTGAGCGCGTAGCGCACCAGCGCGCGGCCCCCCATGCCCGGCAAGCCCGGCCGCACCGTGCCGTGCGCCTGGGCGCGCA
>CAZONM010000537.1:0-3394 GCA_964580865.1 uncultured Myxococcales bacterium | reverse complement strand
CAGCGCTCGATGAGCGCCGCGGCGCGCGGGTGGCGCTTGGCGGCCACGGCGGCGAGCGCACCCTCGAGCAGCGCGCGCGTCTCGTCCTCGCGCAAGAGCTCGATCTCCACGGGCGCCAGGTGCTTCGGGTAAGCGCCGAGCTCCGCCAGGTAGCGCTCGGCGTGGCCCTCGAGGATGGCCACCGACACGTCCACGGGGGTGCGCTTGAGCTCGAGCATGGCGCGCGGCTCGGGCTTGAGGGCGCGCAGGTAGATGCGCGGGTCCACGCCCTGGATCGACACCGCCGACACGGCGCCCGCGTCGGCGCGCGCGCTCGATGCAGAACCAAGGAGCACCAGACCGATCACCAGCACGCGCGACATGGGACCTCCGGGCAAAACCGCGCGGAGGCTCGCTGCCGCGCGCCGATCCGCCAAGGGGGTCTCTCGCCAGCCCATCGGCCGATGCCGCGCGCTGACGCTGTGAGTCACGAGGCGACGCGGCGCGTGAGCGTCAGCGCGCGAGGTGCGGCGGCTGCAGCTCGGCGAGCTTGCGCTCGATCTTCTCGAACGTCCACGAGTCGGGTCCGTAGCGCCCAAGGATGGTGCGCTCGCCCGTCTTGTCGTCGACGGCGAGGAGGTAGGGCCCCTTGACGCCGGGCTTGAGCGTGAAGGGCGCCTTGGGCTTGATGGCCACCACCTCGCGCGTCTTCTCCTCGGCCGCGCCGAGCGCGCCTCGCAGCACGCGCTTGACGGTGAGGAGCACCACCTGGCGCGGCACGTCCTTGCCCTGCGGGTCGTCGTCGGGGTCGGTGTGCTGCACGGCCTTCACCTCGGCGTCGAGGATGAGGGCGGTGAGCGGGAAGATCTCTTCGAGCGGCTCGGGGGGCTTGGCCACGGGGACCTCGAGGGCGAGCAGGATCAGCGCGCGGGCGAGCATGGCGCATCCTCGCGGCGAAGGGGAGCGCAGCGTGCGCCCGCTCGGATCAGCGGCACGTGCCGTTTGGCTGCGGCAGCACGCCGCCGTCGATGACGCCGCCGTCGGCGTCGAGCAGCACGCCCGCGTCGACGGGCGGCGGCCGATCGCACACGCCGCTGCAGCACCGGCTGTTGTCCCAGCACGTCCCGCCCGCCAGGCTGCAGCTGACGCCGCCGCCGTCGCAGCACAGGCACAGGGAAGCGCCCGACGCGCCCGCGGGGCAGGCGTAGTTGCCCTCCACGGGGACGCCGAGCGCGGGCCGATCGTAGGGGCTGCAGCCGGGCGGCTCGAAGTCGATCTCCTGCCCGAGGTCCTCGCACAGGCGAATGCTCGAGTCGAAGCCGTACTGGTCCTCGCACGCCTGGTTGGCCTCGTCGAGCGCGGCCTGGGTGGCGAAGGCGGCCTGCACCGACAGATCGCAGGCGTCGTTCCACACCGCCTCCTTCTCCTCGCGCTCGAGCCGCTGCTGCTCGCACGACGCCGCGCAGCCATAGACGAAGTCCACGAAGCCGTAGCCACCGTCGTAGCCGCACTGATAGGCGTCGCCGAGCATGTCGCAGCCGATGAACAGG
Source organism: uncultured Myxococcales bacterium (assembly GCA_964580865.1). Taxonomy (GTDB): domain Bacteria; phylum Myxococcota; class UBA727; order UBA727; family VGSZ01; genus JACOUT01. The sequence continues at coordinate 1,865 of CAZONM010000537.1, read as the reverse complement.
ATGGCCGGCGACAGCACGGACAGCACGCGGCGCACCCGGACCTTGCCCGTCGCTTGGCGCATGCTCAGTACTCCATGGGTTGGCCCGCCGCGCCCGCGGGCGCGGCCTCGGCGGGCGCCGCGGCGGGGGGCGGCTGGTCTTGCGGCGCGCCCTCGCCGCAGCGGGTGATACCGCCGCTGATGCAGCCCACGCCCGCCGCGACGCCGCACGGCACCGCCAGCACGCCGAAGATCGCCAGGCTGCACAGCTCGCCGCAGTCGATCTCCTCGCCGCTCGGGGTCTGGCACGCGCCGAGCGCGAGCGCGACGAGCAGCGCGACGGAGACGAGCGAGCGGCGCACGTCGCTGATGGTAGCGCACGGGCGCGCGGCGCGCCCGTCAGGCGCGGTCGAGGGCGCGCAGCTGCGCGAGCAGCGGCGCCACGAAGCGGCCGAGCTCGTCCCGATACTCCTTGGGGATGGGCTTGGCGTTCGGGAACTTCTGCTGCGCTGGGTCCACGTGCGCGCCCGCGCGCAGCATGCCGAAGTGCAGGTGCGGGCCCGTGGACATGCCGGTGTTGCCCACGGCGCCGATGACCTGCTTCTGCGTCACGCGCGCGCCGGGCTTGATGCCGTCGGCGAACTTCGAGAGGTGGAAGTACTCGGTGGTGATGCCGTTCATGTGCGCGAGCACGATCATGTTGCCGGCCGTGCTCGACCAGCGCGCCTCCTTCACCACGCCGTCGGCCACGCTCCACACCGGCGTGCCGATGGCCGCGCCGTAGTCCACGCCCTGGTGCTGCTTGTTCTTGCCGAGCACCGGGTGGAAGCGCATGCCGTAGCTCGACGTCACGCGCGCGATCTCCATGGGGTTCTTCAAGAACGTGCGCTGCAGCGCGTTGCCCTCGTCGTCGTAGGTGCCGCGGTGCGCGCCGTCGTTCGACTCGAACAAGAAGCCGCGGTGCGCGCTGCCGGCGTTGACGTACTCCGCCGCCAGCACCTTGCCATAGCCGAGGAAGCGGCCGCCCGCGAAGCGCTTCTCCACGATGACGCGCCAGGCGTCGCCCTTCTGGGTCTGGCGGTAGAAGTCGACGTTCCAGGCGAACACGTCGACGAACTTGTTCACGAGGAGCGCCTCTTCGCCGCCCTCGAGCATCGACTGGTACAGGCTCGAGCGCACCGTCCCGGAGAGCCCCTCGACCTTGACCTCGATGGGCGCGTCCTCGTGGCGCGCCAAGAACACGGCGCCGACCTCGGGCTGCGTGATGGGCGCGGGCTCGCGGTCGACCACCACGGTGCGCGGCACGCCCTCGCCCGAGAGCGTGGCCAGCTCGAAGCGCACCAGCTCGCGGGCGCCGGTGACCAGGGGGCGCCACACCACGGCGAAGGTGGCGCCCGCGCGCAGCCCGCGCATGTCCACGTGGTCCTTGAGCGCGCGCACCAGATCGCTCGTGTCATCGGCGCCCACGCCGCTGCGCTGCAGCGCCGTCGAGAGCGCCTCGCCGTCGGTGAGCTGGCGCTCGAGATCGCTCGCGCGTGGCGGCAATGCGATGCCGAGTTCCTGTTTGGCGACGACATGCGCGGCCTGCGACACCAGCAGATGGACGTCGAGATCGGCGGCGAGCAGACATTCGAGCAGGCGCAGGCCGTAGGCCATGCCGGATGCGCCGGTCAGGGCGAGCGTGACGGTATTCAATGATGTTTGCATGGGGCGGATTGTCGCTTGGAAACCGCCAATAATCTACTCGGGCGTGGCTTTCGCGGAGGACGTGGAGGCCAGCAGCCGGGCGACGAGAATGCCGTTGACCGCCCCGAAAACCAGCGCGGCGCCGGTGAACAGCGGCAGAAGATGGGTGATCGCCGGACCTGGCAGCAGCCAGCCCGCGGC
>CAZONM010000536.1:0-3394 GCA_964580865.1 uncultured Myxococcales bacterium | reverse complement strand
GGTCGGCGCTGGCGAGGGCGCTCTCGGCGCGCGCGCCGCTCGACGGCTGGCTCGTGGGGTGCTCGCGCGCCAAGGTCGCGAGCGCGGACTCGGGCAGCACGCCGCGGCGCACCAGGGCCTCCGCCGTGCGCGCGTCGAGCTGCCCGCTCTGCGGCAGGCCATCGGTGCGCTGGAGCTTCTTCAGCGCGTCCTTGAGCTGCTCGGCGCCCTTGCCGGCGCCATAGAAGCCCGCCGCCCGCAGCGACGACAAGAAGCCCTTGAGGTCGATCTCGGGCGGCTTGTCCTTGGCGTCGGCCTTTTGCGCTGCCTCGACGTCGTGCAGGGCCTTGGCGCCGTCGGGGACCGCGCCGCCCGTCTGCGGCAGCGCGCGCTTGTCGCCGAGGAATTTGGGGAGGCCGAGCATGCGCTCGGGCAGCGCGGGCTCGCCCTTGGCGACGCCGCCCGTGTCGCGCGCGCCCCCCGCCTCGCCCGCGTCCCTCGGCGGCGCGAGCACGCCAGCGTCGAGGAGGGCGCCCAACGTGTCCTTCTCGAGGCGCCCGTCGGCGGGGAGCCCCTGGCTCGCCTGGAAGAGCTTGAGCGCCTGCCCGAGCTGGCTCTCGGCGCCCCCCGTGGCCGGCACCGGGAAGCCCGCCGCCCGCAGCGAGGCGAGCAGCTCGTGCACGAGGCGCCGCGCCTCCTGCGGCGTGCGCGCGGCGCCGAAGTCGACGAGCCGCTGCAGCGGCGACACGGCTTGCTCGCGCGCCGGGCGCACGCCGGCCTCGGGCGGCGGAGGCTTTGGTCCGTGCGGGCCGCGGATCGCCATCGATCACACGCTACAGCACAGATTGGTGCGCGGGATCGCCGTCGGGCCTTGCCCGCGCGCGCGCGTTGACGAATGAGCGGCCGCGGAGGGGATATGCACGTCCTTCGCGCCGCCGCCATCGCAGCACTGACTACGCCGCTCGCCTGCGCCACCGCCGAGCCCGCGCCGACAGCCGCGCCGCCCACGGCCGCGCCGCCTGCGGCCGCGACGCCAACCCCACCGGAGACCGCCATGAAGCTCGCGTACCCGAAGACCACCAAGGGCGACGTCGTCGACGAGCTCCACGGGGTCAAGGTACCCGACCCCTATCGATGGCTCGAGGACCCCGACTCGGCGGAGACCGCCGCTTGGGTCAAGGCACAAAACGCGGTCACGTTCGGGTGGCTCGCGCGCGTGCCGGCGCGCGCCGCCGTCAAGGCGCGCCTGACGGAGCTGTGGGACTACGAGCGCTACAGCCCGCCCTCCGTCGAGGGCAAGGGCAAGGACCGCCGCACGTTCTTTTTCAAGAACGACGGCCTGCAGAACCAGAGCGTGCTCTACGCCGTCGACCCGGCGGCCAAGGGCAAGGGCGGCGCCGACGAGGCCGCGCGCGTGTTGCTCGATCCCAACGCGCTCTCGGGCGACGGCACCGTGGCGCTCTCGGGCTCGGCCATCTCCGACGACGGCAAGCTCATGGCCTACTCGCTGTCGTCTGGCGGCTCCGATTGGCAGGAGTGGCACGTCAAGGACGTCGCCACCGGCAAGGACCTGCCAGACCTCGTCAAGTGGTCGAAGTTCTCGCGCGCCGCCTGGACCCCCGACGGCAAGGGCTTCTTCTACGCGCGTTACCCGGCGCCCAAGGAAGGCGACGCGCTCGAGGAGGCCAACTACTTCCACAAGATCTACTTCCACCGCCTGGGCGACCCGCAGGACCAGGACCAGCTCGTGGTGGAGGACGCCGAGCACAAGACCTGGGGCTTCGACCCCTACGTCACCGAGGACGGCAAGTACCTCGTGGTCACGGTGTGGGACGGCACCGATCGCAGGAACCGCCTGTGGTTCAAGGAGCTCGGCAAGAAGGGCGCGCCGCTCGTCAAGCTGTTCGACGACTTCGACGCCGCGTACGGCTTCATCGGCAACCGGGGCAGCACCTTCTTCATCCAGACCGATCGCGATGCGCCCCGCCAGCGGCTGGTCTCGGTCGACGTCAAGGGCTTCAAAGCGGGCGCCAAGCCCGCGCTCACGGAGGTCATCGCGCAGAGCTCCAACGACAAGCTCGAGAGCGCGACCATGCTCGGCGGCGGCTTCTTGGTGCAGTGGCTGCGCGACGCGCACAACGTCGTCACGTTCCACGATCTGAAGGGCGCCAAGGTGCGCGAGCTGCCCTTGCCCACCATCGGCACCACCATGGGCTTCGCCGGCAAGAGCAAGGACAAGCAGACGTACTACGCGTTCACGTCGTTCACCTACCCCACGGTGGTGTACCAGCTCGACCTCGAGAGCGGCGTGTCGACGCTGTGGCGCCAGCCGAAGGTCAAGTTCACGCCCGACGACTACCAGACCACGCAGGTGTTCTACTCGTCGAAGGACGGCACGAAGGTGCCGATGTTCCTCGTGCACAAGAAGGGGCTGGCCTACGACGGCGACAACCCGACCTACCTCTACGCCTACGGCGGCTTCAACATCTCGCTGACCCCGTCGTTCTCGCCGGGGCTCATCGCGTGGCTCGAGCGCGGCGGCGTGTACGCGCAGCCCACCCTTCGCGGCGGCGGCGAATACGGCGAGGACTGGCATGCGGCCGGCATGCTCGACAAGAAGCAGAACGTGTTCGACGACTTCGCCGCGGCCGCCGACTGGCTCGTCGCCAACAAGGTCACCCGCACCGCCAAGCTCGGCATCGGCGGCGGCAGCAATGGCGGGCTGTTGGTGGGCGCGTCCATCACGCAGCACCCCGAGAAATTCGGCGCCGCCGTGGCCATGGTGGGCGTGATGGACATGCTGCGCTTCCACAAGTTCACCATCGGACATGCATGGGTGAGCGAGTACGGCAGCGCCGACGACGCCAAGATGTTCCCGGTGCTGCGCGCATACTCACCGCTGCACGCGCTCAAGCCGGGCACGCCGTATCCGGCCACGCTCATCACCACCGCGGATCACGACGACCGCGTGGTGCCGGCGCACTCGTTCAAGTTCGCGGCGGCCATCCAAGAGGCGCACGGCGGGGACGCGCCCGTGCTCATCCGCGTCGACGTGAAGGCGGGCCACGGCGCGGGCAAGCCCACCGCCAAGATCATCGAGGAGCTGGCGGATCGCTGGAGCTTCCTCCTCGCCGCGCTCGGCGAGGTGGAGCTGTCGAAGAACTGACGACCCGCTCAGCGCGGCGCCGGCAGCTTGGCGTCGGGTGCGCGGCAGTAGTCGGGCACGAGCGCGTCGGTCTCGTCGGTGGCACCGTCGGCGAGGCGTGCCTGGAGCGCGCGCGCCAGGCCCTCGGCGGTCGGGCCTGGGCGCTGCATGCGGACCGCGGCGGTCGTCGTCGACAGGTCGAGGCCGCTGCCGACCACGAAGGCGAGCCCCGCGGCGCGCGCGGCGGCGGCTGCGGGCGCCACGGCGCAC
>CAZONM010000535.1:0-3414 GCA_964580865.1 uncultured Myxococcales bacterium | reverse complement strand
CCTCGCCTTCACCCTCGCCTTCACCCTCGCCTTCACCCTCGCCTTCACCCTCACCTTCACCCTCACCTTCACCCTCACCTTCACCCTCGCCTTCACCCTCCCCTTCGCCCTCGCCTTCACCCTCGCCCTCGCCGCCGCCCACGGGAACGCACGTGCCCGCCGCGCACTCGGCGTCGAGCGGGCAATCGTCGTCGGCCGCGCACTCGCGCACCGAGAGCGAGCACGCGGGCTGCGCGAGCACGACCGCCGCGAGCGCGGCGGTGTACACCAGGGTGCTTCGCCCGGCGCTCACGCGCGCACCTCGCGCGACAGCAGGTGCTTTTGCACCTTGCCGCTCGGGTTCTTCGGCAGCTCGTCGACCACCACGATCTCCTTCGGCACCTTGTAGGCGGCCAGGCGCGCGCGCGCGAAGCGCACCACCTCGGCGACCTCGACGTGATGACCGCCGCGCACCTCGAGAAAGGCGCGGCCCACCTCGCCCCAGCGCGCGTCGGCGATGCCCACCACGGCGGCGGCGCGCACCGCGGGGTGATCGGCCAAGACCTTCTCCACCTCGGCCGGGTACACGTTCTCGCCGCCCGAGATGAACATGTCCTTGGCGCGATCGACGATGCTCATGAAGCCGTCGCCGTCGACCTCCACCACGTCGCCGGTCTTGAAGAAGCCGTCGGGCGTGAACGCCGCGCGCGTGGCCTCGGGCTTGTTCCAGTAGCCCAAGCACACGCACGGCCCGCCCAGGCACAGCTCACCGCGCCCGGCACCCGTCACCGTGCGCCCCTCGGCGTCGATGACGCGGGCGCTGATGAACAGGTTCGGCCGCCCCGCGCTGCCGGCCTTCTTTACCACGTCGTCGGCGTTCAAGTTGAGGACGTTCGGCCCCACCTCGGTGAGGCCGTAGCCCTGCTTGAAGACCAGGCCGCGCGCCGTGTAGCGCTCGATGAGCGACAGCGGGCACGGCGCGCCGCCGCACAGGGCCAGCCGCAGCGACGACAGGTCCACGCTGTCGAAGGTCGCGCTCGCCGCCATCATCTCGAAGGTGGTGGGCACGCCGAACAAGAGCGTGCAGCGCTCGGCCGCGTTCAGGCGCAGGAAGCGCTCGGGCTCGAAGCCGTCGGCGAGGATGATGGTCCCGCCGCGCAAGAGGAGCGGCGTGGTCAGGACGTGCAGGCCGCCCGTGTGAAAGAGCGGCGTGTAGGTGACGGTCTTGTCCTTCGCCGTGAGGTCGAGGGCGATGCTGGTGTTGAGCGCGTTGTAGGCCACCTGGCGGTACGGGATGAGCGCGCCCTTCGGGTAGCCGGTGGTGCCCGAGGTGTAGAGCACGATCCACGGATCGGCGTCGCTGACGGCGGCCTGGGGCACCGCGGGCACGGCGCCCTTGCCCTTGGTGAGGCGCGGCAGGTCGGCGTCGAGCGAGAGCGCGCGCAGCCCGCGCGCCGCGGCCAGGCGCTGCGCCACGTCGGCGAACGCGTCGTCGTAGAACAGCACCGTGGGCGCGGCGTCGTCGAGGATGTAGCCCACCTCGGGCTCGGCCAGGCGCCAATTGACGGGCAAGAAGATGGCGCCCACGCGCGCGCACGCGAACAAGAGCTCGAGGTGCTCGATGCGGTTCTTGGCGAGCACGGCCACGCGCGGACCGGGCTCGCCCGTGCCTGCGCGGCGCACGCCGAGCTCCGCCAGCGCCGCCGCGCACGCGCTCGTGCGCCACGCCAACGCGCGATAGCTCACGCGCTCGCCGCTGGCCTCGTCGACCACCGCCACGCTCTCGCCGAACAAGCGCGCGAGCCCTTCGGTCCAGTCACCGGGGAACATGTCGGCCTCCCTCCTGCAAGCACGCGCGGACCAGCTCCGCGAAGGCGTCCGGCACCTCGAGGTGCGGGCAGTGACCCACGCCCGGCAGCGCCACGAAGCGCGCGCTCCTGCGGCGCGCGGCGGCCGCCACCGCGTCGGGCGGCACCACCACGTCGCGCTCGCCGGCCACGAACGTGCACGGCACGCCGAGCGACGGCAGCTGCGCGAGCACCACGTGGCGGAACACGTCGTCGACCACGCCGGCAAAGGGCGCGGCGAAGTCGCGCGCCGCGCGCGCGCGGTGCACGGCGAGCTTGCGCGCGGCGAGCGCGTCATCCACGGCCAGGCCCGGGGTCGCGAAGATGCGGCGGCTGTTGCCCACGATCTCCGCGTCGCTGCGCTGCACGATGGCGTCCACCGCGTAGTAGGCGCGCAGCATCGCCTGCAGGGGCGCCGGCACCTCCACCAGGCCGCCGGGCGCGCTCAGGAGCAGGTGTGAGAACAGCTCGGGCGCGCGCAGCGCCGCCAGCAACGCCACGTGGCCGCCGAGCGACGAGGCCACCACCACGGGCGGCGCCGGCAGCAGGCGCGCCGCCGCGAGCAGCGCGCGCACCAACAGCTCCAGGTCCCAGGCCCGCGCCGGCTTCGACGATAGGCCGAAGCCCGGCAGGTCGAAGGCCGTGAGCGCGGCCTCGTTGCTGCATCGCACAAAGAGCGGCGCCCAGTCCCAGGCGTCGTGGCCGAGGCCATGCACGCACAGCACCGGCCGGCCGCGTCCCGCCTGCACCAGCGGGGAGCGCACGCCGTCGATCTCCAAGGTGCGCCACGCACCCTGGGGGCGGCCGGCGGCGAGCGCGCGCTCGAGCGCGGCGTCGTCGAGGTGCGCGGGCACGTCGGCGGGGCTGGCGAACGCGGGGGCGGCGCTGGTGGCAGGGGTGGCGGGGAGATCGCTCACGGCGCGGATTCCAGACGCCGCGCGTCGCACCTGTCAAGGGGGTTTGTGCAACGCACAAGAGCGCATCGGTCGTGTAGCCGATGCGCAGCGGGGCCGCTTGACCGACCGGGCGCCGTCCCCTACCACCGAGCCCATGAAGCCCCGCGCGCACGAGCCCGCCCCCTCGATGAACGCCGCCCCGAGCGGCCTGCCCATCGTGCTCAAGAAGTACGGCAACCGCCGCCTCTACGACACGCGCGACTCGCGCTACGTCACGCTGCCGGAGGTGGAGGAGATGGTGCAGCGCGGCAATGACATCCAGGTCATCGACGCCAAGAGCGGCGACGATCTGACCAAAGAGGTGCTGGTGCAGATCATCCTCGACAAGGAGGGCGCCCGCGAGATGCTGCCCACGGGCTTCTTGAAGCAGGTGGTGCGCCTGTCGTCGTCGCCCCTGAAGGAGAGCTTCACGCACGCGCTGCAGGGCTCGCTCGACTCCTTCCTGCAGAGCCAGCGCGCCCTGGTCGACGCGCAGCGCGGCTTCCTGCAGCAGCTGCCCTACTCGCCGTGGAACCCCTTCGCCGCCTTCGCCGGCCCGCGCGCGCCCGCGCCCGTGGCGTCGGCGCCGGCGGCGCCGCCCGCCGCCGACACCGCCGAGCTCGAGCGCCTGCGCAGCGAGGTGAGCCAGACCC
>CAZONM010000534.1:0-3416 GCA_964580865.1 uncultured Myxococcales bacterium | reverse complement strand
CCAGGGGCGCCGGGGGCGCCGCCCGCGGCAGCGGCCGCCGCGTTGCCTGCACCCTTGGCATCGCCGCCCTGTCGCACGGCCTCTTCGAGGCTCACGCGCGAGAGGTTCGTCAGGCCCTCCTCGAAGTCCTTGCCGATCATCGCGTCCATGTCCATGAAGAGGCCCATGGCCTTGCCGACGAAGCCGCCGGTGTCGCCGTCCATGCCCCAGGTGACCTTCGTGCCCGTGCCCTCGGCGGTGGTGGTGAAGGTGACCACGGCCTTCGACTCCCACGGCTTGAGGAAGTGCAGGTCTTGCACGACCTTCTGGTTCGGCTCCACGGCGGTGATGGTCATCGTGCCGGAGCCGACGTCGTCCTTGGGGGACTCCCACGCGTAGGTGGCGCCGACGCCGGTGGTGGTCGGCGACAGGGTCTGCTTCATCGTGGGGTCGAGCTTGTGCCACGGCGAGAAGCTCGGGAACCGCGCCATGTCGGCGACGATGCCATGCACGAGCTCAGGCGGCGCTTGCACCGTGAGCGAGCGCTCGACGTGGTAGGTGGACGGGCGCATGGCGATGAACCCGGCCAGCGCGACGACCACGACGGCGAGACCGATCAGGATCTTCTTGAGCATGTGAGACCTCCCGTTCGACGCTTCGCGTGCGCGGCGCGTCGCAGCAACCTCTGCATAGCAACGCCCGATGGCCAGGTTGGCTCAGGCGTCCATGACGGGCCGCGCACGGCCGTCGCGCATGCTTCAGCGCGCGGCGCGGTACCGCTCCGCCAGCGCGCGTTGGCGCGAGCCCAGGTCCTGTCGGCGGCCCGCGATGATGACCACGTCGGCCGCGCTGGTGACCTCGAGGGGATCGCCCGACCACAGCACCAGGTCGGCGCGCTTGCCCTTGGCGATGGACCCCACCTCGCGATCGACGCCGAAGACGCGCGCGGGCGCCAGCGTGATGGCGCTCAGCGCCTTGCGCCAGGGCAGGCCGTAGGCCACCGCCACGCCCGCCTCTTGGCGCAGGCGCGTGGTGCCGTTGTCGGTGCCGCCCGACGAGATGACGAGCGGCACGCCCGCGCCATCGAGCAGCGCGGCCGCGTCGTCGCGCGCGTGCAGCGCGTCGAAGCCCCACGGCTCCATGGTCGAGGGCTGGAGGATCACGGGGACCTTGCGCGCGGCGAGCTCACCGGCCACGAGCCACGCCTCGGCGCCGCCGTTCACCACCACGCGCAGCCGCTCGGCCTCGGCCAGCGCCAGGAGCGCGCGTACGTCGCTCTCGCGGTTGGCGTCGACCACCAGGGGCAGCGTGCCGTCGGCCACGGCAAACATGGCCTCGAGGTGCAGCCGCGACAGCGACAGCGGCCGCGTCTGCGCGCGGTCGTAGGCGCTCTTGTTGGCGCGATAGAAGCGCGTGTCGTCGAGGATCTCGCGCAGGCGCAACAGCACGCCGCCACGGGCGCCGCCGGCCGCGTCGCGCGCGGCGCCCGCGAGCGAGGCGAACATGGCGACGCGCTTGGCGCCCGCCGCCGAGCCCGGCTCGCCCGACAGCTCGACCCAGAAGCCCTGGCCGTGGATGAGCGCGCCCCACGGCGTCACGATCGAGCTGGTGATGCCTTGGCCGCGGTCGACGGCCACGCGCCACGAGCGCGGGTTGTAGCCGTCGATGGCGCGGAACGCGGGCACCGCCGCGCCCTCGAGCGCCGCGTCCACGGTGCCCTTCTCGAGCCCCACCTCCACGAGCCCCACTTGCGAGCCGGTGGCGATGAGACCCGGCGTCAGCACGCGGCCGCGCGCGTCGATCACCTGCGCGCCGGGCGGCTGCGGCACGCCGACGCCGACGTCAGCGATCTTGCCGTCGACGACGATGACGGTGCCGTTGTCGAGGAAGGTGCCGTCGCCGCGCTCCACGCGCGCACCCAAGATGGCGAGCGGCGGCGCCGGCGTGGTGAACGACGCAGCGGACGACGCCGAGAGAGCCGTGAGCGCGAGCAGCCATGTCGTCACGGCAGCACCCCCGGCGCGGCGGCGTCGTCGCCGGCGTGCGGCAGCGTCAGCTCGAAGTCGGTCACCTGGCGCGCGCCGCCGCGCTCGAACACCAGCTCGCCGTCGATGTAGACCCGCTGGGCCTTGGCATACACCGAGAACGGGTGCCGGTCCCACACCACCACGTCGCCCATCTTGCCCACCGTGAGCGTGCCCGTGCGATCGTCGACGCCCAGGGCCCACGCAGCGTTCGCCGTGATCCAGCGCAGCGCCTCGTTGTCGTCGAGCGACAGCCCGAGACGCCGGCCGGCAGCCAGCGCCTTGGCCGCCTCCTGGTTCAGGTGCCGCACCTCGCTCTCGCTGTCGGAGTGGATGATGGCGCGCGCGCCGGCGGCGGCCACCAGCGGCGCGTTCTCGGGGATGCCGTCGAGCCCCTCCATCTTGAAGCCCCACCAGTCGGCCCAGGTCGACACCGCCACGCCGTCGGTGGCCAGGCGGTCGCGCAGCTTGTAGGCCTCGAGCGCGTGGTGAAACGAGCGGATCTTGAAGTGGTACTGCTTCGCGAGATCGAGCATCAGGTTCATCTCGTCGGCGCGGTAGCAGTGGTTGTGCACCAGGATGGTGCCGTCGAGCACCTTGGCCAGGGTCTCGAGCTCGAGGTCGCGGCCCGGCGGCTCCGGCGGGTCGAGGGGTGCGGGCGCCTCCTCGGGCTTCTTGCCCGCCTCCGGCGCGGGCGCGGCGCTCGGCTGCTGCTGCTCGCGCGCGAGCTTCTCCTGCCACAGCGCGAGGTCGCGCTCGTACTTCTGCCAGCGGCGCCGGTACTCGAGGGCGTCTTGAAAGGCCTTGCGGTAGCCGTGGACGTTGCCCATGCGCGTGGAGGGCAGGCCGCCGCGCTTGGTGCCGTACACGCGCTTGGGGTTCTCGCCGCACGCCATCTTGAGGCCCTGCGGCGCGCCCGGGAAGCGCATCGCGCGCGCGCTGCCGCGCAGCTTGAGCTTGGCCGTGAAGCTGCGCCCGCCGATGAGGTTGGCGGAGCCCGGCAGCACCTGAATCGTCGTGATCCCGCCGGCCACGGCGCGCGGCAGCGCCGGGTCGTGCGGCCAGAACGCGTGCTCGGCCCACACCCCGGCCGTGGTCGGGTCGCCGACCTCGTTACCGTCGGTATTGCCGTCGCTGCCGGGGAGCGGATACACGCCCATGTGCGAGTGCGTGTCGATGAGCCCTGGTGTGAGGAAGCGCCCGCTCACGTCGACCACCGTGGCGCCGGCGGGGGCCACGCCGGGGCCCTCGCCCACCGACGCGATCGCGCCGTCGACCAGGAGCACGTGGCCGCGCTCGAAGGTGCGCCCCGCGGCGGTCAGCACGGTGCCCCCGCGCAGCAACACGGGCGCGGCTGGCGCACCCCGCGCGGGGTCGGCCGGCTCCGTCGGCACGAAGGCCACGGGGAATGGC
>CAZONM010000533.1:0-3446 GCA_964580865.1 uncultured Myxococcales bacterium | reverse complement strand
GGCGTCTGCCTGTCGTGCTGTGCGCCCGCACCAGCCTCGGCACCATCAATCACACGTGCCTTTCGGTGGGCGCGCTGCGCGCAGCGGGCCTCACGCCCGCCGCCGTGCTCCTGTCGCGCGCGCGGCGCACCACCACGCCCGACGAGCGCGGCAACCCCGGCGCCATCGCGCGCCTCGCCGACGTCGCGCGACCCGCCGTGGTGCCCCACGTGGTCGACGAGCGCAGCGCGGCGCGCGCCCGCCGCGTCGTCGTGGCGAGCGTCCTTCACGTGCTCGCGCCGCGTCTGGCATGGCGCAACCAAGTCCGTTGACCGGCGCGCTCCCATCGGTCAGGGTGCGCCGCGTCTCACACGTCGTGGAGCGCGCATGTCGCAGCCGACCCTCGCCGAGCAGCTCGTCCTCCTCTCCGAGCTCGCCAACGTCGACCAGAAGGCTCGCGCCGTGGCCGACAAGCTCGAGACCGTGCCCGCCGCCGCCAAGAAGGCCGACGAGGCCGCGCAGGCCGTGAAGAAGCAGCTCGACGACGCCGAGGCCAAGAAGGAGGCGGCCGACAAGGCGAAGCGGCAGGTCGAGGGGGAGCTGTCCGACGAGCGCGCCAAGATCCGCAAGTGGGAGTCGCGCGCCAACGAGCTGCGTGGCGAGCGCGAGCATGCCGCGTTGGTCTCCGAGATCTCCGCCACCAAGCGCGCGATGCATCGGCTCGAGGACACCCAGCTCGAGCACATGGAGGCCCACGAGGCCGCGCACAAGCTCGCCGCCGAGCTCAAGGCCAAGCTCGAGAAGGCCTCGGCGCTGGCGGCCGAGGAATGGCAGAAGGTCGACACCGACGTGAGGGCGCTCAAGGGCGAGCACGAGGGCTACGCCGTGGCGCGCAAGGCGCTCCTCGAGAAGCTGCCCGGGCCGCTCACCAAGCGCTACGAGACCATCGCCGCCAAGCGCGCGGGCGTGGGCGTGTCGATCATCAAGGGCGAGATGTGCGGCTCGTGCAAGCGCATGCTGCCGCCGCAGCTCTGCATCCAGGTGCGCAAGGGCCAAGTGCTCGAGACCTGCGCGTCGTGCCACCGCCTGCTGGTCCACGAGGACATGACCAAGGCCGCCGGCGCCTGAGCGCCCTTCTCCGAGGAAAGCCCTGCCATGCTCGAGCACGTCCGCCAGACCGACCCCGAGGTCTATGAGCTCATCAAGGCCGAGCACCACCGCCAGGCCGACGGCCTCGAGCTGATCGCCAGTGAGAACTTCGTCTCCGAGGCCGTGCTCGAGGCCGCGGGAACCGTGCTCACCAACAAGTACGCCGAGGGCTACCCGGGCAAGCGCTACTACGGCGGTTGCCGCTACTACGACGACATCGAGCGCTTAGGCATCGCGCGCGCCAAGAAGCTGTTCGGCGCCGAGCACGCGAACCTCCAGCCGCACTCGGGCGCGTCGGCCAACTTCGCCGTGTACACGGCGGTGATGAAGCCGGGCGAGACCGTGCTCGCCATGCGCCTCGATCACGGTGGGCACCTGACGCACGGCAGCCCCGTGAACTTCTCGGGCCGCATGTACAACGTCGTGGCCTACGGCGTGCGCGAGAGCGATCAGCGCATCGACTACGACGAGGTCGAGCGCCTGGCGCACCAGCACCGGCCGCGCATGATCGTGGCCGGTGCGTCGGCGTACCCGCGCACCCTCGACTTCCCGCGCTTCTCCGCCATCGCCAAGGCCGTGGGCGCCGTCTTGTTCGTCGACATGGCGCACATCGCGGGCCTGGTGGCGGCGGGCGAGCACCCGTCGCCCGTGCCGCACGCCGACTACGTCACCACCACCACGCACAAGACGCTGCGCGGCCCGCGCGGGGGCATGATCCTGTGCAAGGAGGCGCTGGCGAAGACCCTCGACTCGCGCGTCTTCCCCGGCGCGCAGGGCGGCCCGCTCATGCACATCGTCGCCGCCAAGGCCGTGTGCCTGCAGGAGGCGCTGACGCCGGCGTTCGCCGAGTACCAGCGCGCCATCGTCGAGAACGCGCGCGCGCTGGCGCGCGGCCTCCTCGACGCCGGGCTCAAGCTCACGACGGGCGGCACCGACAACCACCTCATGCTCATCGATCTGCGCGGCACCGGCGTCACGGGCAACGTGCTCGAGGACGCGCTCGGCCACGCGGACATCACGGTGAACAAGAACATGGTGCCCTACGACCCCGAGAAGCCCGCCACCACCAGCGGCGTCCGCGTGGGCACGCCCGCGGTGACGTCGCGCGGCATGGGCGAGCCGGAGATGGACGCCATCGCGCGCCTGATCGCGCGCGTGGCGCGCGCACCGAACGATGAAGCGTCGCTCGCCGCCGTGCGCGCCGACGTGCGCGCCCTGGCGGCGCGCTTTCCGCTGTATGCGAGGTTGATCGCGCAGCTTGCGTGAGCGGGCACGGGCACGGGCTCGGGCACGTTGGCAGAGGAGGGGAGGCCGCCATGAAGTGTCCGTTCTGCTCGTCGGTGGACAACGGCGTGGTCGACTCGCGCGAGACCGAGGACGGCCGCGCCATCCGGCGGCGCCGCTCGTGCACGGCGTGCTCGCGGCGCTTCACGACCTACGAGCGCGTCGAGGAGCAGCCCCTGGTGGTCGTCAAGAAGGACGGCAGCCGCGCGCCCTTCGATCGGCAGAAGCTCCTCGCCGGCGTGCGGCGCGCCTGCGAGAAGCGCCCCGTGCCCACCGTGCGCGTGCAGCAGCTCGTGGCCGACATCGAGCGCCGCGCCGCCGAGCTCGGCGAGCGCGAGATCGCCACGCGCTGGATCGGCGAGCAGGTGATGGCGGCGCTGCGCGAGCTCGACCAGGTGGCCTACGTGCGCTTCGCCAGCGTGTACCGCAGCTTCCGCGACGTCGAGGAATTCGCGCGCGAGCTCGAGGCGCTGCGCGGGGCGCGCGTGGAGGCCGCGCGCCCGGACGGCCCCCCCGAGGCCTGACGCGCCATGACGCAGAGCGCGTTTGGCTGGCTGTGGGCGCCGCGCGACGAGCCGCGCGCGACCGACGCGACCATGATGGCGCGCGCCCTCGTCGAGGCGCGCCGCGGCGTGGGGCGCACGGCGCCGAACCCGCCGGTGGGCGCCGTGGTGGTGAAGGACGGCGCCGTCATCGCCACCGGCTTTCACGCGCGCGCGGGTGAGCGACACGCCGAGGTGGTGGCGCTCGATCAGGTCGCTGGCGCGGCGCGCGGCGCCACCCTCTACGTCACCCTCGAGCCGTGCACGCACCATGGGCGCACGCCGCCGTGCGTGGAGCGCATTCTGGCCGAGGGCGTCAGGCGCGTGGTGGTAGGGGCCGCCGACCACAACCCGCGCGTCAGCGGCGGCGGCCTCGCGCGCCTGCGCGCCGCCGGCGTCGACGCCACGCTCATCGCCGACCCCGACCTGGCGGCGCAGGCCGCGGCCCTGGTGGCGCCGTTCAACGCGGCGATGACGAGGGGGCGGCCGTGG
>CAZONM010000532.1:0-3458 GCA_964580865.1 uncultured Myxococcales bacterium | reverse complement strand
GCCAGCAGCCCGTCGTGGGCCAGGCCGCGCGCGCGCAACAGCTCGGCGAGCGCGTGGTGCGCGCTGCCGGCGGCGGCCTCGCGTGTGGGCTCGGCCGGTGTGCGCGCCGGCTTGTCGATGACCGCCAGGTCGTCGTCGAGCGCCACCAGCGTGGGCGCCACGGTCGCGGGGCGCGGCGGCGCGAGGTTGACCTCGATGGCCGCCCCGCCGCGCAACGGGCGCGAGCACACCTGGCAGCGGCGCCCATCCACGAACACGCTTCCGCCGTCCACCAGGCGCCGCGCCTGACGCCGTGACAGCCCCGGCACCAGGCGCGCGAGCAGCACGTCCAGGCGCTCGCCCGCCAGCTCGTCGGGCACGATCAGGCTCTGGGTCCTCACACACGTAACCCTACACGGTGTCGTGCCCCCAGGCAGCCACCCTGAACCGGCCCGGCCGAAACGGCCGCGCGCTTGCAGCGGAGCGAACCGCTTCCCTAGGATGGCCCCGGTTTCTCGGCCGCGGGTGACCGGCCCGCGTGATTGAGTGTTTTTTTCCGTTTTCTCCGTACGCAAGGACAAGAACCACCGATGGCGAAGAACAAGGCCTCCCCGACGGCAGCCAGCGCAAAACGAGCCGCCCCTGCGCGGGTGGAGCCCGCCGAGCCGACGGTGCCGGCCACCGCGCCGCCGGATGACGGCAAGATCGCGCACCCGCAGAACAAGGCCACGCGTCACCTGCGCGCCCCCATCGAGATTCGGGTGGAGATCACCGCGCGGAACCAGTCCTTCACTACGACCTCGCGCAACATCGCCATCGGCGGCATCAGCTTCGAGTCGAGCCAGGAGTTCCGCGTGGGCGACCTGGTGAACGTGCTGCTCTACATCCCGGTGAAGAAAGAGCTCGACCTCCTGAAGGTCGCCTCCGAGGTGGTGTGGGTGGAGGATCTGCAGGGCTCGTGGATGGCCGGCGCGGCCTTCCGCAAGTTCGCGCCTGGCGACGAGCGGCGCCTACGAGCGTGGCTGCTCGAGAGCGTGCGCGCGCAACGAGCGGGCCAATCGATCTGAGCGAGCGGGCTCGCTCGTCGGTGATGGCTCAGGGCGCCGTCGCGATCACCACCCCAGCGACGGGCACGTCGCGGGGTGCGCTCAGGCGCACGCCCGTCACGCGGGCCACCGCCATGGCGCCCACGCAGACGGGGTTTCCCTCGGCCAACAAGCGCAGCGGCGGCCGGTCGCTCGACCACGACGCCGCGGCTATCGCGCCGCATGCCGCCACGCCGTCGACGACGGTGGGCTCGGTCACCACGAGCTCGGCGCCCGACCGGACCAACGCGCGCGCGGCACCCATGGCGGGCAGCGCCACCCCCGTGCCCGATACGCGCACGCGCGCGCCCACCAGCGTGGCCGGGCCGGCGGGTGCACCCAGCGCCGGCACCACCAGGCGCAGCGCGCGCTCGCCCGACACGCTGACCCCGGCGACGCGCGCGCGGCCGCTCTTGTCGGGGTAGCGACGCGCCCAATCGCCGGCGTCGTCGATGGTGACCACGAGGGTGGCGCCGTCGTCGGCGAGGGCAGCCCCCGTTGGTGCGCCCGGCAGGGCGAGCAACGAGCGCCGCGCGCCCTTGGCGTCGGAGCGCGCGCCGCTCGCGGGCTGCGTGGACGCCACCACCCACGCCACCGTGCGCTGGGCTCCTTGCTGGCTCACCCGCACCACGAGCGGAGGCGCCGCAGCGTCGTCGGGCAGGAACACGACGTCGATGCTCGCGCCGGCGCCCGCGACCGCGACCGCCAGGGTCAGCGCCGCCACGCTCATCGCAGGTCTCGCGCGCGCAGCTGCAGCGTGGTGGCGCCGCGAAATTCGTTGATCTCGGGCGTGGCCAGCACGTCGACGCGCGCGCCGAGCTGCGCCGCGCGCTCGGCCGCGCCAAAGGCGATGAGCTCGACGCCGCGCGCGCCATCGACCACGGCCTTGAGGTGCCCACCGGCGAGCGTGCGCATGCCCACCAGCGACAGGCCGCGGAACACGAAGCTCGGCTCGGCGTTCTTGCGGCCGAACGGCGCGGCGCGCTCGAGGGCGTGACACAGCGCCATGTCGACGGCGCCGACCTCGAGATCGCCGTCGTGCACCCACACGCGCTGCAGATCGTCGGGCCCTAGGCGCGCCGCCGCCACCTCGGCCAGCGCGTCGCGGAAGCGCTCGAGCTGCCCAGCGCGCACGCGCACACCGGCGGCGTGGGCGTGGCCGCCGAAGCTCACGAGACCGCCGCCGTCGGGCGACGCGGCCACCGTGCACAGCCCCTCGTGCAGGTGGAAGCGCTCGATGCTGCGCCCACTGCCGCGCCCGCCCTCGCCCACCACCACCGCCGGGCGCCCGAAGCGCTCCACCAGGCGCGACGCCACGATGCCGACGACGCCCGGGTGCCACCCCTCGTCGCCCACCACCAGCACCGCGCTTTGGCGCAAGAGCGCGCTGCCCTCGACCTGGCGCACCGCCTCGTCGACGATGCGCCGCTCGAGATCGCGGCGCGACAGGTTTTCGCGGTCGAGGCGCGCGGCCAGGCCCCGCGCCTGGGGCTCGCTGGTGGAGCGCAACAGGGCCACCGCCTGCATGGCGTCGCCCAGGCGGCCGGCGGCGTTGACGCGCGGGCCCACCTGGTAGCCGAGCGTGCCCGCGTCGACGGACGCGAGGCGCGCGCCCGCCACGTCGAGGAGCGCGCGCAGGCCCAGGCGCTTGCCCTGGCGCACCGCGGCCACGCCCGCCGCCACCAGCACGCGGTTCTCGCCCACGAGCGGCACCACGTCGGCGACGGTGCCGAGAGCGACCAGGTCGAGCGCGGCCTTGAGGTCGGGCTCGGGGCGCGCGCCAGTGAAGTGCCCGCGCTCGCGCAGGCGCCGGCGCAGCGCCAGGCACAGGTTGAAGGTGACGCCCACGGCGCACAGCACCTCGGAGCCGCGGTTGCAGTCGGCGCGGTGCGGGTTGATGACGGCGACGGCGCGCGGGAGCGACACGGGCACCGTGTGGTGGTCGATGACCACGACGTCGAGGCCGCGCTCGCGCGCGAAGTCGACCTCCTCGTGCGCGGTGACGCCGCAGTCGACGGTGACGATGAGGCCGGCGCCGGCGGCGGCCAAGCGCTCGACGCCCCCCTTGGAGAGCCCGTAGCCCTCCACCAGGCGGTCGGGGATGGTGGCCACCACGCGGGCGCCGGCGCGCTCGAGGAAGTCCCACAGGAGCGTGGTGGAGGTGACGCCGTCGACGTCGTAGTCGCCGAAGATGCCAATGGTCTCGCCGCGCTCGATGGCCGCGTCCACGCGCTCGACCGCCGCGTCCATGCCGGCGAGCGCCAGCGGGTCGGGCAGCGACTGCAGTCGGGGCGCCAGATATGCGTCGGCGGCCGCCGCGTCGGCCACGCCGCGCCCCGCCAGCACGCGCGCGAGGGGCTCGGGCAGCGCGGCGCCGGCCATGAGCGCCGCCAC
>CAZONM010000531.1:0-3460 GCA_964580865.1 uncultured Myxococcales bacterium | reverse complement strand
CAGCGCCGAGAGCCAGGCGCGAAACGCCGCGAGCTCACGGGGCGCGTCACCGCGGCGCAAGCGGCGCAGCCCCGCGGCCGAGGCGCCGAGGGGCGCCGACAGCCACAGGCCGTCACCAGGCCGCGCGCCCGAGCGCAACAGCGGCGCGCCCTCGACGTCGCCGAAGGCGGTGATGGAGCAGACCATGGGCCCGTCGGTGCGCGACACGTCGCCGCCGTAGAGCGCGCAGCGCGCGAGCTTGGCGGGCACCGCCGCGCCGCGCGCGAAGTCGAGCACGTCGGCCTCGGGCCACGACGGCGGCAGGGCCAGCGACCACACGAAGCCGAGCGCCGACGCGCCCATGGCGCCCAGGTCCGACAGGTTCTGCAGCATGGCGCGCGTGCCGGCGTAGAGCGCCGGGTAGAGCGCGCGATCGAAGTCGACGCCCTCCACCACGACGTCGGTGGTGACGACGCGCTGGCGGCCGGGTACGTGCGGCAGGAGCGCGGCGTCGTCCTCGAGGTCGAGGGCGCCGGGCGCGACGAAGAACAGCCCCTTGATCGCCTCGACCAGCCGCTCCTCGGAGTCGAGCGCGCCAGGCACGTCAGTCGACCCAATCGGCCATGAAGAGGTTGGTGTCGCCGTCTTTGTCGTTGGCGCGGTTGGAGCCGAAGATCAGGCGCTTGCCGTCGGGCGAGAACATGGGGAAGCCGTCGAACGTGGGGTTGGTGGTCACGCGCTCGTTGCCGGTGCCGTCGACATTGATGAGGAAGATGTCGAAGTCGCGCCCCTTGGGGTCCGCCTGGTTCGACACGTACAGGAGGCGCTTGTTGTCGGGGTGCAGGTAGGGCGCGAAGTTGGCTTTGCCGTTCTTGGTCACCTGCCTCACGTTGGTGACGACGTTCTTCTTGTCGATGTCGGCGACGAAGATCTCGAGCTTGCTCGGCCGCACCAGGTCTTGCTTGAGGAGGCGCTGGTACTCCTCGAGCTCGGCGCCCGCCGGACGCGACGCGCGCCACACGACCTTGGTGCAGTCCTCGGAGAAGAACGCGCCGCCGTCGTAGCCCGGCGTGCTGGTGAGCTGGGTGAGGCCCTTGCCGTCCTTGTCCATGACGTAGAGCTCGAGGTCGCCCGACTTCGACGACGTGAACAGGATGCGACCGTCCTTGTGGCACACGGTGGCCTCGGCGTCGTAGCCCGGCGAGCTGAACACCACCTTGGCGTTCTTGCCGTCGGCGTCGGCCAGCCACAGGTCGAACTCGCGGTAGATCTTCCACACGTAGCCCTGCGAGCGATCGGGCTCGTCGAGGCAGCCGGGCCCGGCCCCGTGCGTCGACGCGTAGAGGTTCTTGCCGTCGGGCATGATGTACGCGCACGTGGTGCGGCCGTTGCCCACCGACACCTGGCGCTGGTTCGTGCCGTCGGCGTTCATGCGGAAGATGGCGTCGCACTTGGCGTCGCCGCGCTTGGCCTGGAACGTCAGCTCCTTGCCGCTGGCGTCGAAGTACGCCTCGGCGTTCTCGCCGCCGAACGTGAGCTGGCGGACGTTCTTCAGGTGGCGCTCATCGGGACGCGTGACCGGCGTCTTCTCGTGAGCCGCCGGCGCGTGGCTCGCGGCCGGGTGCTCGCCCGGGTGCTCCTTGGGGTGCTCGGCGGGCTTGGCGGCGGGCTTGCTCGCGGCGGGCGCGGTGGCTTGGGCGCACACCGCGGTGGCGCCGAGCGAGAGACCGAGGAACGTGACGGTGAAGAGCTTGGGTGCGTCCATGGCGCGCGACTACCGCGCCCGGGCCGCGCGCTCAACGGCGCTCACGCCGGTCCGCGCACCACGCCGGCCACCAGCTTGGCCACCACGCGCGCCGAGGAGCCGGCCATCAAGCGCGCGATGACGGCGTCGAGGAACGCGGGCCACTCGGTCAGCGTGGCGGCCTCGCGGCCGAGCGCCTCGAGATCGGCCCGATCGAGCAGGCGCTTGTCGTGCAGCATGGCGAGCACGCGCCCGCGGCCATCGAGTGTGTCGTCGGAGGGGAGGTCGAAGGCCGCGTCCACCAGCGCGCCGAAGCTCCGCCAGTCGGCGGCCGTGGCGTCGGCGGTGGCCTCCACGGGCAAGGGCGCGGGGGCGAGGTTGAGGCGCGGACCCACGGGGCCGAGCGCGCGCGCGGTCGGGAAGCCGCCGAGCGCGATCCCCTGCGCGTGCAGGCGCGCGAGCGCCGTGGCCACGCCGCCGAGGTCGCGCATGAGCGCGTGGGGCACGGCGCGCAGCGTGGCGAGGTCGGCCTTGGCCTCCACGCGGTCGCGCGCCACCACCACGCGCTGCCGATCGGGGATGACGTCGTAGACCGGCTGCACGCCGCGCCAGAGCGGCGCGCACGCGACGAGCGGCTTGAGGTCCTCGAAGCGGTCGGCCTCGACGAGCCACACGGGGCGCTCGAGCAGCAGGTCGGTGCCCTCGTACACGCGCACGGCCGGCTCGCCGCGCCACACCAGGCCGCCCTTGGCGTACCGATCGGCGGCGCCGAGCACGGTGCTGGCGCGGGGCACGGCCAACGGCGCGCCTGCCGGCAGCACGAACGCCGCCGGCAGCGGCGGGATCGCGGCCCCGAGCTCATCGGCGTCGAGGAAGCGCTCGTCGGGCTTGGGGTGCAAGGCGCGCGCAAGGAACTCGTCCCACGACGGCGGCACGTCGGGGTTGACGCTCCTGGCGCGCGCCGGCGGCTCGCGGCGGTCGTCCTCGGCGTGCGCGAACGGCGGCCGCCCGGTGAGCGCGCGGTACAGCATGGCCCCCACGGCGTAGAGGTCGCCGGCGACCGACGCCGGCGCGCCGAACAGCTGCTCCGGCGACAGGTAGGGCCACACCGACGCCAGCCCGCCGGTCTCGGTGGCGCGCAGCGCGAGCAGGCGGTGCGCGCCCACGTCGGCGACGCGCACGCCGCCGGGGACCAAGAACACGTTGGTGGGCTTGAGCCCGCCGTGTACGAGGCCCGTGCGATGCGACGCGGCCAGCAGATCGAGCAGCGCGCGCACCGCGGGGATGAGCCACGCGGCCTCGCCGCCGCTGACGATGCGCTCGTCGAGCGATGGCGCCGTGATCAGCTCCGTCACCACGAAGCCGTGCGCCATGTTGAGCTCCACCAGCGGGGTCACCGCCGGGTGCCGCAGCTCCGCGTACGCGCGGACCTCGCGGGCGAAGGCCTGCACCGCCTCGGAGCGCAGCACCTGGGCACCGAAGATCTTCACCGCCACGGGGCGATCGGAGAACGCGTCGTAGGCGCGAAAGACCTGACCCACACCGCCGCCGCCGATGGGCTCGCCGAGCAGGTAGCGCCCGCCGAGCAGGAGGGTATCGGCCGCGGCGCCGGTCGTCGACGACGCGGGCGACGGGGGCGCCGCAGGCGCCTCGACGCCGCCCATGAGAGCGTCGAGGTCACGCTCGGCGTCGCCGACGGCGCCGCGGGGCGCGGGCTCCGCGGCGCTGGCGCTCTGG
>CAZONM010000530.1:0-3462 GCA_964580865.1 uncultured Myxococcales bacterium | reverse complement strand
GCTGCACGCGCACGGCACGCCCCGTCGCGCGGTCGCGCGCGGCCTCGAGCATCGCGGCGTCAGCATCGAGCGCCGTGACGCGCGCGCCGCGCGCCGCGGCCTCGATGGCGTAGGTGCCGTCGCCGGTACCCACGTCGAGCACTCGGGCGCCATGGAGCGGTCCCGCGAGCTCGAGCACGGCGCGCAGCTCGACCTGCTCGGTGAGCCGGCCGAGGGTGGTGGCGCGCCAACGGGCGTAGGTGGCGGGGTCCATGGGTGGCGTGCGCGAGCATGCGAGCCGCGGCCCGCCGACTCAAGGCGCCATCGCGCCCGCGCGCGCCGCCGCGAACGCCTCGATGCGCGTCACCGCCACCGCCACGCCGTCCTCGCGCCGCAGCAGCGCGCCCAGGGCCTCGGCGCGCTGCTTCACGTCGTCGGCCAAGAGCGGCCGCAGCGCCGCCACCAGGCGCGCCGCGCTCAGCTTGGGGAACGGCATGAGCGCGCCCACGCCGTGGCGCATGAGCTGGGCGGCCCAGAACGGTTGATCGACGAGGAACGAGCACACCACCGCGGGCAGGCCGGCGCGCAGCGCGGCGTGCGTGGTGCCGGCGCCGCCGTGGTGCACCGCGGCCTTGCAGCGCGGCAGCACGGTGTCGTGATCGAACGCGCCCACCACGAAGGTGCGGCCGTCGTGGTGCGCGCCCCCCGGGATGCTGCTCCAACCGGCGCCGACGAGCGCGCGTACGTCGAGGGCGCGGGCCACCTCGTCGATGACGGCGAGCATCGCGGGCGGATCGCGCACCGGCATGCTGCCGAAGCCGAAGAACACGGGCGGCGCGCCCGCGTCGAGGAACGAGAGCAGCGCAGGGTCGACGGTGCCCTCGCCCACGCCGGCGCGCTCGCGTGCGCCCAAGCGGGTGTCGCCGCAGAACACGTGGTGCGCGGGCAGGTCGGCGGGGCGCGGCAGGATCACCTCGCTGATGACGTGCAGCGCGAGCGTGCCCAGGCGCTCGGCGCGCGCGAAGCAGTTCTCGTCGACGAAGGGCACGCCCGCCAAGGCCGCGGTCGCCCGGGTGAACGCGCGCGACGAGCGCCAGCCGAGCGCGCTCACCAGGTCGTGGGTGAGCGCGTTGAGCGGACCCAGGCGCCCCTTGCCCAACAGCGGCGAGGCGAAGGCGCGGGTGCGCGTGATGGGCGCGGTGAAGACCTGCACCACGCGCGCGCCGTCGTCGAGGCCGAAGGCGTACGGGGCCATGAGTGGGTGCACCAGGAGCACGTCGGCGTCGCTGGCGAGATCCACGATGACGGGCAGCACCTCGTGCAGGTGCGCCTCGGTCTCCTCCTGCAGCAGGCGCAGGAAGCGCAAGAGGTTGCCGCGCGCGAGCAACTCCTGGCCGCGCGGCCCCTCGAGCACCGCGCGGGTGTCGAACGGGTACACCTTGGCGCACAGGCCGCCGCGCTCGACGAAGCTCACCTGATCGAGCGCGGCCAGCATGGCCACCTGGTGGCCACGACGGATGAGCTCGGCGCCGATGGCGACGAACGGCTGCACGTCGCCGCGCGAGCCGAAGGTGAGCACGCCGATGCGCGCCATCACGCCCTCCCGGCGAGCGCGTCGACGGCGTCGCAGAAGGCGCGGGGGTCCGCGATGTGGATGACGTGGGGCTTCTGCAGGCGCTGCACGACCATGGTGGGCTGCAGCGCCTGCGCGCGCGCCACGTCGTCGTCGTCCATGGCGCCCACCAGCCCAAGATCGGGGTGCCGGAAGCTGAAGGCGGTCATGAGCGAAATGGGGCAGCGCACCTGCGAGAGCACGCTGCCCTGATCCACGTCGCACATACGTCCGTCGACGCAGGCGCGCGTGAAGTCCACGTCGTACTCGGACAGGCCGCGCACGAACAAGCGCACGTGCAAGGGCAGCCACGAGATGTCGACGGGCGCGCCAGGGTGCCTGTGCTGCCGTCGTCGGATGGCGCCGCCCAACAGCCACGCCAGCGATCGCGGGAACGACATGAGCTTCTGGCGCCCCTTGGTGGGGATGCGCAGCGTCGAGAAGTAGGTCGCGAGGTCGGGCAGCGTGTTCACCGTGTGCACGAAGAAGCCGTGGACCCAGGTGTCGTCGCGCAGGCGCGGCCAATCGGTGGAGAAGAGCGGCGGATCCTCCATGAGCAGGCCGCGCACCAGCTCGGGCGCGCGCGCCGCCGCCACCATGCCGATGATGCCGCCCGACGAGTTGCCGGTGACGAGCGCGGGGCGCCGCACCACCGTGCGCAGGAGCTCCACCAGATCGTCGGCGCAGCGCCCGAAGCTGTAGTGCCCGGGGGTGTGCTCGCTCGTCCCGTGGCCGCGCACGTCGACGGCGAAGACGTGGTAGCGCCGGGCCAAGCGCGGGATGACCTTCTGGTAGCTGTCCCACGGCATCGACTGGCCCGGCACCAGCACGAGCGGCGTCGCCTCGGGCGACGGCGGCGCGGCCTCGACGTAGTGCAGGCGCGCACCCGCGCCGCCGTCGACGACGAGGTGGCGGTCGGTGCAGCCGGGCAGCGCGGTCATGGCGGCACCATCGCCATTCTCGCGCCGCGCGCGCGGGCGTGGTGTCGGTCGCTCGTCACCGCTCCCCTCATACGCTCGCGAAGGTAGCGCGAATCCGCGGCCCCCCGGGCCGCGCCGCAGCGCGCCGTCGGGCTTGGGTGGCGCACGATCGGCGAAGGCAGATCCGGCAGGCCCGGGAACCTCCGCGCCCGCGCGACGTGTAAGACGATGTGATGGCCCTCCGCCTGGTCCACGCGCCCACGCCGCCGTCGGCTCCCCGCCCGGAGGCCGACGCCGCCACCATCACCGCCGCCGCCAAGGGCGACGAGGCCGCATGCCGCGCCTTCGTCACCTGCTACCAAGATCGCGTGTTCACGCTCGCGCTGCGCCTCGTGGGCGGCGACCGCGCGGCCGCCGAGGACTGCGCGCAAGAGGCGTTCGCGCGGGCCTTTCGCGCGCTGCCGTCCTTCGACCCGCGCGGGCCCGCGCGCCCCTCCACGTGGCTGTGCACCATCGCCACGCGCGTGTGCCTCGATGAGCGGCGCCGCCACCGGCGCCGCCCCGTGGAGCTGTCGGCGCACGCGGGCGTCGACCGCGCCGATCCGCGCGACGCCCACGCGCAGGCACACGCCCACGCGCTCGCGACCCGCGTCGAGCGCGCGCTGGCCGCGCTGCCCCTGGAGCAGCGCGCCGTGTTCGTGCTGCGCGTGCTCGGCGAGCACAGCGAGCACGAGACCGCCGCTGCCCTCGACGTCGACGTGGGCACCGTGAAGTCCCGCCTGTCCCGCGCCCGCGCCGCCCTGCGGCTCGCGCTCGCCGAGGTGCTCCATGGCTGAGCCGCTCGATCCCACCCGCGACGACGACGCGGTCGATCTGCTGGTGCGCCAGGCGCTGCCCGACGAGGCGGCGCCCGCGGGCTTCGCCGAGCGCGCGCTGGCGCGCCGCGGGCAG
>CAZONM010000529.1:0-3473 GCA_964580865.1 uncultured Myxococcales bacterium | reverse complement strand
CTGCTGCGCCGCCTGCAGCGCGTCGACGGCGCGGCGCAGCTCGGCGCGCGCGTCGGCGCCCTCGCCCTCCACGTCGTGGGCCTCGAGCAGCCAATGGAGGCGCTCCAGGGGGTCGAGGGCCACTAGCTGGCCGCGTCGGCCGTCGTCGGGGCCGCACATGCGCAGGTAGGCCGTGCGCCAGCGCGGCGGCAGCTCCGCTTGCGCGCGCGCCGCGACGGCGGCGCCACCGCCGCCGGCTCGCTCCTTCTTCCGCTGGGCCATCATGGAGGCCGCGGGGTTGAGGATGCCCGCTCGCGTCATCGACATGCGCGGCGCCGGCGCGCCCATCGGGGGCGCCGGTGGCGCGGCGGCGAACACGGCCCCCTCCGCCAAGGCCTCCGCGGGGGGCGGCAGCGTGGCCTCCTCCGAGAACGCCGCGCCATCCATCGGCGCCATGCCCAGCGCCACGTCGTCGTCGTCGTCGTCGTGGAGCACGCCGGTGGCGCTGTCGTCGCGCGCCAGCGCCACGTGGGCGACGGCGTCGGTGCGCTCGGCCTCGAAGCTGCGCACCTCGTCGGTGCTGGCCTTCTCGAACTGGCGCGGCTCGCCCGGCGGCGGCGGCGGTGGCGACGGCTCGGGTGTGGCGGGCCGGCGCGGCTGCTTGTCGTAGCCCCAAAAGAGCGTCGGCAGATCGCTCGGCAGCGGCCGGTACCCACGCATGGTGGGCGGCTGCACGCGGCCGATGCGCCACGAGCCGAGCGTGGGCAGGGTGCTCTCGCGCACCAGGTCGGCCGTGGACACGGCCAGGGTCACGCCGCTCCAGTCCTCGCCGGTGGCCTGGGCCACCAGCGCCGACACCACCAGGCGCGCGCGCCCGCCGTCGAGGTGCAAAGCGTAGGTGGGCACCCAGCGCGCCGCGTGCACGAAGTACTCGAGCTCGAAGTCGACGGCCTCGCCCACGTCGAGCGCGAACACAGCGCCGCGCAGGATGCGCGGGGGCGCGCGCTCGCCCTCGCGGCGCGCCAGCAACGCATGCTTGTCGCGCTCGAGGGCGCGCTTCTTGCGCTCGGCGGCGGCCTTGCGCTCGAGGGCGTCGGCGCGCTGGTGGTCGGCCAGCGCGAGCAGCTCGGTGAAGCGCGCGGGATCGGGCAAGGAGGCCGCCACGCGCGCGTCGGGCAGCACGGGCACCAGGCGCCCGGCGGCCTCGGCGATGGCCGCGCACGTGCGGATCTCGTCGTCGGCCTGGGCGATCTGCAGCACGAGCTCGGCGCGCTCCTCGTCGGTGGCGGCGACGGGCGCGGGCGTGCTCTGCAACAGCACCGTCTCTTCGATGTCGCGCACGGCGCCCTGCGCCGGCCGCACCCGCAGCGTGTCGGACGAGAACAACAGCGGCAGGCCGCGCACCTGCAGGCGCCCGCGCCCGCGACCGCGTCGCTTGATGAGCGCGCCGTTGCGGTAGACGGTGACCTGCTCGACGCGCGTGGACACGGTCTCGATCGTCGCCATGCCCTCGGTTAGCACGATCGCGATTGCGGGAGGTTGCGCGCCGACGTAACCACGGCGCCGCACAGCTCGCACCAACCGATCGCACCACGATCACACGTCTTCGGAGGACACCATGGGCAAGGGCGACCAGCGCACGCGCAAGGGCAAGATCTATCGCGGCACCAGCGGCAAGACGCGCCCGCAGAACGGCAAGAAGCGCGATCACACGGCCGAGGCCAAGTCGACCCGCTGAGGCGCGCCCGCGACCGTACGAATAACGACGGCTGCCTCACGGCAGCCGTCGTCATTCGTGCTCGTGCGCCATGAGCTCGTGCCACAAACCCAAAGTTCGTAGGGGGCTCTGCTTGGTGTTCTCGCCGATCGCTGCGTCGCGTCCTCGCCGCGTAGCGCTGCTACGCGGCTGCGGGGCTCCTTGCCCTCGGCGAGAATCCGCGGCGCAGACCCCCCTACGCACTTTGGGTTTGCGGCACTAGGCGCTGAACGAGCTGCCGCAGCCGCAGGTGCGCTTGGCGTTCGGGTTGTTGAACTTGAAGCCCGAGCCCTGCAGCGTGTCGACGTGATCGAGCTCGGTGCCCTTGAGGTAGCTGGCCGAGAACGCGTCGGTGACGATGTGCAGGCCCTCGACCACCACCAAGACGTCCTCGTCATCGACCTCGTCGGTGAAGTTGAGGCTGTACTGGAAGCCCGAGCAGCCGCCGCCCTTGACGCCCACGCGCAGGTAGTTGCCGTCCTCGCCCTTGGTCTCGGCGAGCGCGCTCTTGATCATCTCGAGGGCGCGGGCGGTGAAGGCGAGCGGGAAGTCCTCTTTGGCGACGGCCTCGCCCGGGAAGCCCGTGGGGCCGGGCGCGGGGGTGGTGGCGGTGGCGCTGTTGGACATGCTGTCGGCCATGGGGTGCTCCTCAAGGTGCGGCGATCAACGGGATGGTAGCGACCGCGGTCCGGGTGTCAACGCTCGGGGGCGCGCCCGGTTCGATGCGCGTCAGTCGGCGTCGTCGCCCGGCTCCTTGGGGTCGCCAGGGATGGCGTAGCCCTCGCCCAGCCACTTCTGCAGATCCACCAACCGACAGCGCGGGGAGCAGAAGGGCCAGTGCGGGTCGGCCTGGGCTACAGGCTTCCGACAGGTCGGGCAGCGCGGGTGTGGGTGGGGCTCGTCCATGTCGATGCTCGTCCAGCGCGACCGAAAAGGCGGTGGGCGCCGGAAAGTCTGCTAGCGTGGCGCCTGGACAGCACTATGGCGCCCGTCGTCGACGAGCCGCAACGCCTGCGTCTCCCCTTGCACTGCTGGCACGAATCGCTGGTGTCGGCGCGCACCGATCCGCTCGTCGCCCTGTCGCCCGACGGCGCCTACATCGCCACCGACCGCCCCGTGCCCGTGGGCACGCCGCTCTTCCTCGAGCTGTCGTCGAACGGCGACGGCGCTGCCGCCGAGGTCGACGCCGTGGCCATCGAGGGCGGCGGCGCCGAGCCGGGCTTCGCCGTGCGCTTCGTCGCCCTCGACGACGTGGCGCGCCGCTTCATCGCCGCGCGCCTGGCCGAGGAGGAGCGCGCGGCCGCGCCCGACGCCACGCTAGTGCCCCAGGAGGTGGAGGCGCGCCCGGCCGTCGTCCCCGCCGAGGCCATCGACGTGCCGTTCGACGAGCCCGCGCCGCGGGCCCCGGCGGCGCCCATCGAGCTGTCGTTCGACGACCAGGCGGCGCCGCTCTCGGTGGGCGACCTCGCCTCGCTGGTGCCCGAGGCCGAGGCCCCTGCTCGCGTCGACGCCATCGAGATCGATCTCTCCGGCGAGGGCGCGGCCGAGCCCGGCGTCATGCCGGCGCCCCACGTGCCGGTGCTGCCCGCGGCCGCCGACGTGGGGCCGCCGAGCGCCCCGCCGGCGCGCGCCATGGTCGACGACGGGGCCAGGCTCGACGCGGTGGCGCTGCCCGGCGCCGCGGCCGAGCCGGCCGACGAGCTGTCGATCCCCGAGGTCGAGGGCCAGCCGCTCGACC
>CAZONM010000528.1:0-3495 GCA_964580865.1 uncultured Myxococcales bacterium | reverse complement strand
GCACCGCACGCCCCACCGCGAGCCGCGCCACCAGCGCGGCGCCCAGCGCGCTGCCGGGAGCGGCCGAGCAGCCGTCGGCCACCGCCACCGCCACTACGCCCGGGCCCCGGGCGCGCGCGCAGGCGTCCTGGTTGCCGAGGTCGCTCTGGCGGTGGGCGCTGCCGGTGACGGTGCCGGCGCAGGTCGCGACATTACCGTCAATGTAGGCGCGAAAAAGGTGCATAGGACATTTATAGTCTGGAGCCGACGCCCGTCAAGGCGACGGGGCGGATCTCCACAGATTCAGGGGGTTGTCGCCGGCCCAGCGGTGCGCAAACGGAATCTGGAACGCCCGAGCGACGTTCCTAGGTGCGCGCTCGACGCGCCGCTGCCCCGCCACGGCGCAGCGGCGCGCGATCGTTGGAGCTGGTCGGAGCTGGTCGAAGCGTTACCAAGCTGTTCGGAGCTGTTCGGAACTGTTCGGAGTCGGAGCCCCCCATGCGTTCCCTCGCCCTGTTGGCCCTGGTCTTGTCCCTGCCCACCCTCGCCGCCGCCGAGAGCCGCCCGTGGATCGAGCGCGCCGACGCGAAGCCGAAGGTGGCCATCCCCTCGGCCGCACCCTTGGTGCGCGAGGTCGAGCCCGCGGTGTTGTCCATCTACGTCGAGGCCAAGGGCATCGACAGGGATGACCCGCGCCTCGAGCTCTTCCACGGCTTCGGCATGCGCGTCCCCGACTTCAACCGCAAGGGCGAGGGGACGGGCTTCATCATCCACCCCGACGGCTACGCGCTCACCAACCACCACGTCGTCGAGAACGCCACCAAGATCCAGGTGCGCGTGGGCAACACCAAAGACCTCGTGAGCGCGGCGGTGGTGGGCAGCGACTCTCGCACCGACGTCGCGCTCATCAAGCTCGACGGCGGCCGCAAGGACTGGCCCGCGCTGCCCTTGGGCGACAGCGAGGCGCTGCAGGTAGGCGACTTCGTCATCGCCGTGGGCAACCCCTTCGGGCTGTCGCAGTCGGTGTCCATGGGCATCGTCTCTGCCAAGAGCCGGCGCGACATCGCGCCCTCGGGGCGGCGCGGCCTGTACGACTTCATTCAGACCGACGCGAGCATCAACCCGGGCAATTCCGGCGGGCCCCTCATCAACCTCGCGGGCGAGGTGGTGGGCATCAACGCTGCCGTGAATGCGGCTGGCCAAGGCCTCGGCTTCGCCATCCCCATCAACATGGCCAAGCGCCTGGTGCCGGAGCTCAAGGACAAGGGCCGCGCGCAGCGCGCGTACATCGGCGTGAGCGTGCAGGACGTGCGCCCGGGCGTGGCCAAGGCGCTCGGCTTGCCGGGCTCCGAGGGCGCGCTCATCGCGCAGGTGCTCGACGGCAGCCCCGGCTACAAGGCCGGGCTCAAGCCCGGCGACGTCATCACGCGCTTCAACAGCAAGGTGGTGGCTGACTCGAGCGACCTACCGCTGTTGGCGGCCGAGGCGGGCGTGGGCGCCACGGTGTCGCTGGAGCTCGTGCGCGACGGCGAGCGCCGCTCGGCCAAGGTGATCTTGGCGGCCATGCCCGACGACGACGCGAGCGCGAAGCGCGGCGGCGCGGGCGCGCCCCCCGATCAGGCGGAGCAGGCGCCGAGCAAGCTCGGCATCAAGCTCGACACGCTGAACGACGAGCTGCGCGCGCGCTTGGAGCTCCCGGCCAAGGTCAAGGGCGCGGTCATCGTGCAGCTCGACGAGCAGGGCCTGGCCGCGGAGGCCGGTTTGCGCCGCGGCGACGTCATCACCGAGATCAACGGCACCAAGGTGGGCGACGCCAGCGCGTTCGTGAAGGCGCTCGACAAGGTCGCGAGCGGCAAGCTCGTCAAGCTGCTGGTGTTGCGCGACGGCGCCACCACGTTCGTCGCGTTGCTGAAGCCGTAGCTCGTCGACCGCCGGCGAGCTGTGGCAGCGGCGTCCGGTGCCGGTGCGCGCGCCATTGCGCGGCGGCGGCGCCTTGGTGCGCACCGCTGCCCGGCGGTGTCGTCAACCGACCTCGAGATCGAACCCGCAGGTCTCGTTGCCGAGCCCGCCGATGCAGGTGACCTCGATGGCGCGGGTCTTCTTCTTCAGGATGCCCTCGACCGCGCCCGCGATGAGGCCACCCTCGAAGTGGCACAGCGTGCGTCCGACGCGCTCCATGCCCGCGCACGTGACGCACTCGTAGACGTCGACGTGGATCTTGGAGGCGGTCAGCACGGGGACCTTGATGATGCCGATCTTGAGATCGGCGCACAGCTGCAGAAACTGTTCGAGCTTGACCAGACCAAGGCCGGCGCCGAGCTTCTTGCCCGCGACATACGCGGTACCGGCGGCGCCGCGACCGATGATGTCCTCGAGCGCCACGAGGCGCAGCAGCCGATAGAGCCCGATACCTGCCTCGGGGCCCAGCTTCGGCCGGTTGATCTTCAGGACATTGGAGACTTCGATCGCTTGATGGGCCTTGGGGTCAGTGGGCTTGGTCATTTGCTTCCTTTCGGGTGGCAGGAGAGGTGTCTCCTCGCCAGGCGTCTCCTGCCGAGTCCTCGACGAGAGCTTTGATGATGCTGCGCTCCGGTTCGCTCTCGACGGTCAACGTCGACAGTACCAGATCGGCATCACGGGTGGGCAACCGGTACGTGGACAACACGAGGGACTTCTCGTCTTCGAGCACGAGCCGGCGAATCACGCGGAACGGCAGCACGCTGGCGGCGCGCGCGGCGGCAGCGACGAGGAACGACGCGATCGCGCCCAGGCCCTCGTGGTGCTCGCCGATGCCGGCGACGACGAAGCCTTGGTGGTCGGTGATCGCCGCAGAGCGCACGCCGTCGAGGCGAGCGACCTCCGTGACGAGCAGCTGCAGCCGGTTGGCGCTGCCGGGCGGGATGGTCACGACCGTCGCCGGCGGGGAGCGAACGATCTCGTGGGCCTTGGCGTCGACCAGCTCACGCGAGAGCTGCTCGACGTGGCGCTTCAGGCGCTCGACGTCTGCGACGGACGCGCGCAGCAGCGCGTTCTCGGCGCTCAGGCGCGTGGTCTCCTCGGTGCGCGCCTCGGCCACCTGACGCGTGAGCGTCAGCTCGTAGCGCGCGTCCTTCAGCTCGGTGTCGTCGGCGGGCTGCGCGCGCGCGCGCTCGAGCTCCTCGACTCGCTGGCGCAGATCCTGTCGCTCGCGCTCGAGCGTAGGGACCTGCGCCGCGCGGTTCTTCTGCGTGACGACCTCGAGGACCTGGCGATCACGCTCGACGAGCGCCGCGTCGAGCTGCGCCCGCACGTCGGCCACTTCTTGCGCCAAGGGCCGCAGCGTGCCGAGCTCGGCGCGAGCCGCCTCGAGCTGCTCGCGCACCGCCATGAGCTCGCCCGCCAGCGGCCGGTTCGACGCGAGCTCCGCGCGCGCGCCCTTGAGCTGCTCTTGCGCCGCCGCGAGCCCGCTGGCCGCCGGCTTGAGCGCGGCAACCTCTGCGTGCGCGGCCCGCAGCTGCTCGCGCGCTGCCGCGAGCT
>CAZONM010000527.1:0-3499 GCA_964580865.1 uncultured Myxococcales bacterium | reverse complement strand
CGGCGGCAAGGGCGGCGCGGGTGCTCCCGGGGCCGCCAACGGCGGCCAAGGAGGCGGTAAGCCCGGTGAGGGCGGCGCGGGCCCGCCCGACGGCGCCGCGCCCGCCAAGAAGCCCGACGGCCGCGCGCTCTTCGTGCTGCGCGGCGACGCGCCCGTGCAGGTGCGCGTCAAGACGGGGCTTACCGACGGCACGCTCACCGAGATCGTCGAGGTCATCGAGGGCGCGCTCGCCGAGGGCGACCGCGTGATCACGGGCTCCCTCGAGGCCCCCAAGCAGGGCAACGGCAGCGCGAGCCTGATCCCCACGCCCATGGGCCCGCGCGGCCCTGGCGGCGGGGGCGGCGGCGGCAACCGTCCTCGGTAGGAGCACCACGGTGAACGGCGCGGCGCTCCTGACGCTCGAGCACGTGAGCAAGACCTACGTCACCGGCGAGGTGGCGGTGCGCGCGCTCATCGACACCTCGCTCGAGGTGCGCGCCGGCGAGCTGCTCGCCATCATGGGATCGTCGGGGTCGGGCAAGTCCACGCTCATGAACCTGCTCGGGTGCCTCGATCGGCCGAGCGAGGGCCGCTACCTGCTCGACGGGCGCGACGTGTCGCGCATGTCGAAGGCCGAGCTCGCCGTCGTGCGCAATCGCTTGATCGGCTTCGTGTTCCAGAGCTTCCAGCTCTTGCCTCGCACCAGCGCCGTCGAGAACGTGGAGCTGCCGCTGTTGTACCGCGCCATGTCGGCGGGCGAGCGACGCCGGCGCGCGCTGCAGGCGCTGGCGCGCGTGGGCCTGGCGGAGCGCGCCGGTCACCACCCGAGCCAGCTCTCGGGCGGCCAGCAGCAGCGCGTGGCGATCGCGCGCGCGCTCGTGGGCGAGCCCAAGGTAGTGCTGGCCGACGAGCCCACGGGCAACCTCGACTCGGTCACGAGCGTGGAGGTGATGGCGCTCTTGCAGCAGCTCGTGGGCGACGGCATGACCGTGGTGCTGGTCACCCATGAGCACGACATCGCGGCGTTTGCGTCGCGCGTCGTCACCATCAAGGACGGCCGCGTGGTCGCCGACGTGCGGCAAGCGCCCGTGCCGGCGGTACCGCACCCCACTGCCGCGGTGAGCGGCACGCTCACGGCACCGGGGGTCGTATGAGCCCGCTGTCGGTGCTGCGGGTGGCCCTGCGGGCGCTGGTGCGCAACAAGATGCGCGCGGGGCTCACGACGCTCGGCGTGGTCATCGGCGTGGGCGCCGTGGTCGCCATGGTCGCCATCGGCGAGGGCGCCAAGGCGCAGGTGCAGAAGGCGTTCGAGTCCATGGGCACCGACCTCATCGTGGTGCTGCCCGGCTCGCAGAACTTCGGCGGCATGCAGGGGGGCTTTGGCTCGGGGGCCACGCTTACCTGGGATGACCTGCGCGCCATCCAAACCGAGCTGTCGGCGGTGCGCGCGGCCGCGCCGCAGCTGCGCCACAACACGCCCGTGCTCGGCGACGGCAACAACTGGGCCACGCAGGTGATGGGCACCACCGAGGACTTCTTCACCGTGCGCAATTGGGCCGTGGAGCTCGGGCGTCCCCTGCAGGCCCCCGACGTCGACGGCGCGGCCAAGGTGGCGGTGCTCGGCAAGACCGTGGCCGAGCAGCTCTGGGGCGAGCCCACGCGCGCGCTCGGCGACGTCCTGCGCATCAAGGGCGTGCCCTACGAGGTCATCGGGGTGCTGACCCCCAAGGGCCAGTCGCCCATGGGGCAGGACTACGACGACACCGTGCTGGTGCCCGCCAAGGCCTTCATGACCAAGGTGCAGGGCGGCATCAAGCAGCACATCCCTGGCTCGATCCTGATCGCCGCCAAGGACGGCCGCGACAACGCGCGCACCGCGCAGCAGGTGACGGCGCTGTTGCGCGATCGCCACAAGGTCCCCGACGGGGAGCCCGACGACTTCAGCATCAGGAACCTCGCCGAGATGGCCAACGCGCAGCAGCAGGGCACGCAGACCCTCACCATGCTGCTCATGGCCATCGCCGCCGTCAGCCTGTTGGTGGGCGGCATCGGCATCATGAACATCATGTTGGTGAGCGTCACCGAGCGCACGCGTGAGATCGGCGTGCGCATGGCGGTGGGCGCCCGCCCCATCGACGTGCTGCTGCAGTTCCTCGTGGAGTCGCTCACCCTCGCGATCATCGGCGGCGCCATCGGCGTGGGCCTCGGCGTGGGCGGCGCGTACCTCCTGACCGCGAAGTTCGGCTGGCCCACGGTGGTGCGCCCTGACGTCATCGCCCTGTCCGTGGGCTTCTCGGGGGTCGTGGGCGTGGCCTTCGGCCTCTATCCAGCGCGCAAGGCCGCCGCGCTCGACCCCATCCAAGCGCTCCGCTACGAGTGACCCCGTGCTGTTGCTGTCGCTCCTCGTCGCCGCCGCCGCCCCCGAGGTGATCTCGCTCGACGAGGCGCTGGCGCTCGCCGAGCAAGCGAGCCCCGCGTTGGCGCAGAGCCGCGCGCGCACGGCGCTGGCCGACGCCCGGCACGGCGCTGCGCTGGCGCCGCTGTTGCCGCAGGTGCGCGCCGACGTGGGCTACGCGCGCGGCACCGCCAATTCGCCGAGCAGCATCAAGCTCGACACCTACGACCAGTTCTCGACGGGCGTGTCGGTGCGCCAGCTCGTGTGGGACTTCGGGCGCACCACCGAGGGCCTGGCGGGCGCCGAGGCCGAGCTCGCCGCCGCCAAGGCCGACGAGCGCGCGGCGAAAAACGACCTGGCGTTCGCGGTGCGCGCCGCCTGGCTCGACGCCGCGGGCGCGCGCGCGCTCCTCGAGGTGGCGCGCGGCGCGGTGGCGAACGAGGAGCGCCACCAGGCGCAGGTGGAGGCGCAGATCGGCGTGGGCCTGCGACCACCCATCGACCTGGCACAGGTGAAGACCGTGCTGGCCAGCGCGCGCGCCGATCAGCTCGCCGCCGAGCAGGCGGAGTGGACGCGTCGCCTCGAGCTCGGCCGCGTCCTCGGCACCGGCGGCGCGCCCGCGCCCGCCGTGAGGGGCGAGCTGTTCGGCGCCGTCGACGGCGAGGACGCCGCGCTCGACGAGCTGGTGACCCGCGCGCTCCAGGCCCGCCCCGAGCTGGCCGCGGCCGAGCAGCTGGTGGCGGCGCGCGAGCGCGACGTGGCGTCGGCGCGCGGCGACTACTGGCCGAGCATCTCGGCGCAGGCCCAAGCCAACGCGGGCGGCGCCGCCCTCGACGCGCTGGCGCCGAACGCCGTGGCCGGCGTCGACCTCACCTGGCCGTTGTTCTCCGGGCTCGGCACCAACGCCGGCGTGCGCGCCGCCGAGGCGGCGGCCGCGCAGGCGCGCGCCGTTCGCGAGGCCGTGCAGCTGCAGCTCAAGGTCGACGCCGAGAGCGCGCAGCTGGCCGTGCGCCTGGCGCGCGCGCGCGTGGTGGCGCTCGAGGAGGCCGATGGTGCGTCGAGCGCCGAGCTCGAGCTGGCCGAGGCGCGCTACAAGGCCGGCACCGGCACCATCATCGAGCTCGG
>CAZONM010000526.1:0-3504 GCA_964580865.1 uncultured Myxococcales bacterium | reverse complement strand
ACCGGCGCCGAGCGCGCCAGCGTGCGCGCCCAGGAGGAGCGCCTGCGCCAGCTGCGCGCCGACCGCGACGCGCTCACGCTGCGAGCGCCCATCACCGGTCGGGTGAGCGCGGTGCTGGCCGTGGCGGGCGCGGCGCTCTCCTCGGGGGAGGTGGCGGCGCGGGTGCAAGACGACGCCGCACGCACGGCGACCGCGTGGGTCGACGAGCAGGGCGCGACCAAGGTGGCCGTGGGCGATCGCGTGCGGCTGCGTCCCACCGACGGGCGCGGCGCCGAGCGCACGGGCGTCGTGCGTGCCCTCGGCGCCGGCGTCGCCGAGCTGCCGGTGCGCTTCCGTCAGATCCCGGGCGAGGTCAGCTTCGGCCGCGCCGTGTTCCTCGATCTCGACCCCGTCGAGGGCGCGCTCGCGCCCTTGCCGGGGCAGGCGTTCGAGTCGTCCTTCACGCCGGGCGCGAAGGGCGCGTCATGATGCTCGCCGACGTTGCCCTGTTGGCGCTCGTGACTGCTGCCTCGGCCGCCCCCCTCACGGTCGACGCAGCCGTCGCGGCGGCGCAGGAAAACAGCGCCGCGCTCGAAGCGCACCGCGTCCGCGTGGCGCAGGAAGAGGTCGGCCGTGCGGTGCCGCTGCGTCCCGTTGAGCTGCGCCTTGGCCACCGGGCGCTCGACGCGTGGGTGCTGCCCCTCGAGGACAACGGCGTGCGCTACGCGCCGCTCGACGAGACCTACGCCACGCTCGGCTGGCGCCTGCCCGAGCCCTGGCGCGTGGTACGGGTGCTCACCGCTGCCGACGACGCGGCGGCGGTGAAGGACGAGCTCGAGGACGCCAAGCTCTCCCTCGGCGTGGAGGTGCGCCAGGTGCACGGGCGCCTGGTGGCGCAGCGCGCCGAGATCGAGCTGCGCCGTGAGGCCGTGCGCTTGGCCGAGCTGCTCGAGCGCATCGTGGGCGAGCAGGCGGAGGCGCGCACCACCACGGTGCTCGACGCGCGCCTCGCCGGCCTCGATCGCCTCGACACCGTCCTCGAGCTCGCCGACGCCCAGGCGGAGGCGCGCGTGCTCGAGCACCGCCTTTCGGCCCTGACGGGGCTGGCGGCGCCTTTCGACCTCGTGGCCGCGCCCACGACGTGCGCACCGCCGCCGCCCTTGGATGCCACCGTGGCCGCGGCGCTCGAGCGCTCGTCGCGCGTGCGCGCGCTGCGCGCACGGGTGGCGGCCGCGTCGTCGCGGACATCGTGGTCGTGGATCCGCTTCCTGCCGTGGCTCGAAGGCGTGCAGCTCGGCTACTTCAACGAGCCGCTCGACAAGCGCGACCAGGTGCGCGGCGCCGTCGACATCGCACTGCCCGTCTTCGAGCTCGGCGCGCGCGAGCGGCGCGAGGAGGAGCTGCGCCTCCAGGCGCTGCGCATCGAGCTTCACGACGCGGAGCAGTCGCTGCGCACCAAGCTCGCGGGCGTGCTCGCCGACCAGGAGGCGGCGTGGCAGGCCAAGCACGTCCTCGACGAGGGCGCGGCGTCGCTGGTCGCCGGCAGCATCGCCGACGTGGAGGCCGCGCTGGCCGCTGGGCAGGCCGACGCCCTGCGCGTGGCCGAGGTGCGAGCGCGGGCGCTGCGCGCGCGTATCGCGATGCTTAGAGCCGACCAGCGCTGCAACGAGGCCGGGCTCGAGCTCATCCCGCGCGGCGTGGGAGCGGCGGCGCAGGCCCCGGCGCTCCCAGACGCGGCCGACGACGCGCGCACCCCGCCCGTCGACGCCATGGACGCCGACTGAAGCGCATCCGCCCTGCTACGCCGGCGCACAGGTAGGATCGCCTCGCACCCGGCCGAGGTCACACCAACGCGAGACAGCTATCGGCACGGTGCGCCCAAACTTGAAGGGATCCGATTGGTCGTGGACGCTGTCGCCATGGCATCTCGCTCACTCCTCCTCGTCGCCGTCCTGAGCTCCCTCGCCGGGGCCGCGCGCGCGCAGACCACTCCGGCCGCGGGTACCGTCACGGTCATCCCCGCTGCTGCTCGTCTCGACGCGGATGGCGATGGCGCTCCCGATGTCGCTGCGGTAGCGCACGGGCGCCACGCGGGTATCTGCGGGCAGTTCGCGCTCGCCATCGACGCCACTGCGCACAAACCTGACAACCTTGCGGAGGCGCTCGACCTGCTCGATGACCTCACGCCGGCCTTCCCATGCGTCAACAACGGGAGCTGCACGGCGCCCGGCGCGCCCGGCGGCACCTGCGCCGACCCCGACGGCGGCGGCCCGGCGCCGCGCATCTGCACGGCCACTGCGCCGGATCGAGTCATTCCCGATCAAGCCTTCCGCGACCTGGTGCCCATCGTCGACCTGAGCAACGACGGCAACAACGGCTACGCGCCGTTCAACCTCAACGTGCCGTGGGAAGACGAGTGCACCTCGCACGGCGGTGATCGGAACGGGCAGCGCATGGCCATCCGCCTGCGCGGCGACCTGCATGTCACGTCGCCAGGCGTCAAGACGTTCCTGATCCAGAGCGACGATGGCTACTCGCTGCGCGTGGCTGGCACTACCGTGGCGCAATTCAACGGCAACCGCGGCCCCGCCACCGACACGCGTCGCGTGCAGTTCGACGAGGCCGGCGTGTACCCCATCGAGCTCGTGTACTGGGAACAAGGTGGCCAAGCGGTGCTCGAGCTCTTCTATGCCGACGACGCGCGCTGCTTCATCGGGCGCGCGCAAGCCGCGTGCGGCGCGCCCTCTGCCACCGACCTGAGCAACGTCGCGGCCGCGCCCACGCCGACGCTCACAGGCTTCACCGTAGTGACGTCGGAGCGCGTAGCGCCCGCGTCCTGGGCCGGCGTCGAGGACGCCTGCGCCGACAGAATCGGCCAACCCTCGGAGGTGTGCACCAGCACCGCGACGTTCGCGTGCGGCAACGGCACCGTCGAGGCTACAACCACGGGGGCCGAGGGTTGCGACGACGGCAACACCGTGAACGGCGACGGCTGCTCGTCGACGTGCGAGGTGGAGGTGGGCGCCGGGTGCGCGGGCGCGCCGAGCGCGTGCAGCACCGTCGACAGCGACGGTGACGGCGTGGTCGACATCGTGGAGGTCGCCGCGGGCCTCGATCCCGCAGATCCCGACACCGACGATGACGGGCTGTGCGACGGCGACGCCACGGTGACGGGCGAGTGCGCGAGCGGCGAGGACCTCGACGGCGACGGCTTCGTCGACCCGGGCGAGTCGGATCCCAGGGATCCGTGTGACCCGGACGGCGACGCCCTGGCGTGCCCCACCGGCGACCCCGATGGCGACGGCGCGGACAACGCCACCGAGGCCGCCGCGGGCACCGACCCGCTCGACGACGACACCGACGGTGACGGTGAGCAGGACGGCACCGAGCTCGCGGCCGGCGACAGCGACGGCGACGGCACCGGCGACGCGCTCGAGTCGAGCGCCGTCGACCAGGACGGCGACGGCGCCGACGACGAGCACGACGCGCAGAACGCGAACCCGTGC
The DNA here is from genome assembly GCA_964580865.1 of uncultured Myxococcales bacterium. Lineage (GTDB taxonomy): Bacteria > Myxococcota > UBA727 > UBA727 > VGSZ01 > JACOUT01. Next base: position 19 of record CAZONM010000526.1, on the reverse strand, counting down.
GTGCCCGACGGCGACGCGC
>CAZONM010000525.1:0-3508 GCA_964580865.1 uncultured Myxococcales bacterium | reverse complement strand
CCGCAGGTGCAGCGCCAGCGCCGCTGCGACGACGACGCCGCCGGCGGCGAGCGCCGCCTCGTGGCCGCACCACAGCGTGCGCTCCGGCGTGCGCAGCGCGGCCCACGTCCACGCCGAGGGCCGCCATTGCATGGTCGTGTCGACGAGGGAGAGCGCCGCGCACGCCGCGAGCGCCACGAGCGCCGCTAGCGCCGCACGCGTCACTCTGCCGGCCGACGCCGCGAGGACGGGGACGCACAAGGCCAGCACCAGCGCCGCGCCGATCTTGTGGGTGAGGCAGGCGACCGCGGCGAGCGCTACGGCCGCGGCCACCGTGCCGCCCCGCCGATCGGTCTGCGCGTGGAGCAGCGCGGCCGTGGCGCCGAGCGCGGCGACAACCGCCACGCCGTTTTGCACGAACTCGAAGGTGAGCGAGCACGCACCCACGCTCAGGGTACCCACCACGGCGGACAGCAGACCGGCGCTTTCGCTGCCGCCGACCCGGCGCCCCAGCGCGAAGCACGGGATCGCGGCCAGCGCTCCTGCCACGGCCGCGCCGACCTTGGTGCCGATCACGGGACCGCCGATGGCGGCGAACGGCGCCAGCCACAGGTACGCGCCGGGCAGGGCCGGGAGCGCGAGGGAGCCGCCGTCGAGCAGCGCGCGCACCTGGACGGCGTAGTACCAGCCGTCGACGCCCACGGCACCCTCGAGCGGCAGCGTGGCGCGCAGGCGCACGAGCAGCGCAACAGCGGCGATGAGCGCCACGCCCCCGCTTGCGATCCCCAGGCCGCGGCGATCGTGTGCGCCGTTCACCGGTAGGTCATCCGCGCGTCCCGACGCTACACCACGCAGCGACGCCGCGCCTCGCTCGACGACGTCGCGGGCGCGCTACGCGGTCAGCGGCGCGACGCGCGAGCGCTCGTAGGCCACGCCGTGCCCCCAGCCACGCAGCTGGTCGGCCGCGTTCTTCAGCTCGGGCGACGGCGGCGCGCCGGCCTCGCGCGCACTGTCGAGCGCCTGCTTCACGCGCGCCTCGAGCTCGCGCTGCAGCCGCACCTCGTCGTCGATGGCGGCCAGCAGGCGCACGGCCACCGCGCGGCGCTCGTCGGCCGAGGGCAGCATCTTGAGGGCCGCGATCTCGTCGGAGCGCCGCTCGCGCTGCACGTGGGCGTCGGCCAGCGCGCGCTCCACCTGCACGGGCAGGGGGATCTCGGCCACGCCCACGCCGGTGCCGCCGCCCTCACGCGCGTCGCGCGGGATGACGGCGCGCGCGGCGACCAGCAGGTTCTGCTTGTCGGCCTCGGCGTCCTTGCGCCACCCCTCCACGAAGCCCCGGATGGTCTCCACGTGCTCGGCCACGTCGGGAACGCGCCGCGCGATCTTGAGCGCGCGATCGAGGCGCACCAGCAGCCCGCGCAGCTTGCCCAGCTCTTGGTCCACGCCCTCCACGAGCTCGCGCGCCTCGGAGATCGACGACGCCGAGCCCGCGGGCAGCTCCGACCACTGCTGGATCGTAAGCCCAGTGGCGTCGTGCAGCTTCTCCAGGGTCTGGATCTCGTGCTCCACGCCCGTCCAAAGGTCGAGCAGCTCGTCCGCCGCCGACGACGTGGGCGCGGCGCGCGCGAACGGCCCGGCCGGGGCCGCCGCGCTCAACTTGGCTTGGAGCTCTTCGCGGAGCTTCGCAGCCGCGGTCTGTGCAGCGCGCGCAGCCATGGTCACCTCGCGAGCAGCTCGATGAGATCGATCTTGGTGAGGAGCGCCACCACCTGCGGGACCGTACCGGCGGCGCGGTCGACCACGACGGCGATCTTGCCCTGGGAGAAGTGCGCCGACAGCGTGGTCACGGGGGTGTCTCGCTCCACCATGGCCGCGTCGTTGATGTCGGCCAGCGGGCCCACCGGCGACTTCATGGTGACCTCGCCCTTCACCAGGGCGTTGAGCACCTTGACCTCGCTGACGAGCCCCGTGAGGCGACCGTCGGCCTCGAGCACCGGCAGCTGCGAGATGCCGTGGGTCTTCATGCGATCGATGACGCTGCCCAAGGCGTCACCGGGCGCCGCCGAGAACATCGCCTGGCCCTTCTTCTTCTTGAGCAGGTCGTCGACCGTACCCTGCAAGAGGCCCGCGTCGCGCTCGAGCAACCCCGCGTCCTTCAGCCACTCGTCGTTCAAGAACTTGGAGAGGTAGCGGCTCGAGCTGTCGGGGATGACGACGAGCAGGCGGTAGGGCGCGCCCGAGGAGCGCGGCTCGCGCGAGACGCGCTCGGCGAACTTGATGGCCCCCGCCACGGCGCTACCCGACGATCCTCCGCACAACAAACCTTCCTCACGGATGAGCCGGCGCGCCATGGCGAAGCTCTCGCGATCGTTCACCTGCACCACGTCGTCCATCATCTTGATGTCCATGGTGCCCGGCATGAAGTCCTCGCCGAAGCCCTCCACGTAGTAGCTGTGGGGCTTGGGCCACTTCCCGGTGTGAAACAGGTCGTAATAGATGCTGCCCACGGGGTCGACGCCCACCACCTTCAGGCTCGGCTTCTTCTCCTTGAGGTAGCGCGCGTTGCCCACCATGGTGCCGCCCGTGCCCACCGCCACCACGAAGGCGTCGAACTCGCCGCCGGTCTGGCTCCAGATCTCGGGCCCCGTGCTGCGGTAGTGCGCCTCGGGGTTGTCGGCGTTCCAGTACTGGCGCGCGTAGAAGCTGTTGGGCGTCTCCTCCGCCAGGCGCTTGGCCGTGGAGTAGTACGAGCGCGGATCTTCAGCGTCGACGTTGGTGGGGCAGATGACGACCTGCGCGCCGACGGAGCGGAGCGCGATGCGCTTCTCCTCGCTCTGTTTGTCGGCCATGACGAAGATGCACTTGTAGCCCCGGACGGCGGCGGCCATGGCCAGGCCCATGCCGGTGTTGCCGCTGGTGGCCTCGATGATCGTGCCGCCGGGCTTGAGCTTCCCCTCGCGCTCGGCCGCCTCGATCATGAACGCGCCGATGCGGTCCTTGACCGAGCCGCCGGGGTTCATGAACTCGAGCTTGGCGTAGATCTCGACGTGCGGCAGCAGGTGCGCGCACACCTTGTTGAGCCGCACGATGGGCGTGTTGCCGATGACCTGCGTGACGTCCGCCTTGGCGCCCTTCATCATGGCGTGGCCCTCGGGGTTCGCGTGGGAATGACGCCGGGGGGCCTAGCACACTCGTACCGCGCCCGCGAAGGCTTCTCGACGTGCCGCGCGCCGGTCACGGGCGCCCGGCCACCAGTCGCAGCGCGGGCCCCTCGCGCGTCAGCCGGCCGTCGAGCTCGAGCTCGGCGGCCATCGCGAGTACCTGCCCAACTCCCATCCCGAGCGCGGCCGCCGCCTGATCGAGCAGGAGCAGGCCGCCGGCGGCGGCCAGGACGTCCGCCAGGGGGTGCGGTGGTTCATTGGCAGGCCGCGCGGGCGGTGACCCAGCGATCGCGGCGGGGCCCAGGATCTGCGCCACGGCGGCGCGCGCGTCGCCCGGCAGCGGCCGCGCACGCCCGTCCGCCAGGAGC
>CAZONM010000524.1:0-3529 GCA_964580865.1 uncultured Myxococcales bacterium | reverse complement strand
AGGACGAGGGCGTCATTGCGACCGAGGTCGACAAGCGCGGTCGGCGCATGCTCGCCGATCGCCTGCGCGGCAGCGCCCCCGCCAAGGCCGCGCGCACGGCGCCTGCGCGAGCGCCGCGCGCGCCGGCGCCCGTGCCCGCCGCGCGCACTGCGGTGGCGCGGGTGGCACCGCCGCGCGCGCCACCCTTCACCGAGCCCGAGATCCTCCTCGTGGAGGCGGTGCTGATGCACCCGCACCTGGCGGCGCGCTGCGGCGTCTTGGTGCCGGTCCTCAAGAACGCCGAGCTGAGGGGCTTCATCGAGCGGCTGGTGGAGCTGCTGGTGCGCTTCCACGACGAGGATCCGCGCGCGGTGCTGGCCCGGGTGCCGCTGTCGCCGAACGGCCGCGTGCGCGGCGTGCTCCTCACGGTGCAACAGGCGGGAGGCTTCTCGCGCCCCGACGCCTACCTGAGCGAGGCCGCCGCCGCCCGCGTGGTCGAAGACGCCATCCTCTCGCTCGACCGCCGCACGCTGGAGCTGCGGCTCGGCGAGCTCCAAGCCCGCATGGCCGAGGCCGACGCTGCCCAGGACCACGGCGAGCGCAAGCGGCTCCTGGCCGAGCAGGCCGCGCTCGTCGAGGCCGTCAAGGCGCTCGGGTCGGGGCGCGACGCGGCGCCGGTGCGCCCCGTGCTCGACGTGGCGACCGTGGTGGCCAAGGGCGCGCTCCCCACCCAGGCCCCCCCGGAGGGCGCTGCGCCGCGCCCTCCCGACTCCGACCTCGCCGCACTGGACGACGGTCCGGTTCCTGCTCAAGAACCCCCGTGGGCGGGCGACCCCGACGACGACCCGTTCGCCGTCTGACCGGTCGCAGATGTTGTGGATTTCCCAGGGATTGATACACAGCAGCCCACCAACGCTTTCACCATCGATCCCCTCCCGATCCGACCCTGGCTGCGGCCCTACGCCAGCCGCGTGAAGGTTTCATGTCGAAGAGCAAGAAGCCCGCGAAGTCCGCTCCGTCGAAGGCGGCGCCCAAGAAGGTCGTGAAGCCCGCAGCCAAAGCGTCGCCGACGAAGGCGCCCGCCAAGAAGCTCGAGGCGAAGAAGCCCGAGCCGAAGAAGGCCGAGGCGAAGAAGCCCGACCCCAAGGCCACGGCGGCCAAGAAGCCCGCTGCGCCCGCGGCCGCGCCCGTCGAGGCCAAGAAGGCCGAGGCGAAGGCGAGCAAGGCGAGCTCCCTGGGGTTCGACCTGGTGGTCCCCGACACCACGCGCAGCCGCCCGGCGCGTCGCCGCGGCGACGGCGGCGGCTCGTCGATGCCCTCGGGCGCAAAGAAGCCCACCTCGGGCGTGGCGGTGCCGCGCAAGGTGGGATCCGGCGCCGCCGAGGCCGCGCAAGCCACGGCGCGCGCGCCGTCGCGGCCCATGATCGAGCGCAAGGAGCTCAAGCGCCTGGTGCTGCGCGGCAAGGATCGCGGCTTCGTCACGTTCGACGAGATCAACGAGACCATGCCGCCCGACGTCACGACGCTGCAAGGCCTCGAAGACGCCGTGGCGCTCTTGGCCGAGAACGAGGTCGAGGTCGTCGACGACGCGCTCAAGTTCATGAACGAGGCGGCCGCGGCCACGCCCGCCAAGGGCCAGCTCGTCGAGAGCGCCGACGCCCCCGAAGAGGTCGACTACGCCGAGTTCAGCAAGGGCAACGACCCCGTGCGCATGTACCTGCGCAAGATGGGCTCGGTGTCGCTGCTCACCCGCGACGGTGAGGTGGAGATCGCCAAGCGCATCGAGGAGGGCGAGCTCGAGGTCCTCGACGCCGTGCTGCACACGCCCATCTGCCTGGCCGAGATCCTCGACCTCGGCGATCGCCTGCGCAAGGGCAAGATCCGCGTCAAGGAGATCGTCAAGGAGAACGAGTCGGGCGAAGACGGCCAGACCCTCGAGTTCGACGAGCCCAAGGTCACCGAGAAGGCCCTGCGCATCGTCGGCACGCTGCAGAAGCTCAAGAAAGAGACCGACGTCGCCGACGAGGAGCTCGCCGAGGGCAAGGTCGGCGTCAAGCGCGGTGAGGAGCTGGCGCGCCAGAAGAAGGACAACGGCGACCAGATCGTGGCCGAGCTGCGCGAGCTCAAGATCAACAAGCGGCAGATCGACCGCATCGTGCAGCGCATCAAGGTGCTGGTGCGCCGCGTGAACAAGGCCGAGTTCGAGGTGGCGGCCATCGAGCGGCAGTCGCTCACCGACGCCGTCACGGTGCGCCAAGAGCTGCGCAAGGCGCGCGAGGACGAGGCCACGCTCCACCGGCTCGCGAAGCGGTGGCACGCCGAGGTCGACACGGTGCTCGACTGGGATCGCACCATCGCCATGGCCATCAACCGCGTGAAGCGCGTGCAGGAAGAGGCCGCCATGGACCTCGACACCCTGCGCGAGGCCTACCGGCGCATCCAGAAGGGCGAGCGCACGGCGGAGCGCGCCAAGGCCGAGCTGGTCGAGGCCAACCTGCGCCTCGTCGTGTCCATCGCCAAGAAGTACACGAACCGCGGCCTGCAGTTCCTCGACCTCATCCAGGAGGGGAACATCGGCCTCATGAAGGCCGTCGACAAGTTCGAGTACAAGCGCGGCTACAAGTTCTCGACCTACGCCACGTGGTGGATCCGCCAGGCCATCACCCGCTCGATCGCCGACCAGGCGCGCACCATCCGCATCCCGGTGCACATGATCGAGACCATCAACAAGCTGGTGCGCACCAGCCGCTACCTCGTGCAGGAGCTCGGTCGCGAGCCCACGCCCGAGGAGATCGCGGAGAAGATGGAGCTGCCCATCGAGAAGGTGCGCAAGGTCCTCAAGATCGCCAAGGAGCCCATCTCGCTCGAGACGCCCATCGGCGAGGACGAGGACAGCTCGCTTGGCGACTTCATCGAGGACAAGGGCGCGACCAACCCGTCGCACGCCGTCATCGCGATGAACCTCTCGGAGCAGACGCGCAAGGTGCTGGCCACGCTCACTCCCCGCGAGGAGAAGGTGCTGCGCATGCGCTTCGGCATCGGCGAGAAGTCCGACCACACCCTCGAGGAGGTCGGTCAGGACTTCGAGGTGACGCGCGAGCGCATCCGGCAGATCGAGGCCAAGGCGCTGCGCAAGCTGCGCCACCCGAGCCGCGCCAAGAAGCTGCAGGCCTTCGTCGACGCGTCGCAGATGCCCGGTGGGCCGACCACAGGGTGAGACAACCTCCGCGCGGGGGCAACGGCGCTGTCAGAATGAGAGCGGTGCGCGCGGCGCTGCTCCTCTCGATCATCGTGGCGACGGGCGCATGCCGCCTCACCGGCGTCGCCGCGCTGCCGTGCACGGGTGAGCTCCATTGCCCGCCGGGCGACCACTGCGTTCGAGGCCTGTGCGTCCCGACACCCGACGAGGGTGAAGGTGAGGGCGAAGGTGAGGGGGAAGGCGAGGGGGAAGGCGAGGGGGAAGGCGAGGGGGAAGGCGAGGGGGAAGGTGAGGGCGAAGGCGAGGGGGAAGGCGAGGGGGAAGGCGAGGGGGAAGGCGAGGGGGAAGGCG
>CAZONM010000523.1:0-3551 GCA_964580865.1 uncultured Myxococcales bacterium | reverse complement strand
GCGCGCGCGCGTCCTGCTCGGCGGCGCGCGCCGCGGCGGCCAGCCCGTCGAGCTCCTCGTCGAGCGCGAGATCGCTGTCGCCGGCCGCGAGGGCCCTGGTGAGGCGCGTGAGGAGCCCGTGCTCGTGCTGCTGCTTGTAGGCGACGCTCGCCTCGTCGAGCGCGTAGGCGAAGCGCGCGCCGCGCTCCGTGAGCGCGTGCCCGCGCCCCGGGCTATCGACGGCGCGCGCGTCCTCGTCGGCCGTCGGCCACGGCTCCACGCCGCCCCGCAGCCACTTGGCCGAGGCCACCACGCCGTCGAAGTCTGCGTGCGCCATGATGACGTCGACCCGGCCGGCCGCCGCCACGCGCGCGGGCGTCACCAGCTCCGGTGATCCGTGCGCGATCTTGTTGGGCACCAGCACGAAGCGCGCGTCGTCGCGGTACGCGGCCCACCCCTCGCGGTGCTCGTGGTGATCGATCCACGCTGCCAGGCGATCGCCGAGCGCGTCGATGAGCTTCTTGGTCTTGCTCTTCCACTGCGCGCCCGCGGCGAAGGCCACGTCGAGCACCACCACGCGCCCGCCGGGCGCCGCCGGCAGGTGCCGCGGGTGCGTGACCCACACCAGGGCCGGCGTCGTCGTCACGAGAGCGCGCCGTGCAAGGGGAGCATCGCGGCACCGCGCGGCACGCTCGGCCACCCGTCGTCGGCGGGGTGCAGGAAGCACAACGCGAACGCCGCCGCCGCAGGCGCGTCGTCGTCGCGGGCGCGCTCGCGACGCGCCGCGAACGCGGCGTGGGTCGCCAGCACCTCGGCCCCGGCTCGCAGCTCCACGGCGCTGCCGCCGATCATCGCGGCGAGGCGCGCCGCCGTGGCCTCGTCATCGATCACCCACAGGTCGAAGGAGGCGGCGCCGTCGCTCCACGACGCGTCGGCCTCGCGATCCGCGGCGTTGTCGAGGGCGCGCCGCACGCGCGCGTCGCACGCGAACGACGCCACCACGGGCTCCACCGCCAGCTGGGTCTGCTCGAGCCACTGCTCGAGGTCCACGTCGTGCGGCGGGTCGGTCCCGGCGAACGCGCTCACCGGCAGCGCGCAGAACAGGCCGAGCGCCTCGCCGTCGGGGTCGGTGCGCTTCACCAGCGTCAGCCCGGGCTCGGCGTCGCGCGCCACGATGCCCGCGCGGCGCCAGTCGGCCACGCGAAAGCGCGCGCGCCGCGCCGCTCCCTGCGCGCCGTCGCCGGTGGCGGCGCGCGCATCGAGCAGGCGCGCGGCGTGCCGCGGATCGTCGGGTCGCGATCCCACGACCCGACCGAGGTCGATGCGCGACGGCTGGAAGCGGAGGGCGCGAAACGGGCGCGGCGAGACCATGGGACTCTCTACTACGGCTCCCTCCTCCTGAGCGCGGATAGGGCGATGTGGGTGCCGCTCCCCCGCTCCGACGCGAGTCCGAGCGGGCGTAACCGCCCGATTGTCCTGCGACTCGGTGGTGCGCGGGCGTGCCGACGGCTCCCACCGCGCCGCACGACGGCGCCGCATCTCCCATCGCGCCGAGCGCCGAGGCGTGCGTGACGCTCGACGCGCTGTGATGCCTGGCACACGACAACCGCGAGGTCCCCATGTTTCACGCGCTCAAGCACCTCCCGAACATCGCCCGCGCCGCGGCGCTCGGCTGCGTCGTGGCCGCGCCCCTGACGGGCTGCGCGCAGGCGGTGGACCAGGCAGGCCCGATGGCCGACGGCGCGCCCGACGACGCGGCGGTGATCGTCGGCGCCGTCGACTGGCAAGAGGCCGCGGCGCTGCCCGAGGGATCCGCGGAGCGCGCGGTGAGCCGCGCGGTGGCGTACCTGCAGATCCCCGCGCAGAGCTCGCGGTGCACGGGCTTCCTCATCGCGCCCGACGTGGTGATGACGAACCACCACTGCATCCCGAGCGCCGCGGCCGCCGCCGGTGTGCGCGCGTTCTTTCACTACGAGGAAGGCGGCCCCGCCGACGATCCCGGCGTCGACTGCTCGGAGTTCCTCGGCAACGACGACGGGCTCGACTTCGCGCTCCTGCGCTGCCCGTCGCGCCCCGGTGACGCCCTCGGCGTGGTGGCGCTCGAGCCCACGGACCCCTCGAGGAACGCGGGCATCTACGTGATCCACCAGAACTGCGACTACTACGGGGCGCCCGAGTGCGCGCCCACGAAGAAGTACTCGCCGGGCCGCGTCACGTCGACCATGAGCGAGATCGGGCACGACGCCGACACCCTCGGCGGCAGCTCCGGCAGCCCGCTGCTCTCGCGCGCGACCCACGGCGTCATCGGGCTGCACCACGTGGGGCTCGGCAACAACGGCAGCGGGCGCGGCACGGAGAACCGCGCCGTGCCGATGAGCGCCATCCTGCCCGTCATCACGCAGCGCTACCCGGGCATCGCGCTCGGGGCGCGCGCGCCCGCCGACCAAGGCGAGCCCGCCCCCGTCGTCGCCGACGGCTACGAGCCCAACGACGCGCTGGCCGACGCCACCGCGGTGCAGCTGCCGTTCGCCTCGGTGGACGCGCGCGTCGACGGCGGCGACGCCGACCACTTCCGCTTCACGGCGCCGGGCGCGCGCGTCATCCGGCTTGAGCTGTCCCACCGAGTGGGCGACCTCGATCTGTACGCGCTCGACGAGGCGGGCGCGGTGCTCGGGCGCAGCATCGGCACCACCGACATCGAGGAGATCCGCCTCGACGCTGCCGGCACCGTCGTGATCCGAGTCATCGGCTATCGCGGCGCGCGCGGCGCCTATGCCCTCGACGTGCGCTGAGCGCGCCGCGTGAACGCCTGCGAGTTCGCGCCGTTATGCTCTGCGCGCGCGGCGGTGTCGCCTGTGGCTCGGGCAGACGCCCGAGCCGCTTCGCCGCGGTGCGCATTTTCGCGCGCGCCTCGCCGACCTACGATGACGACGAGTGCTCGTGTCGCCGCTCGCCTTGCTCCTCATGCTCGACGCCGTCGGCCCGGCGCGCGCTCAGCTCCCCGCTGAGGTGCGCTTGTCGGAGGTCCTGCCGCTCACCGCCGCGGGCGAGGTGGCGCTCCTGCCCGAGCACGATCGCCAGCCGTTCAATGCCGTCATCGTCACGCGCGCGCGCGAGCCCTGCGACGAGGTGGCGCGCGGCATGCTCGACATCGAGAGCTACCCGTCGCGCTTCAACGTGCGGCGCGCCCGCATCCTCGAGCAGAGCGCCGCCGGCATCCGCTACGAGCTCGAGCTCAACGTGGCGTTCGCGCCCCGCGTCCCCGGGCACGTGCGGCGCGTGGCGGTCGACCGCGTCATCTACGACGACCTCGAGACCGGCGCGCAGTTCATCTACACGTTGCGCGACGTGGCGCACGGCTGCGCCGTCACCTACAGCCTGCTCGAGACGCCGGGCAAGGCGAGCGGCTGGGTGGCCGTCGTGCGCGCGCTCGAGGCCAGCGCCGTCGACGCCGCCAACTTCGCGGCCGGGCTGTCGTCGGTGCGCGGCTTCGCCAAGCCGGAGGGCGCGCGGGCCGCGGCGCCCGCGCCGGCCGCCGATCGCGCGTTCGCCGATCTCGCGCGCCACGGCAC
>CAZONM010000522.1:0-3598 GCA_964580865.1 uncultured Myxococcales bacterium | reverse complement strand
GGGCATGCGGGTCTCCGGCCGGCCTGACCCGGATTCTGGGATGCCCCCGCGCGCACGGCAACCGCCCTGTTCCGATCCGAGGCTCCGATGCTATAAACGGGGGTGCGCGCGTCCCGGAGCGGGGCCGTGGCGCGTGTCCTTCGCTGACGACGCGCGCGCGCGGCCCTACCTCGGCACCTTCACGTGGAGCCCCCCGCCCGACGACGCGGGCGCACCCGATCCACGTGCCACCCCGCGACAGCGGCGCGCGCGGCGCGGCTCCGACCTGCTCTTCGCCACGTCCCTCGGCCGCTACGTCCAGGGCGTGCTCCGGGCCGAAGACAGCGGCGTCCAGGGTGCTGCGCGCACGGCGCTGGCGCGGGTCATCGCGCACAACGCGCTGCACGCCCACGAGCGCCACGGCGGACGACCGCCGTGCGACACCACGCACTGCCAGACCTTTCTCGGCACCACCGACGACGCCGCGGCTGCGCACGAGCTGGCGCCGCTGTCGGGGCGCGCCTTCCTGCCCTTCTCCCAGGGCGGCAGCGCGCCGTGGCGCGAGCGGCGCACGGCGGCAGAGTGGCGCGCGGCGCTCCAGCAGCGCGCGCACGTCGACGGCCGCGACCCGCGCGTGGTGCGCGTGGCCAACGGCGCCGTGGTGCTCTTGGTGCGCAGCCTCGCCGGCGACGGCGACGACGTGCTCGAGCTGCCGTGCGAGCCCCTGCGCAACGCGCTGCGCCTGCCCTCGTGCCCCAGCTCCATCGAGGTGCGCGGCACCACGGTGCTGTTCGCGGGCGCGGGCCACGGCCACGGCCTCGGCCTCGATGTCGAGCGCGCCAAGGCCGCGGCGGCGGCGGGCGCCGCCGCCGACGTCATTTTGCGCGAGGCGTATGGGGCGGCCGTGGTGCGCTGAGAGTGAGACACCCGCGCGCTCGAGGTCGTGCGCGCTGCCGGCCGGCTATCCTTGGGCCATGACACGAGCTCCCGCGCGCGCCGCCGCCGTTGCGTCCCTGCTCCTCCTCGGGTGCCTCGGGCTGACGCCGTGCCCGGCGCGGGTCACGCCCTGCGCGAGCGACGCCGAGTGCGCGAGCCCGCTGTTCTGCCAGGACGGCTCGTGTGTGCTGCCGGTCGGCGAGGGCGAGGGCGAGGGCGAGGGCGAGGGCGAGGGCGAGGGCGACGTGGTGGATCGCGACGACCCCGTCGGCGAGGGCGAGGGCGAGGACGCGGGCGACCCGACCCTGATCGGCTGGTGGGGTTTCGACGACGTGGACCTCGCCGGCGGCACGGTGGCCGACCAGAGCGGTCACGGACACACGGGCTTCCTCACGGGCGCGGCCATCGTCCCCGGCGTCGTCGGCGACGCGCTCGACGCGTCGCCGGACCGCGGCACCCGGGTGGACGTGCCGAGCTTCACCGCCGACCTGCTCGGCGCCACGTCGTTCACCGTGTTCTTCTGCTTCCACGAGCGCGCCGCGCTGGGGCTCGGCGACACGCCGCTGTCCGCTGGCGGCGTCGACCCCGGCGTCGCCGGCTTCGACGTCGAGTTCGGCACTGATGGCTGGCACGCGTCGGTGGCCGACGACACCGGCGCGCCCACCGCCGTGACCTTCGCCGCGACCTCGCCCACGGGCATGCACTGCTACGCCCTGGCCGTCGACCGCGACCGGGCGAGCGCGCGCGCCTACGTCGACGGCGCGCTCGTCGACACGGCAGATCTGTTCGTGGGCTCCGTGGCCTCGACGGCCACGCTGTCCCTGGCGGCGCGCGCCGCGGGCGGCACGCAGACCGACGGCGTCCTCGACGAGGTGCGCATCTACACCCGCGTGCTCACGACGGCCGAGCTCGCGCTCTTGCCGTGACCGGTGTGACGCGCGCGTCGGTCCGCGACGCGCGCTAGACTGCACCGCATGTTCGCGCTCGCGCTCCTGCTCGCGCTGGCGCCGCCCGACGGCGGGTGGCAGGAGGTGGCGCGCGCGGGCGACCTCGTGATCTACAACCGCGCGCGCGACGGCTCGGACGTGCGCGAGGTGTTGGCGGTGGGCACGTTCGACGCGACCCCCGAGCACGTGCACCGCGTGCTCGACGACAACGCCGGGTACCAGGACTTCATGCCCTACACCAAGGTGTCGCGCGTGCTCAAGCGCGAGGGCGCCACCGTGTGGAGCTACGAGCGCATCAACGCGCCGCTGGTGGCCGAGCGCGACTACACCGTCAAGATCACACACCGCACCCTCACGCGCGGCGACGGCGCGGTGGTGGTGCATCACGCCTTCACGCAGGCGAACGCCGACGGCCCCGCGCCCGTCGACGGCGTGGTGCGCGTGGCCGTGCTCGACGGCCGCTGGGAGCTCGAGCCTACCGACGGCGGCGCGCGCACGCGCGCTACCTACTGGGTGTACACGGCGCCGGGCGGCAGCGTGCCGACGTTCATCGCCAACGCGGCCAACACCAACGCGGTGCCGGGCCTGTTCGACGCGGTGAAGAAGGCGCTGCCGTCGCACGCGCGCTGACGCGCGGGCAGATCGGCGACACCTCAGGGCCATCCCTTGCAGGGTCGTCTCATCCGTCCATCACGCTGAGCCTTGTCGGAATTCGGCGATCGGGTGGTCGGGCGGCGGAACGGTCGGGCGGCGGGCCGCGGCCTGCGGATCCTCGGACGCGAGCCCCGCAGGGCCCGCGCCGCCTTCGCTCAGCGGAACCGGTAGAGGTGGCGCAGAGATGATCGCAGCGGTCCTTGGCAACCGCCCGCTCGCCCTCGCCAACACCCTTGAGCCGGTGCGCCACGTCGACAATCGCGCTCACCTCGCGCGCGCTGCACGCCGCGGTCTCGAAGTAGCGCAGGCGCTCTCGCTCCGAGCGCTTGCGGCAGCCCTCCGCGAAGTGCAGCGGCACCGACGCGCTCGCCCGCCTCAGCTGGTCCGCGAGGAAGCCCAGGCCGGGCGGAAAGCGCACGATGAGCGCCGCACGCTGGCCGACAAGCTCGAGCGAGGTCTGGTAGGGCCGAGCGTCTTCGTGGTTCACCTCTCGTTCACCTCCGAAGGCCCAAGGTCGAGGCCCTCAAGCGAAGCGGGGCCTCGACCGCAGTGTTCGAGGAGGTGAACGAGAGATGACCGAAGCGCAGGCTCGCGAGCGTTTCCGAGGAGCCGCTCGCCGGAGCCCGCCGCGCGACCATCCGCTGGCCGAGTCCCGAGGGCCGAGCCTCACCTTCGCGCTTTCCGCCGGCTCGAGAGCTGGGTGTGCGTCCGGGGAGCGCTCCGGCAAGGGCAACCCAAGCTCGGTGCGGCCTTTTCGACCTTGCAAGGGGTGCAACTCAGGGCGTCACCTCGAAGGGCGCGTCCTCCTCGAAGCCCTCGAGCGTCTGCTTGAGGCTCTTGGCCACGCACGTGTTGAGCGGATCGGTGGTGACGCTCTTGATCTTGCCGCCGCTCCCGACGCGGATCACGCCCACCACGGCCTCCTCGAGCTCGCAGTCGCGCAGCTTGGCCTCGGCGCGCGCGCGCATGGCGGCGGGCGCCTCCACCGTCAGCTTGACGGGGCGCGCCGCGCGCGCGGTGCCCGCTGTACCGATGATGCGGCGCTCCGACGACGACGCCGCCTCGGCGCGCGCGGGCTCGGG
>CAZONM010000521.1:0-3611 GCA_964580865.1 uncultured Myxococcales bacterium | reverse complement strand
CGCGCCAGCGCACCATCGACGGCGGCGGCGACGTCGGCGCGAGGCAAGGTGCCGGCGCGGGCGGCGCCTGCCAGCGTGTCGAGGACCGACGCCGTGGCGCCCGGCAAGAGCGGCGCGAGGCGTTTGGCCGCGTCGGCCGCGCGGCCCGCGCGCACCAGGGCGCGCGCGCAGGTGTCGAGCAGGTAGCTCTGCACCTCGTCTGCGGGGGCCCCGCTCACCACGTGGCAGGTGGCGTCGGCCGCGGCGGCGAACTGCCGCAGCATGAGCAAGGTGTGGCCGAGCTCGGCGGTCGCGTGCGGCGACGACGCGGCGCCGCCCTTCGGCTCGAGCACCGCGCGCGCGCGCTCGAGCTCCCCGATGGCGAGCCACGACGCGCTCACCATCAGGCGCATGGGCTCGGACCCGTCGTCGTCGAGCCAGGCGCGCGCCAGCTGGTCGGCGGCCGTCAGGTCGCCGGAGAGCGCGAGCGCGGCCAGCAGATCGCGCCGCACCTCGGCGCTGTCGCCGGCGGCGGCGGCCAGCGCGCGCGCCACCGGTGGCGCCGCGCTGAAGTCGCCGCGCGCCAACAGCACCGTGAGCTTGAGCTCGAGCGCGTCGGGGTCGTCGCTCTCGCGCGCCAGCGCTCGGTCGGCATGCCGAAACGCTCGCTCCACGTCGCCGCGCTCGGCGAACACGCGCGCCAGCGCGATGTAGCCGTCGACGGCGCCGGGCTCGCGCTGCATGAGCGCCTCGATGACCTGCTCGGCGCCGCGCACGTCGCCGCGCTCGATGCGCAGCTCGGCGAGCAAGAGCGAGCCGTCCCGATGCGCGGGGTCAATGTCGAGCAAGCGCGCGAGCGCGCGCAGGGCGGTCTCGACGTCGCCGGTGAGGCGTTCGGTCTGCGCCAGCACCAACAGCGCCGGCACCGAGCGTGGCGCCAGGCGCAGCGCCTCGTCGGCGGCGTCGCGCGCTTGCTCGAGGTCACCGCTCTCGAGGCACGCCTCGGCCAGGCGCACGCGCAGGTACGAGGAGCGCGGGTCTTGCAGCGCGGCCTCGCGCAGGAGCGCGATGCCCGCCGCCAGGTCGCCGCCCTGCATCTTGAGCTCGGCCTCGAGCACGGCGCGGTAGGCCTCGGGCGACACGTCGCGCGGCGGATCGTCGTCGTCGCTGGGGTGGGCCGTTCGCGCGGCCACGAGCGGCGCTCGCGGCGGCGACACCGTCGACGTGGTGCCGCATGCCGCTGCCAGCGACAGCCAGCAGGCGACCGAAGTGGCGCGCGCGGATCTCATGACCACCCGTCGAGCGTCACCGGTCGAGCTCCCGCAGCAGCTGGGTTGCGTCGTTGCGATCGAACTTGCGCCAGTCGTTGGGGTTCGATGGGCGAGCCTCGTCGCGCGCCTTCTGCGCCCACGCGCGCGCTTGCTCCTTCTTGCCTTGGTCGCGATAGAGCTTGGCCAGGTTGAACATCGCCGACGTCAGCCGCGGATCGCGCTGCAAGAGCTCGAGGTAGGCCTTCTCGGCGCGCTCGTCGCTGCCGCCGGCGATGCCCGGCACCGCGTGATCGACGTCGGCCAAGGTCTGTTTGGCCAGCTGGTGGCGCGGATTGAGCTCGAGGCACCGCTGCAGCCCCTTGCGCAGCTCGGGGAGCATGAAGAGCGAGTTCATGACGCCGCGCGTGCGCCCGGTGGTGGCCAGGTTGGCCATGTCCCAAAACAGGCTCTCGACGTGGTTCGGCACCAACGCCAGGCCCTTCTTGGCCGCCGCGCGGCCCGCGTCGTAGGCCTCGAGCTTCTTCGCGGTGGCGGTCTCGACGTCGCCCAGCCGCAGCCACGCGCGCGCCACGTCGGCCCAGCCGTCGGCGCGCCGCGCGGCCGGCAGGGCGGCGTCGCCCAGGCGCGCCTCGTAGAGCGCGATGGCGCGCCGCAGGTTCTCCTTGGTGTTGGGCTCGAGCTCGATGATGTCGTGTGGCTCAGCCAGCGGATCGAGCGGCGGGGCGGGCGTGGCCGCGGGCGGGCCCGCGTCGAGCGGCGCCTCGGCGAGCGCGCCCGCGCCGAGCGCGCACACGAGCGCGCACACGAGCGCCCAGGTGACCAGCGAGCGTCGGCCAAAACGAGTTTCGCGGGGTGTGAGCGGTGGGTTCGCCATGCCTCCTCCACGGGGCGGCGGGCCCCCGTCAAGCCGCGGTGACGCGCAGCGCGAAGCGCGCCCGCTCCGCCGCATGGCGCGTGCCCGACGGCTGCGCACCACGGGTGCAGATGATGCCACGGAGCCGATCAGGCAGCGAATGATGAACGATACCTGCTCCCGCCGGCGCGTCGCCTCGGCAACTGACGCTACCACCGTGGAGTGAAATTGACCCGGTTCGGTGGACACCTTTTGAACGGAGTAAACGGTGTCTATGGCAAACAAGAAGCAGAACGGGAAGCGTCGGTCTTTCACGGATGAGTTCAGGGCCGGTGCGGTGCGCCTGGTCCTGCAGGAAGGCCGCACGGTCGCGGAGGTCGCGCGAGACTTGGACCTCTGGGAGTCGGTGCTGCACGGCTGGGTGCGGCAAGCGAAGGCCGATAGCGGCAAGGGCGCAGCTGGCGTGCTGACAAGCTCCGAGAAGGACGAGCTCGCGAAGCCGCGACGCGAGAACCGCTTGCTGAAGCAGGAGCGCGACATCCAAAAAACAGCCGCGGCCCTCTTCGCGAAGGAGAGCGCGTGAAGTTCGCGTTCATCGACGCGGAGAGGGCGATGGTCCCGGTGTCGGCGTTGTGTCGCGCGCTGAGGGTGTCGAGCAGCGGCTTCTACGCCTGGCGAGAGCGCCACCGTGTGCGCGTGAGCGAGAGGACACGAGGCTGCGGGTACTCTGTCGAGAGGCTCACGAGCGTTCGCGGAGGACCTACGGCAGCATCCGCGTCCACAAGGCGCTGAAGAGGCAGGGCGAGCGGCTGAGCCGGAAGCGGGTCGTTCGCTTGATGCAGCTGGAAGGAATCAAGGGCAAGCGTCGTCGCCGATTCACGCGGACGACTGACTCGGGGCACCAGTTCCCGGTCGCGCTCAACCTGCTCAACCGCGACTTCACGCCGGCGACTCCAAACCAGAGCTGGGCTGGCGACGTGACGTTCCTGACAACGCCGTATGGCTTCGTCTACCTCGCCGTCGTCATCGACCTGTTCTCGCGCTTCGTGGTCGGCTGGGCCGTGAGCACGGTCAACGACAAGAAGCTCGCGCTCGCGCCCCCTGCAGGGCCGCAAGCGCGAGCTTCTTGTCGTTGACCGTGCTCACTGTGGACGGCAGCCTGAATCCGGGTCGTTCTGACGGTCTTGGTCGGAAACTCGCGGATCACCGTCGAGATGCGTAGCGATGGTGATGCGTAGAAGAGTGGGGGCTCGGGTTGCAGCCCGAACCCCCGGTGTCGCCACGGCGTGGAAGAGTGCGGTCGACGGGATCGTTCTCGCGCAGCTCAGCGGTGCCGTCCAGTTCTTCGCCGCCGGAGTGGTGGAAGAAGCGGCCGAGGAGATCCGATGCGGTTGGTGTGACGAGGTATTCCACGTCTGCCAGCCCTGTTTCCGTGGTCAGGTCTATTGTTCGCCGGTAACCGTCCAGCCGCCGACGTCTTGAGCTACGCCTGAGCCTTGGCCCACGCG
>CAZONM010000520.1:0-3617 GCA_964580865.1 uncultured Myxococcales bacterium | reverse complement strand
CCACCGGCGCCATCGTGGGCAGCATCGTGGCGCTCGGCGACGCCCCGCCCGCGGCGTGGCGCGCGGCGCGCGAGCCCCTCGACGTCACGCGGCCGTAGCAGGCGGCAGCACGCGCGGCCGGTGACGGGGGTGTTTGCGATGGCGCAGATGCCGCGCGCGCCGAGCGTGGTCGCGCGTCACCTGCCAACAAGCCCCGCCGACGGCCGCGTGGCGACGCCGCGCCTGCCGCCATCGACGCCGCCGGTGCGCGGCACGGTCGATGCTTCGCACGCGGCCATGCGAACGCTCATCCTCGCCCTCTTCGCCGCGTGCGCACTCTCGTCCGCGTCGTGCGCGCCGACCACGTACGTCGTGGCCGACCGTCCGCCGCCCCCGCCGCCGCCGGGGCCGCTCGATCCCTTCTTCGACGACCTCGGCGGCCACGGCGACTGGTGGTGGAGCGACACGCACGGCTGGGTCTGGAGCCCGTGGGTGGGCGTGGGCTGGCGGCCCTACACGGTCGGTCACTGGGTGTGGACCGACGACTGGGGCTGGCTGTGGGTGTCAAACGAGCCATTCGGCTGGGCGTGTTTCCACTACGGCCGCTGGGTGTGGCTCGACGACGCGGGCTGGGTCTGGATCCCGGGACGCGTCTGGGGACCGGGCTGGGTCATGTGGCGCACGGGCCCCGGCTACGTGGGCTGGGTGCCCATGGGCCCGGGCCCGTTCGTCGACGCGCATGTGCACGTCTGGTGGTGGGTGTTCGTGGAGGAGCGCCACTTCCTGGCGCCCAACGTCGTCGCCGTTGCCACGCCGCCGCACAGGAACCCGGTGGTGCTGCCGAGCACCAAGGTCATCCACCGCCCCGCGCGCGACGACGATCGCGCGCCCCACAACCGCGAGGTGGACGTGGCCGCCGTGGAGCGCGCGGCCGGCGTCAAGGTCGTGCCCAAGCGCATCGTCGACGCGGGCGCGGTGGGCGCCGCGCTGCCCGACGTGATCGGCGTGCGGCGTGCGCCCGGCGTCGAGGCCGATCGCGCCGCCGCGCCGCGCGACCTGTTCGCGCCCACCAAGGCGCTGGCGCGCGATCGCCCCATCGAGGAGCGCTCGCTGCCCGCTCCCGCCGACGACGAGGCCGCGCGCCACTTCCAGGACGTACGCCAGCGCATGACGGCCGAGCACGAGGTCGAGCGCACGGCGCCGCCCGGCGGGCTCACGCCCGAAGCGCTGCGCGCGCGCCAGCAGGATGAGCAGCGCACCCTCGAGGAGCAGGAGCAGCGCGAGAAAGAGGCGGCCAAGAAGAAGAAGGTCGTCAAGCGCCCCGCGCTGCCGAAGAAGGTGAAGAAGCGCTGACGGCGCTCGTCGTCAGCGCGCGATGGTGGCGCTGATGGGGTCGGCCCAGCTCTTGTGCTCGTCGGTGTAGTAGAGGTACGCGCTCGACGCGGGTGCCTCGTACTGCCCCGGCACGTCGGCGACCAGATCGATGGGCACCACCTTCTCCTCGTTGGGCTTCAGGTCGCGGAAGTAGAGGATGACCTCGCGGGCGCGCGTCTCCCAGAAGGCCACCGTGCCCTTGTCCTTCAGCTCCTTGAGCTGCCAGGTCTGAAACGACGTGCCCCCGGGAATGCCCACGCGCGCGAGCGTCATGGGCAGGCCCTCGGCGGTCTTGTTCTTCACCGTGGCCGTCACGCGGATGGTCTCGCCCATCTTCACGCTGCTCTTGTCGGCGGCCACCGTGAGGGCCACCTTGGCCGCCTCGCTCGTCGCCGGCTTCTTCGAGCGGAACGTGACGGCCATGCTGTAGGGCAGCTGATCTTTGCCGTCGATCAGCATGCGCACGTCGTTCTTGCCGGGCTTGAAGGCCTCGCCCGGCAGATCGACCACGATGGGGTCCTTGTGCCCAGCCTCCCAGCTCGCGGTGCCGACGTTCTTGCCGTTCACCTGCACGATCACCGAGCCCGGCCCCTGCGTGCGCCCGCTGGCCTCGACGTAGCGGATGAAGCTCTTGAGCGCGAGCACGGTGGCCTGCGTGGCCCCCCACTGCCCGTAACCGCCGCGGTTGTTGGTGAGCCAGTCGACGGCCTTGCGCACGTGGTCGTCGGGAGCGCCCGCCTTGAGCAGCGCCTGGATGGCGAGCGCCGTGGTCTCGATGTGCAGGTTGATGCCGCCGCTCCTCGTGATCGAGTGATCGGCCTTCACCCACGCGCCGCTCGCGTCTTGCATGCCGGCGAGCCGCTTGGCCGCTTGCATGCCTTGGTCCTTGAGCACGGGCGTGTCGAGCAGCGTGTTGGCGGCGAGCGCCAGCAGGTAGGCGTCTTGCGTCGACGACGCGAGCGCGGCCTGCGCCTTGAGCTCGGCCTCCATGCCGCTCGTCAGGCCGGCGCCGGCGAGCGCGTACATGATGTAGGCGTTCGTGACCTCGGGGCTCGCGCGCCCGAAGCTGTCGAGGGCGCGGTCGTTGCGCTGAAAGCCGCCCTTGCCGTCGCGGCGGCTCTTGAGCCACGCGGCGGTGCGCTCGATCATGCCCTGGTCGACGTCCTTGTAGACGCCCCTCATGTCCATGAACTGCAAGAGGCCGTAGGCCGTGAGCGCCTCGTGGCCCGGGTTGCCGCCGAACCACTCGTAGCCCTTCTCGGGGCTCTCGAACGAGACCAGCTTCTTGTAGCCCGTGGTGATGAGGCCCGAGGCGCGCTCCACCAGCGCCGCGTCGGCGACGTTGTTCTTCTCGAGGTACGACAGGATCATCACGTTCGGGTAATTGGTGGAGCTGGTCTGCTCGAAGCAGCCGTTCGGCTCGCGCAACAGGCCGTCGAGCCCCGACACCAAGGTCGCGGTGGGGCTCGGATAGAAGCGCACCTGACCGCCGGCGCTGCCGGGGATCGCGTCGCCGGTGTCGACGGTGTGCGTGACCTTGTCCTTGAGCGTGCCCGAGGCTGCCACCTCGATGGGGAAGCCGCGCGGCACCACCCTGAGCTCGCGCGTCACCTCGTCCTTCAGGCCTTGCGCGTCGGCCTTGAGCGCGATGGGCGTGGTGCCCGCGCCGCTGCCGACGGCAAGCGGATAGAACAGGCTGTCCCTCGCGTTGGCGGCGAGCGTGTTGCCCGCGCGCTTGGTCTCGGCCGTGAGCTTGACGAGCCCCCCGAAGCTCGCGTCGAGCATGACGTCGACGGGGCTTGCGCGCTCGTTCGACAGCGTCACCGGCAGCTCGATGGTGTCGCCCGTCGACACCTCGACGGGCAGCTTGGCCGAGAGCGAGAACGGCAGGCTCGAGGTGAGCACGGTCTCGTCGCGCCCCACGGCGCCACCGCCCTCGCCCTCGGTGAAGACGCGGAACGAGGTCACGGCGTCGGAGAGCCAGAAGGTGACGGTGACGTTGCCGTCGCGTCCGGTCTTGACCCGTGGCGCCCAGTGGATGGTCTGGCGGAAGTCGGTGCGCACCTCGGGCGTGGCCTGGCCGCCGTAGTCGGGCGCCGGGAACACGCGCACGGGCGCAAGCTCGACGTTGGCTCGCTCCTTCTTTTCGGCGCCGGCCCAGTCCTTGTCGCGCGCTATGTCGGCGCGCCGCTCACGCTCGTCGGCGATGGCCTCACCGGCCATGGGCGGCGGCTCCTCGGCCGCGATGCGCCCCATGGGCCGCG
>CAZONM010000519.1:0-3620 GCA_964580865.1 uncultured Myxococcales bacterium | reverse complement strand
GCCGCCGCCGCCACCGGGGGCCGCGCCGGCCGGCGTTTCTCCCACCGCGCCGCAGGCCGAGGACGGCGCCGACGTCGGCGATGTGCCGGGCAGCGCGGCCGCGCCAGTGGCCGAGCCCGAGCGCCCACCGGCGACGCCGTGGGATGACGCCACGCTCAAGGATCGGTACGAGGCGATGCGCGACGCGGTGCGCGCGTACGAGCGCGAGGCGTCGGAGACGCGCGACGAGATCCGCAGGCTGTCGGAGCGCAAGTACAAAGAGCGCCGCGCGGCCATCGACGAGAGCTACCGCAGGGCCATGGAGCCGGTGGTGAAGGCCGAGCGCGAGCGGCGCCTCGACGCCATCGCCAGCTTCGAGCGCTTCCTCGAGCGCCACCCCAACGACCGCGAATTCACGCCCGACGCGATCTTCCGGTTGGCCGAGCTCTACTTCGAGAAGTACGACGACGAGCACCAGCTCGCCATGAAGGACTGGAAGGACGCGTACAAGCGCTGGGAGGAGGGTGGCAAGAAGGGCGAGCCGCCGGCCGAACCGGCGAAGCACTTCGAACAGACCATCGCGCTCTATCGACGGCTCATCGCCGAGTACCCCGAGTACCGCCTCATCGACGGCGCCTACTACCTGCTCGGGTACACGCTGCGCGCCCAGGGCAGCACCGAGGAGGGCGTCGCGACGTGGCTCGCGCTGGTGGACCGCTTCCCGAAGAGCCGGTTCTATCCCGAGGTGTGGTTCCGCATCGGCGACCAGTACTTCGACGAGGAGAAGTGGGATCCGTCGATCGCCGCCTTCCTCAACGTCGTGCCGCTGCGCGAGTCGGAGTACTACGACAAGGCGCTCTACAAGCTCGCGTGGACCTACTACCTCGTCAGTCGCTACGAGGAGAGCGTGCAGCGCTTCTTCGAGCTGCTCGACTACTCGTTCGCCAACCGCGACAAGCAGTCCGGCGAGTCGGGCTCGGTGCTGGAGGACGAGGCCGTGCAGTACGTCGCCATCAGCTTCGGCGACGACAGCTGGAAGCGCCCAGGGTTCACCACGCTGGTGCGCGGCGCATCGCTTGACGACCCCGGCGCCGAGGTGTCTATCGACTACGTCGCGCACGCCAAGGACACGTTCAAGCGTACGGGCGAGAAGAAGCCCTTCGAGCGCGACGTGCTGGCGCGCCTGGGCCAGAACCTGTTCAAGCAGTCAAAGCACGCGCCAGCCGTGGCGGCGCTCAGCTACGCGCTCGAGCTCGACCCTATGCACCGCGACGCTCCCAAGCTGCAGGACATGGTGGTGCAGGCCTGGGTGCGTGAGCGCCAATTCGACAAGGCCAACGCGGCCCGCGACGTCCTCGTGGCCAACTACGGCAAGGGCACGCCCTGGTACAAGCGCTTCGGCAACGACAGCGAGGCGCTCAACCAGGCGGAGACGCTGGCGCGCACCAACCTCTACTCGGCCGCGCTCTACTACCACCAGCAAGCGTCGGAGTATTACGGCCAGGAGAAGCAAGAGGTCGCGCTGCAGTACTTCAAGGCGGCGTCGACGGCCTACAAGAACTACCTGGAGCGCTACCCGCACGACAAGAACGCGTACGAGCTGTCGTACTACCTTGCCGAGACCTACTACTACTCGCTGCGCTTCGAGGACGCGGTGGCCCAGTACGAGGCGGTGCGCGACTCGTCGGCCGGCACGCGCTATCGCGGCGAGGCGGGCCTGAACGCGGTGTACGCGTACGAGAAGATCATCGAGCAAGCGGTGCAAACCGGGCGGCTCGAGAAGCGGGAGATCTTCGCCGGCAAGCGCGACCCCAACGTGAAGCCCGAGGCCATCCCCGAGCTGCGCCAGAAGTACGTCACCGCCATCGACCGCTTCCTCGAGCGCGGCGCCGATCATGAGATGGCGCCCAACTTCGGGTACCACGCGGGCGAGGTGCTGTACTCCTACGGGCACTACGACGAGGCCGTGAAACGCTTCCAGATTGTCGTCGACAAGTTCCCGCAGTCCGAGGCCGCCGCCAGCGCCGCCAACCTGATCCTCGACGACCTGGTGGCGCGCAAGGACTGGGCCTCGGCCGCCACCTACGCCGCGCGCTTCGAGAAGAACAAGGTCGGCGGTGGTGACACCGCGGTGTTCGCGAAGATCAAGGGCGGCGCCGAGTTCGAGCTCGCCAAGGCCACCCTCGAGAACGGCGCCAAGCTGCTCGACGAGGGACGCATCCAAGAGGGCAACGCGCTGCTCGAGAAGGGCGCCGACAGCTACCTGAAGCTCATCGCCGAGGACCCCAAGCGCGAGTTCGCCGACAAGATGATGTACAACGCCGCGCTCTCGCTCGAGAAGGCGCGCCGCCCCATCAAGGCCGCAGCGCTCTACGAGCGGCTGTACAAGGAGTATCCCGCCAGCGAGAACGCCGCCGAGGCGATGTTCCGCGTTGCGTCGAAGAGCGAGCAGGTCTTCGAGTTCGACAAGGCCGTCACGACGTACCTCACGTTGGTCAAGACCTATCCGAAGAGCGACCGCCGGCCCGACGCCCAGATCAACGCCGCCCTCGCCCTCGAGGGACAGCAGAAGTACGAGCGCGCGGCGCAGGAGTTCGAGCGCTTCGCGACCATGTTCCCCGATCGCCCCGAGGCGCCGGACGTGTTCTATCAGGCGGCAAACGTGCACAAGAAGCGTGGCGCGCCGGGCGCCGAGCTCGACGTGCTGAACCGCTTCATCAAGCGCTACGAGAGCCGCATGGCGCAGGCGCCCAAGGTCGTCGAGGCCTTCGCGCGCATGGGCGAGATCTACGACGAGCAGGCCAAGGGCGCCTCCGACCCCACGAAGGCGAAGAAGCGCGCCACCGAGAGCTACCAGGCGGCCGTGCGCCAGTACGAGCGCGCGCGCGGCTCGCCGGCCGCGACCTACTTCGCCGCCAAGTCGGCGTTCGCGCTCGCCGAGCAGGACTACGGGCGCTACGCCAAGCTGGCCATCACGAGCAAGAACAGCAAGGTGCAAATGAAGGAGCTCGAGGCCAAGTCGGCGCGCCTCGTGGCAGTGGAGACGAGCTTCAAGAGCATCATCACCACCTACAAGGCGGCCGAGTGGAGCTTGGCGTCGCTCTATCGGGTGGGCGCCCTCTACGACAACCTGCAGCAGACGGTGCTGAAGAGCCCCTGTCCCGACGACGTGCGCCGCCTGGCCGGCGAGGTCGCCTGCGACGAGTACCGCAACCTCATCGAGGATCGCGCGTTCGCCGTGGAGGAGAAGGCGGTTGAGGCGTATCGCACGGCCCACGCCAAGGCGAAGGAGCTGCGCCTGCAGAACGTGTGGACCCGGCGCACCCTCGAGGCGCTGAACCTGTTGCGCCCACAGGAGTTCCCCATCGACAAGGAGCCCCTGTCGCGCCCGCTCAAGAACGCGGCGACGCCGCTTGGTCCCGCGCTGCCCGACGGCGGCGCGCCGGCGCTCAAGGCGCTCGGCGCCGGTCCCGGCGAGGCCGCGCAGAAGGGGACGGCCGGATGATGCGTCGCATCGCATTCTTCCGACGGTGCGTGGTGGTGTCGTCGACGGCGCTGGCGTTGGCCGCGTGCGAGACCACGTCGCCGACGCCAGACGCCGTGCCCGCGACTACGCCGCCCGCGGCCGCCCCCGACCCCGG
>CAZONM010000518.1:0-3629 GCA_964580865.1 uncultured Myxococcales bacterium | reverse complement strand
CGTAGCTCAGCGGTAGAGCAGTCGGCTCATAACCGATCGGGTCGCGTGTTCGAATCACGCCGGGCCCAGTGTTGTCTTTGGGCGCGTTGATCGCGCGTGGGTTGGTACTCAGGGTGACCACGGCCCAGTGTTGTTTTGGTTCACGTCGATCGCGCGTGGGTTGGTGCTCAGGGTGACAACGGCCGAGGCCCTCGCGGCCCCTCAGCGGTTTCCGTCAGGTGAAGGTCGGGGGTCTCGTTGTGGCGGCCCGTTCGGCCTTGTCGTGGGCCGGCTTGCGGCTCGGGCTCGACGGCGGAGCCGTCGAGTCTCGCCCTTGGGCGGTGTTCGGTAGGGGCGTGCTCAGGGGCGCAAGAGGGCAGGCACGACGTCGGTGCGCGCGAAGTCGTCGCCCTTGAACAAGAGCGGCTCGTCGCTGGTGCGCGCGAGCGCGTAGGAGAAGCAATCGCCGAAGTTGAGCGCGGCCTCATGCCGGCCCTTGCCGTAGCGCGCGAACGCCGCCCGCGCCGCCCGCGCTTGCGCCGCGTCGACGGCCACCAGCTCGATGCCCGCGGTCTCGAGCAGCTCGTCGAGCAGACGCACCCCGGCAGCGCCGACGCGAACCTCCGTGACCAGCGACGCCTCGACGAAGCTCACGACGGACAGCGCGCGCACCGGGGCGGCTTCGAGCGCCTCGGCGAACGTGCGGCGCTCGGGCTCGTCGAAGAGGATGGCCAGGAGCGCGGACGTGTCGACGACCATCAGCGCACGAGCCCGTGCTCGTCATAGCCGACGATGTCCTCGGCGCTCCGCCCGTCGAGGGTTGGCAGGCGGGCGCAGCGCTGCGCGATGGCGTCGAGCTCGTCGGCGAGCCGCCGCCCGCGGCGGCTGCGCTGGATGCGCTCCAAACGCTCCCGCAGGGCGCGCGCGACCGCCGCGGTCTTGGTCTCGCCCGTCAGCTTGGCGAGCTTGGCCGCCAGCTGCTCGACGTCGTCATTGCGGATGTTGAGCGCCATGCTACACGCCTACACACTCGTGTAGATTGTAACACGATGGGCGCCGCCCGCAAGTGCTGCTCGTGCGCACCGGGTCCGGTCACGAGGGGCGGCGCTTGGCGCAAGCGAGCAGCGCCGCCAGCACGAGCAGCACGCATGCGCCGGTGAGCGGTGCGCGCCTGGTGCCCTGCGCGGCCGCGCACCCGCACGCAGGCGCCGGCAGGCACGCGGGGTCGCGCGTGAAGCCCTCGTCGTCGACGGCGGCGGTGGACGGCAGGCCAAGCCACGGGTTGTCGCGGTCGAGGTCGGGCACGAGCGTCCAGGTGAGCCACAGATCCTGCTGCAAGTCGCCGAGGCGTGCGCGCAAGAGCGCGCTGGCGGTGCCCACGCGCGCCGACGGCGGGCGGCAGGCGTCGGAGACCAGGAGCCAGGGCGCGCGGTGCACGTTGCCCTCGGGGGCGGCGCCGCCGGCGAGCCCGAGGAGGCTGTCCGAGAGGGCCACGTCACCTTGCACCAGCGTCCACTCGACGGGCGCGCCGTCGAGCGGGCGGCCGGCGCCATCGCGCACGAGGGCGTGCACGCCCGCCGGCGCGGTGCTGCCCGGCGCGTCGGGCGAGCTCCAGTAGAAGGCGTACAGCGTCATCGACGCCGCGGCGGAGAGCGGCACGCCCTGGATGCTCGCCACATCGAAGCTGGCGGCGTTGGTCTGCAAGCGCAGCATCGCCGTGGCGCCGGGGTCGGCGTCGACGAGCCAACCGTTGCTCACCCGCACCGCCTCGGGCGTGGGCGCCACGTCCTCGACCACCAGGCTGTCGCCCTCGACGGCCACCACGGCCCCGCTCTCGACGGCCACCAGGACCGCGCTTGGCGTGGCAAAGCCGCCCTCGACGATGCGCAGCTCGTCTCTGGGCGCGGCCAGGTCCCCCGGCACCTCGGGGACGGCGATGACGCCGCCGTCGGCCAAGAAGGCGGCGGCCAGCTCCTCCATGGGCAGGCGCCGCTCGGTGACGACGTCACCGGCGCTCACGGCCTGAAAGACGAAGCGATCGCCCACGAGCGCCACGCCGGCGTCGACGTCGGGCTGGCAGGCGATGGGCTCGAGGGCCCACACCACCTGGCCCGCCGTGTCGAAGGTGAGGCAGCCACTTGCCAAGGTCGCGCCCGTCACGGTGTGCGCGAAGCAGGCGGCCACGCCGCCATCCTCGGGCGCCCGCGCGTCGCAGTCTTGCGACAGGCACGCGAGCCGCGGGCAGGTGACCTCGCCCACCAGTACGGGCCCGCCCGACCAGTCCCCGGCCTGCGCGCCGGTGGTGGTGGCCAGGCCGTGTTCCGGGAGCACGAAGTAGCCCTGCTCGGACATGGGGAGCTCCGCGGGGCATGCCGCGCCAACGAAGGTGCCAACGAGCACGATCGCGCCGACGAACGTCAGCGGTTCACCACGTTGCCGGGTCCGGCGCCCCCCGCGCGTCATGTCGAGAGGATACCAGGCGGCCACCGCCTGCCCTTGACGCGCGTGTCAATGAACGCCATCGAGCCGCCCTGGAAACGCCCCCGCAGGAGCCTCGATGACCGCTGCGTCGACTACCGACATCCCTCCGCCCTCGGGCATCGCAAACCACGAGGCGCGCCGGCTCCTCGACGCCAACGGCGACGCGCTCGAGGCGCTCCTTCGCCGCGCGCGCGCCACGCGCGAGCACTACAAGGGCGACGAGATCCGCTTCTGCTCCATCACGAACGCCAAGAGCGGGCGCTGTGGCGAGCGCTGCGGCTTCTGCGCGCAGTCGGCGCACTTCGACACGGCAGCGCCGGTCTATCCGCTCAAGGACGCCGCCACCATCGTCCTCGAGGCCAAGCGCGCCGAGGCCGAGGGCGCGGGCGAGTTCTCCATCGTCACCTCGGGGACGAGCCTCAAGGGCGAGGGCGAGCTGCGCGAGGTGGAGGCGGCGCTGCGCGCCATCGCCGCCGAGACGGGGCTCATGCGCTGCGCGTCCATCGGCCTGATGGACGCGCCCACGCTCGCGCGCCTCAAAGACGCGGGCCTGCAGTCGTTTCACCACAACCTCGAGACCGCCAAGAGCTTCCACGCCGAGATCGTGGCCACGCACAGCTGGGACGCCGAGGTGGCCGCGGTGCGCGCCGCCAAGGAGGTGGGCCTGCACGTGTGCTGCGGCGGCATCTTCGGCATGGGCGAGTCGCTCGATCAGCGCGTGGAGTTCCTCGACGAGCTCCGCAGCCTCGACGTCGACAGCGTGCCGCTCAACTTCCTGAACCCGCAAGACGGCACGCCCCTGCAAGGCAGGCGCGAGCTGTCGCCCGAGGACTGCCTGCGCATCGTGGCGGTGGCGCGCCTGATGATGCCGCGCCAGGAGATCTTCGTGTGCGGCGGTCGCGAGGTGAACCTGCAGCACTTGCAGCACCGCATGTTCGACGCCGGCGCCAACGGCACCATGGTGGGCAACTACCTCACCACGCCCGGGCGCGGCGCCGTGCGCGATCGCGAGATGCTCGGCGAGCTCGGGCTGCGCGCCGTGGGCGTGCTGCAGAGCGCGCGCGTGAGCGAGCGCGTGCGTGCCGTGCGCGGCTTCGAGCCCCTGGCGCCCCTCGAGCACGCGGCGAAGCACCACGGCGCGGCGCGCGCGTCGCTGCGCGTGCTCGAGG
>CAZONM010000517.1:0-3641 GCA_964580865.1 uncultured Myxococcales bacterium | reverse complement strand
GCGGCCAGGAGCACGGCGCCGCGCCCGGCGCCCAGGTCGACCACGCTGGACCCGGGGCCGACACCGGCCTCGCGGAGCAGCGCAAGAGCCACCGTGAGCGGCGTCTCGCCCCAGGTGCGAGCCTCCGGCGGCAGCGACGCGCGTCGCGCCGCCAAGACGCTCGAGAAGCGCTGCACGGGCATGGGGGCGCGCCGCAGCGCCCGGAGGGCGGCGCGCACGGCCGGGTCGGGCGCCGAGACCCACCGGTCGCGGGCGAAAAAGTACGGGCGCACCGTGAGCCCCAAGGCCACGGCGCGCCCGATGTCGGTCCACGACGAGCCCTCGCTCATCGCGCCGCCCTCGTTGTCAATCGTCGGACTTCGCCTCGCCGCCCTTGAGCGGGACCTCGCTGCCCACGAGCTCGAGGATCGAGATGGGCGCGTTGTCGCCGCGGCGGATGCGCGACTTGGTGATGCGCGTGTAGCCGCCGTTCCTGGTCTTGAAGCGCGGGCCGATCTCCGCGAACAGCTTGTTCAGCACGTCCTGGTCGCGGATGTCGCGGTGCGCCTGTCGACGAGCGTGGAGATCACCGGCCTTGGCCAGCGTGATCAGGCGCTCGGCGAAGGAGCGCAGCTCCTTCGCCTTCGGGTCGGTGGTCTCGATGCGTTCGTGACGGAACAGCGCCGTCGCCATGTTGCGGAACAGGGCGATGCGGTGGGCCGACGTGCGGCTGAACTTTCGACCATGATTGCGATGACGCATGACTCACTCCAGAAACGGGCGGGGCCGCGGCCCCGCGAATGGCGCCTCCCGGCGCGAACCTCAGGCGTTGTCCTCGTCGCCCACGTCGTCGTCACCCTCGTCGTCCATCATGGAGTCGCGCGAGGGCACGGGGCCCGAGATGATGGTGGGCTTGGGCAGCCCCTGCTTGGGCGGCCAGTTCTCGAGCTTCATGCCGAGCGACAGGCCCATCTCCTGCAGGATCTCCTTGATCTCCTTGAGCGACTTGCGACCGAAGTTCTTGGTCTTGAGCATCTCGCTCTCGGTCTTCTGCACCAGATCGCCGATGTACTTGATGTTGGCGTTCTGCAGGCAGTTGAACGAGCGCACCGATAGCTCGAGCTCGTCGACGGTCTTGAGGAGGTTCTCGTTGACGCGCTCCTCCTTGATCTCGGGCTCGGGCAGCTCGGGCTCGATCTCCTCGGAGAAGTTGATGAAGATCGAGACCTGCTCCTTGAGCACCTTGGCGGAGATGCCCACGGCGTCCTCGGGGGAGACGGCGCCGTTGGTCCACACCTCGACGGTGAGCTTGTCGTAGTCGGTCTGCTGACCCACGCGGGCGTGCGTGACGTTGTAGTTCACGCGCACCACGGGCGAGAACAGCGCGTCCATGGGGATGGTGCCCACGGACTGCCCCTCTTGCCGGAACTGCGTGGCCGGGACGTAGCCGCGGCCGCGCTTGACGGTGAGATCGGCCTTGAACGTGCCGCCCTCGGCCACCGTGCAGATGTGCTGCTCGGGGTTGAGCACCACGATGCTCTCATCGTGCACGATGTCGCCGGCCTTGATCTCTTTCGGGCCCGTGACCTCGAGGCGCAGCGTCTTGCTGTCGCCGGAGTGCATCTTCAGGTGCACCTCCTTGAGGTTCAGGATGATGTCGGTGACGTCTTCCTTGATGTCGGGCAGCGCCATGAACTCGTGCTGCGCGCCGTCGATCTTCACCGCGGTGAACGCGGCCCCCTGCAGCGACGACAGCAGGATGCGGCGCAGGCCGTTGCCCAGCGTGACGCCGTAGCCGCGCTCGAGGGGCTCGGCCACGAACTTGCCGTAGGTCGCCGACAGCGAGTCGCGATCGACCACCAGGTTCTTCGGCCGGATCAGGTCACGCCAATTCTTCGCGAAGTAGTTGTTCATCGTTCTTCTCTTTCAGAGCCCCAACGGGACGCGACGCCGGAATGACGACGAGCACCAACGGGACACCAGGGAAACCAGCCAATCACGAGCGAGACGCCGACCAAAGGGAGGCGCTCGGGAGGGGGACCCGCGTTCGCCCCTGTCACCCCTGACAGCGTCGACGCGGGGGAGGGTCTGGCGACAGACCCTCCGAGAGAAACGCCTCAGACGCGGCGGCGCTTGGGCGGCCGGCAGCCGTTGTGCGGCACCGGCGTGACGTCGCGGATCATGGTGACACGCAGGCCCGAGTTCGCGATGGCGCGCAGCGCGCTCTCGCGGCCCGACCCCGGACCCTTGACGCGCACCTCGACGGCCTTGAGACCGTGGTCCATCGCCTTGCGGCACGCGTCCTCGGCGGCCACCTGCGCGGCGAACGGCGTGGACTTGCGCGAGCCCTTGAAGCCGCGCGCGCCGCACGTCGACCACGAGAGGGCGCCGCCCTGCTGGTCGGTGATGGTGATGATGGTGTTGTTGAACGACGCGAACACGTGGGCGATGCCGATGGCGACGTTCTTCTTGACGCGCTTCTTGCCCTTGGGGGAGGCCATGTCAGTTCACCTGCGAAACGAGTGGAGAGCGAGGGAGGGTGAGAGGGGGCGCGCGCTACTTGGTGGGCGCCGCGGCCTTGCGGGCGACGGCCTTGCGCGGGCCCTTGCGCGTGCGCGCGTTGGTGTGCGTGCGCTGGCCGCGGACCGGCAAGCCCTTCCGGTGACGCAGGCCGCGGTAGCAGCCGAGGTCCATCAGGCGCTTGATGTTGAGCGCCACCTCGCGGCGCAGATCGCCCTCGACCTTGTACGCCGACTCGAGCACGTCGCGGATGCGCGCCACCTCGTCCTCGCCGAGGTCGTCGGTGCGCTTGTCGGGGTTGACGTTGGCCTTCGACAGCACGCGCAGCGAGGTCACGGGACCGATGCCGTAGAGGTAGGTCAGGGCAATGCCCATCTTCTTGTTGCGGGGAAGGTCGACACCTGCGATGCGAGCCACGTTCATCCTCCAGAGACCGAACCGACGAAACCTGCACGGCGCGAGCGCGCCGCCCGGGACGAGCCCGGGAAGAGAACCGATGACGATGAGGGGAACGCACCGCCCCGCCGACTCGAGGTCCGCGGGCTGTTGCTGGTGCGCTCCACCGGCCGAGCCGCGTGCGCGGGGGGCCGATCTCATCGCGCGGCGCGCGGTTTTCTCTCCGCGCGCCAGAGGGTACGCCGAGCGGAACGCTCAGCCTTGCCGCTGCTTATGACGCGGGTCCTCGCAGATCACGCGGACCACGCCGCGGCGGCGAACGACCTTGCACTTCACGCAGATTTGCTTCACCGACGCGCGGACCTTCATGGTTCGCTACTCCCGTCGTCTCACGACGACCTGCCACAGCGGCACCGCTGCCGTAGCAGTCATTTTTTGAGCTGGCAAGGACGATCGCAGCGCTGCGGCTACCGTCGACGACCAGCCCGGTTCTTCCCTGCGCCCCGCCCGAGGGGCTTCTTTTTCGTTGCGGTCTTCTTTGCCGCAGCCTTCTTGGCCGCCGCCCGATTTCCCGCAGGCTTCTTGGCCGTAGCCTTCTTGGCGGGCTTCTTCACGGCCGCGGGCTTCTTCTTGGCCGACGCGGCGCGTGCCTTGATCGCGCGCGCTGCCGTGCCCGCTGGCGCGCGCAGCGCCGGGCGGGGCGCGGGCTTGCGGGCCGTGGCCTTGCGTGGCGCGGCCACGCGGAC
>CAZONM010000516.1:0-3642 GCA_964580865.1 uncultured Myxococcales bacterium | reverse complement strand
CACCCTCTCCTTCACCCTCTCCTTCACCCTCTCCTTCACCCTCTCCTTCACCCTCGCCCTCACCCTCTCCTTCACCCTCTCCCTCTCCCTCGCCCTCACCCTCGCCCTCACCCTCGCCTTCACCCTCACCCTCGCCCTCACCCTCGCCTTCGCCCTCGCCTGGCTGGCACGTCCCGTCCACGCAGCGGTAGCCCGCGACGCAAGGGTGCGCGTCGTCGCACTGCTTGCCGTCGAGCGCCACGCCTACGGGACAGCCCACCGCCGTCAGCACGGCGAGGAGCGAAGCGAGCGCGGGCGCGTGGCGCAACGACAGCGGCACCCCAGCAGTGTAGAGGGTCGCGCGTGGGCGCGCCGGGGGTGAGACGGTCAGGGGCGCGTGGCCCACTCGGCAAGCGGCCGGCACCCGCGCGCCAGCGACGCGATCGCTGCGTCGAGGCGCGCGCGCTTGCGCGCGAGCGGCACCGCGAGGTCCGGCTGCGCGCGCGCCAGCTCGTCGGCGAAGCCGTCGGCCTGCTCGCACAGGTCGATGGCGTGCAGCTCGAGCACCACGGGGTTCGCGCGTGCGCTCACGCGCGCGAGCGCGGTGGTGAGCGCGCCCACGGGCGCGGGCAAGAGCGCCAGCGTGGTGCCGAGCCACGGCCAGCCGAGCGCGCCCGTGATGGGCAACTCGCGCAGACCGGGCGGCGCGTACCCCGGCAGGAACTGTCGGGGGTCACCCAAGCGCGACGCGGAGGTGCGCCCGCGCGCGCGCAGCACCTGCCGCGCGAGGGCGCGCGCAGCCCAGTAGGCGGGCGCCTCCATCACGCTCGAGTCGTAGGCGAAGCCGGCGCGCGCGATGGCGGCGACGAGGTCGGCGCTGAGCGTGTAGCCGGGCGCGCGGAAGCCCCGCGGCGCCACGCCCACGACCTCGGTGATCAGCTCCACGGAGCGCCGGAGATCCTCGTCGATGTCGCCGGGCGGGAGCGCGCTCAGGTCGTAGCGATGCGCGTGGCTGTGGCTGGCGATCTCGTGCCCCAGCTCGTGCGCGCGCCGCACCAGCGCGCGCGCGTCGGCGTCGGCGAGGTCGGCGGTGACGACGAAGAGCGTGGCGCGCACGCCGTGCGCCGCGCACAGCTCGAGCAGGCGCGGCACGCCCACGCGCCACACGGGGTCGGCCCCGACGGGCGGCGGCAGCCCGTGGATGGCGTGGTAGTGAGCCACCCCGTCGACGTCGATGGTGATGGCGCTGCCCGCGCTCACGACGACGAGAGGCGCACGCCGGCGCCGCCGCGGTCCATGCGGGGGAAGCTCCACCGCGCCCACGCGGCGATGATCACCAGGGCCACCGCGAGCGCCGCGAAGATCGGGTCTTTCGTGGTGACCACCAGCGGCGCCAACAGCGCCAGCGACGCCACGAGCCGCACGACGGCGAGCGCGCCGCGGCGCACCAGGAACAGGCCGACGAGCTCGAGCGCCACGCAGGGCACGCCGAACAGCACCGCGCGCTGCACCGCGGGCAGGTTGTCGGTGACGAGGTGCCACTGGGTGGTGAGGATCTCGCCCAACACCACCACGGTGGCGCAGGCGAGCACCAGCACGCCGGCGGCGGCGGCGTCCTTCGCCATCATGGCGAGCCGATGGTAGGTGCGGATGTGCAGGTCGACGAACGCCTCGAGCGCCGTGTTCAGGATCTCGGCGAACCACACGATGGCGACGGCGAAGAGGAGCGCCACGCGCACCTCGAGGCCCAGGGGCAGCGCCATGCCCACGATGAGCACCATCAGCCCCGACACCACGTGGATCTTCATGTTGCGCTGCGCGGCGATGGTGCGCAGCACGCCGGCGATGGCGGCGCGGAACGAGCCCACGAGGCCGCCCGGCAACAGCACCGGCGGGATGCTCTCGAGGTTCGGATCCGACAGGTCCGTGGGCTCGCCTGGGCGAATGGGAGGCGCCGTCATGGAGCGCTTCAGCGCGCGCGCGCCACCATGCGACGCACGCGCCGCAGCGCGCCGCCGAAGCACACGAGGCCGAACGCCGACGCGGTGCCGCACGACGCGCACCCGAAGGGGTCGGTGGTGGCGGTGGTGGTGGTGGCGCTGGTCGCGGTGCCGGGGGTCGGCTCGAGCGTGGCGGGCGCCGGCTGACCGCTCGCCACCTGGCACGTGCCCTCGACGCAGAAGAGGGACTGCGCGCGATCGCAGCGCGACGCGCCGAAGGCGTAGCCGGGCTCGCACGCCGCGCCCGCGGGCAGCAGGCAGTCGGGGCCCCACTCGACGGACAGCACGCCGCACGTACCGCCGAGGGCCGCGCAGTCGAGCGTGGTGGGCGCGGCGCCGTCGCAGAACGAAAGCACGGCGCCGGCGCACGAGGGATCGCAGGGGTCGCCGGCGTCGGGCACGCCGGCGTCGTCTTGGGCCAGCGCCGGCGCGGCGACGAGCACGAACAAGGGGAGCGCGCGGAAAAGCAAAGGGGGCCTCTCGGCCCCCTTTGTCACTGGCACAGGCCCGAGGCAATCAGGCGCGGCGGCGCCGGATCGCGATCAGGAGGCCGCCCAGGGCCACGAGGCCCGCGGCCGGCGCGCCGGCGCTGGTGGCGCTGTGGTTGCAGAGCGGGGGCTGCTCGGAGCCGCCCACGCACTCGCCGTCCTCGCACACCTCACCGTCGTCGCAGTCGCGGTCGCTGGCGCACTCACCGTCGCCCTCGCCCTCGCCCTCGCCCTCGCCCTCGCCCTCGGCGCCGTCGCAATCCGCGGGATCCGTCTCGAACGTGCAGGTGACGCCGCCCTCGCACACGCCGTTGGTGCAGGTGCCGTTGGTGCCGCAGTGCGCGTCGCAGTCGCAGGGCTGCTCGCCGCATGACGAGTTCTCGAACAACGAGCAGTCGATCGCCACGTTGGACGTCAGCGCGAAGGTGCCCGCGCTATCGCCGAGGCAGAAGCTGAGCACCGAGCCCGTGCAGCCGGCGCCACCGGTCGCGTCTCCGGCGGTGCAGGCCGGGCCCACGTGGGCCTGGCAGGTCTCGGCGACGGCCGACGCGCTGGCCGCGAGGACGCAGGTCAGGTCGCCCGAGCACTGCACGGCGTACGCGAGGTTGTCGTTGGCGTCGTCGGTGTCGACCTGCGGGAGGATGCCGATGCAGTCGTCCCCAGCAGCGGCCGCCACGCAATTGACCCCAAATTCGGAACAGCCGGAGCCGTTGCAGCCCGGGGTGCCGCAGGTGCCGGCGCCAAGCTCCTCCGTGCACGAGAACGCGGCCTCCACCGGGGCGCTCGGAGCGGTCACGTCGTCGCAGATCTGGACGGTGCCGTCGGTATTGCAGCTGGCCTCGAACGTGTCCGGGTCGCAGGTGGTCTGGGCGAAGGAAGCGCCACCCCAGGCGGCGACGATGGCGAAGGCAAACAGGGAACGAAGCATGGCTCTCCTCGGGGGGCTCACGCTCCTGCGAGAGCCCGTGATCGGCCCGGGATGCCCCGGGACGCATCGCACCGTACCCGACACGTCGACGAGCGCAAGGGCGAGCACACCGCTCCCGGTCGGACGGCGGGCGGATGTGACGAGGTTGTCAGGGTCGGCTGTCAGGCCCGCGCAGGCGGCGCCGCGCGAGCGCCAACAGCAATCCGAGCGACGCGACCGCGCCGGTGCCGCCAGCGCCGCACAGCGG
>CAZONM010000515.1:0-3653 GCA_964580865.1 uncultured Myxococcales bacterium | reverse complement strand
GCCGCGGCCGCGAGCGGAGGTGGAGCGCCGCCGCCGCCCTCGGCGGGCGACGGCGTTGGCGACGAGGAGGTGGCGCGCGTGTCGGCCGTGGGCGGCCTGCCGCACACCACCGCCGCCAGGCCGGCGACGACGAGGGCGACGCCCAGCGCGAGCCACAGGCCCCTCTTCCCCGTCGTGTCGTCGGTCGCGCCCATGGAGCCTCACGGCGGCGGGATTTGTTGCTACGCTCCCCGCGTGAGCGGCACCATACCCCCTCCCAGCGCCAACGCGCTCGTGCGGCGCAACGCCAAGCTGCAGCGCCTGCTCGAGGTAGCCAAGTCGCTCGGCGCCGAGAAGAACGTCGACCGCCTGCTGGCGGGCATCCTCCACCACGCCAAGGACGTCGTGGAGGCCGACCGCTGCTCCCTGTTCGTCGTCGACCGCGACAAGAACGAGCTGTGGTCGAAGATCGCGCAGGGCATCGGCGGCGGCGGCGAGATCCGCGTGCCCATGGGCAAGGGCATCGTGGGGCGCTGCGCGCAGACGCGCACCGTCATCAACATCGACGACCCGTACAACGAGCCGAGCTTCAACCAGGAGATCGACAAGTCCACGGGTTATCGCACCACCAGCATCCTGACCGCGCCCATGCTCGACGTGAACGGCGCGTGCCTCGGCGTGCTGCAGGCGCTCAACAAGAAGAGCGCGGACGCGTTCACCGCCGAAGACGAGGAGCTGCTGCTCGCGCTCGGCGGCAGCGCCGCGGTGGCGCTCGAGAACGCGTTCTTGCATCGCGACATCGAGAAGCTGTTCGACGGCTTCATCCGCGCCTCGGTGTACGCCATCGAAGCGCGCGACCCCACCACGTCGGGTCACAGCGAGCGCGTCGCCGTGCTCACGGTGGCGGTGGCGCAGGCCGTCAACCACACGCCGCCGCCCGAGCACCGAGAGGTACGCTTCAGCGACGACGATCTGAAGGAGCTGCGCTTCGCCGCGCTGTTGCACGACTTCGGCAAGGTGGGCGTGCGCGAGAACGTGCTCGTCAAGGCCAACAAGCTCTACGAGCACGAGCTGGCGCTCTTGCGCGAGCGCTTCGAGCATGCCCGCGCCCGCGTGGAGATCGAGGCGCTGCGCCGGCAAGTGGCGGCGCTCGAGCCCCACGGGCTCGCGGGCCCGGCGCGCGAGGTGTGCGCGGCCTGCGAGCGCGAGCGCGCGCGCGCCATGGCTGAGCTCGAGGAGATGTGGGCGTTCATCGAGAAGTGCAACCGCCCCACGGTGCTCGAGGAGGGCGGCTTCGAGCGCTTGGCCGAGCTGCGGGCGCGCCGCTTCACCAACGGGCGCGGCGAGGAGCTCGAGCTGTTGACCGAGCCCGAGCGGCTCAACCTCTCGATCACGCGGGGCTCGCTCAACCAAAGCGAGCGCCAGGAGATCGAGAGCCACGTCACGCACACCTATCAGTTCCTGCGCCAGATCCCGTGGACGCGCGATCTGCGCCGCATCCCCGACATCGCCTACAAGCACCATGAAAAGCTCACCGGCGACGGCTACCCTCGGGCCGTGCCCGCCGTCGAGATCCCGCCGCAGACGCGCATCATGACCATCGCCGACATCTACGACGCGCTGACCGCCAAGGACCGCCCGTACAAGAAGGCGCTGCCGCACGAGAAGGCCGTCGACATCCTGATGGTCGACGCCAAGAAGGGCATGCTCGACACCGCGCTCTTGCAGGTGTTCGTGGAGTCGCAAGCACACAAGAAGCTGCTCGAGACCAGCTTCTGGGAGGGGTGAGATGCACCGACTGATTCCCCTGGCCGCGCTGGTGGCGTTGACGCTGATGGCGGGGTGCGGCGGCGCGCCCCGCGAGCAGCACATCCAGTGGGTGGCGCGCGACGCGTGGGACCCCACCTGCGCCGAGAAGGCGATGATCGAGACGTGGAAGAGCGAGAACCCGCGCTGGAAGATCAAGGGCGAGGTCTTCGTGGTCGACGTGCAGGCCAAGTTCCGCCTGACCGACGACTGCAAGAGCGGCCTGCCGCTGGTGGGCAAGTCGTACAAGAGCCTCGAGGTGACGAGCTACGCGCGGCAGGGCCTCGAGCTCTCGAAGTGCAAGAAGGACGGCGCGGTGGGCTGGGCCTTGCCAGGCAACGAGTCGTCGCGCTGCTGGACCGGCCCCACGTTGTTGCAGCAATGACGTCGCCCGCGATCTGGTGGTGAGAGGAGCTCCGCAGTCATGTACCGATCTCCCGTGCCGGCCCTCGCCCTTGCCCTGGTAGCGGGCGTCGTCCTTGCGTCGTGCGTGGTGCCCGAGGGCACCGGCGAGCTGGCCGTGTGCTGCACGTGCCTCGAGCAGCGCTCGCCCATCAACGACGGCGACGCCGTCGACCCGAGCACCAACTGCCTGCCCGACGACACCGAGGTCGACGGCTGCAACGAGGCCGCCGCCGACGTGGTGCTCGACCCCGACAACGCGCCGCCCATCCTGGTCACCGACGAGCTGTGCCCCACGCAGACGTGCCAGGACGAGTGCCGTCCCGCCACGCTCCGGGGGGCGCGCTTCGAGGTCGACCAGGCGGGGCTGACGGGGTAGCGCGAGGTCGGTCTCCATGCGTCCTGGTGAATCGCTCGGCTACTACTTGCTCCGCCGCGAGATCGGCGGCGGCGGCATCGCCGCGGTCTTCATCGGCGAGCACCAAGGCGAGGGCCACGAGGTGGTGATCAAGGTGCTGCGGCCGGAGCTGCTGCCGCAGCCCGACGTGGTGGCGGTGTTCCTGTCGGAGCCGCGCGCGCTCATGGCCGTAGAGCACGAGAACACCGTCGAGGTCACCGACGTGGTCGATCAGAGCGGGCTGCGCTTGTTCGCCACCGAGCTGTTGCGCGGCCGCACGCTGTCCGACGTGCTCAAGCGCGGGCCGCTGGACCTGCGCCGCGCCCTCGCCATCGCGCGCCAGGTGGCCGCCGTGTTGGCCCACGCGCACGACGTGGACGTGGTGCACAGAAACCTCAAGCCCGCCAACGTGTTCCTTACGCGCCGCGGCGGCGCGAGCGACGTCGTCAAGCTGCTCGAGCTCGGCGCCACGCGCATGCAGAGCCAGGGCGAGAAGCCGGTGCCCGGCACGTTGATCGGCGCGCCCGCCTACATGGCGCCCGAGCAGCTGCGGCAGACGGCCGGCGACTATCGCGTCGACATGTACTCGTTCGGCGTGCTGCTCTTCGAGTTGGTGGCGGGCCGGCGCCCCTTCGTGGGCGAGCTGCCGGAGCTGGTGCGCCGCCACCTGCTCGAGCCGGCGCCGCGCGTGCGCACCCTGGCCCCCGAGGTGCCCGCGTCGCTCGACGGCCTCATCGCGCAGTGCCTCGAGAAGGACCCGGCGGCGCGCCCGCCGTCGATGCATGAGGTGTCGTTGGCCATCGGCGCGCTCGCCGACAGCCTGGGCCCTGCGCCCCCGGTCGACGAGGGCCCGGCTCCCTCGGTGGCGGTGCCAAAGAACACGAGCGGCTGGTCCACGGTGCCCGCCGACGCCACGGTGGCGCCGCCGCCCGTGGCGGCCGACGAGGACGACGAGCCGAGCTTCGAGAGCGTCACCGGCGAGCGCCGCGCCGCGCGCGATCTCAGCACCGACGAAGCGCCCGCGAGCGCGCGCGGCGGCGGTGCGCCGGCACCGGTGCCGCTGCCTCCC
>CAZONM010000514.1:0-3656 GCA_964580865.1 uncultured Myxococcales bacterium | reverse complement strand
TCTGGGGCGCCTGGGCGCGGCGCCGCTGCCGCGCCTGGCGTCGCTGGCCCGCGCCGCCGAGCAGGGCCGACCCGGGGCGCTGCAGGTGGTGCCCGCCGATCGGCCGAACGACGAGCTGCGCTCCGACGAGCCGGCGGCCAGCACCGATCCCCATCGCGCGCAGCGCGTGCGCACGCTGCCCGACGAGCAGAAGGTGTCGGACGTGGAGCGGACCTTGGTGGAGCCCGCCCCCATCGAGGCCAAGAGCAGCCCCGACGAGGTGGGCGCGTCCACCGCCACCGAGACCCTGGGCCGAGCGCCCGACGCGCCGCCGCGCGCGCTCGACGTCGCCCCGCCATACGACGACGAGGCGCCGCTGCCCGCGCTCGAGCACATCGTCACGGTGGAGGATCGCCCGGAGGGCAGCTTCAACACGAGCCTCCTCGATCAGCCCGGCGTGCGCCCGCTGCGCTGGGCCGCGCTGCTCGCGCTGGTGGTGGTGCTGGTGCTCGCCGGCCTGCTGGTGCGCCGCCAGCTCACGCGCGCCCGCGCACCGGAGGTCGTGACCCACGTCGAGAAGGTCGAGGCGAAGCCACCGCGCATGATCGATGTGCCCGTGCCCGCGCCCCTGCCGCCTACGCCCCGCCAGTTGAAGCTGATGGCGCCGCCCCACATCGAGTGGCGCGTCGGCGACCGGGTGCTCGGCGCCGGCAGCCTCGAGGCCGAGGTGGCGCCCGACACCGCGACCGTCGAGGCGAGGGACACGCGGCGCGGCGTGGTGTCGGCGCTGCCCGCGCGCGACGTGGTCGACTACCAGGCGCTGCCCACCACGCGCGTGCGCATCCTGGTGCGCCCGTGGGCCGAGGTGACCCTCGGCGACGACAAGCTCGGCGTGACCCCCCTCGAACCCCTGCAGCTCGTGCCCGGCAGCTACGCGCTGCGCCTGGTGCACGAGGGCGAGGAGCAGCGCCACACCGTCGAGGTGAGCGCCGAGCCCCTCGAGCTGCGCTACCGCTTCGGCGAGTAGCGGCCGCATGCGAGCGTGCATGCGATCGTCTATGGTGTGCTCATGCGCGCCGCGCTGCTGTTCCTCGCCCTGGTCCCGACGCTGCTCGCAGCGCCGTCCGCGGGAGCCAAGGGCTACACCGACACCAAGAAGCGCTTCGCGCTCGAGCTCGAGGCCGGCTGGGAGCTGGCGCCCATCCCGGCCGACACGCTCGGCATGAACTTCAGGAAGAAGCACGGCGGCGTGCCCGGCTCGCTGCACGTGATGGTGCGACCGCTCAAGCCCGCCGAGACCACCAAGCAGACCCTCGACGAGCTCGAGGCCGGCTTCACCGCCGAGCTCGGCTACAAGCCCGGCGGCGACGTGCCCACCAGCGTGGGCCTGCTGCCGGCCATCCGGCGTACCTTCACCGTGTTCGCGTCGGGCGACGCGAGCACGGTGCGCGCGGTGGAGCTGTACGCGCTGCACGCCTTCGGCCACGCGCACGTGCTGCACTTCGAGACGCTCGAGAAGAGCCGCAGCGCGTTCTCGCGCGACCTCGATCGCATGCTGGCGAGCTACCAAGCGCTGGCGGGCAAGGGCGACAACGCGCCGCTGGTGGGCACCTGGATCAACCTCGACGGCGGCACCGATCTGGTGCTCGACGAGGACGGCAGCTTCAAGCTCGGGCCCCTGGCGGGCGGCTTCAAGGCCGAGCGCGGCGGGCTCACGCTCTACCCGGCGCAGGGCGCCGCCCCCGAGTCGTTCTCCTACGTGCTCGACGGCACGAGCCTCACGGTGGCCAACCGCAACGTCGGCGAGATGCGCTTCCGTCGCTCCGGCGCCGCCCGCTACAAGACCG
Source organism: uncultured Myxococcales bacterium (assembly GCA_964580865.1). Classification (GTDB taxonomy): domain Bacteria; phylum Myxococcota; class UBA727; order UBA727; family VGSZ01; genus JACOUT01. The sequence goes on along the minus strand of CAZONM010000514.1, from coordinate 1,830 downwards.
ACGACGGCGCGCCCAAGGTGATGGGCCCCCTGACCCGCGAGCAGCTCATCGGGGGGTGGAAGGTGGTCGACGCCGCTAGCACCGAGCCGCTGCGCCTGCAGCTCGCCGCGTCGGGCTCGTGCTCGTTCGGCCCCCTGGCCGGGCGCTGGCGCTACGCCACGGGGCGCCTGACCATCACCTCCACCGCCGACGTCACCATCACGTATGCGGCCTCGCTCACCGAGGGCAAGCTCGTGCTGTCGGGCGGCGACCTCGAGCGCGAGCTCACGCTGGTGCGCGAGTAGGGGCCCGCGAACGCGTCACCACCACCCGCCGCGCAGCCCCGCGGGTGTCTCCATCACCACCGGCCCCACGAACACGTCGTCGTCGCCGAAGCGGCGCGCGCGCGTGGTCTCGAACGGGCGGTGCTTCCACTGGCGCACCAGCACCTCGCCATGGTGGGCCAGGCACAAGAGCGCCGTGGGGTCGGTGCGCTCGAGGTAGCGGGCGGCCAGCGCGCGCGCCTGCTTCTCGAGCGCGGCGTGGCTCTTCTTGTCGTGGCGGTTCTCGTCGTACAGCCGGGTGGGGTCGCCGGGATCGATGTGCAAGAGCTCGTGCACCAGCGTGCCCAGGCGGCGCGCCGCGTCGCCCTCGAGGAAGAAGGGCGGGCGCAGCCCGAGCTCGATGGTGCGCCGGTGCCCGTCGACGGTGACACCGCGCGCCACGCGCGACAGCTCGCGCACGCTGGCGGCCGCGCCGCCGTGGGCCGCTAGCCCGACGACGAGAATGGAGGCGGGCTCGAGCCCGGCGAGCTCCGGCACTGCCGAGCACAGGTCGAGGACCACGCGCTCCAGCGCGGGCGTGAGGGAGGGCCTTGGGTCGAGCAGGTTCATGCGCCGTCGCTCGCCACGCGCTCGCGCACGAAGATGACGAAGGCCATCTTTGGGCGCTTGGACGCCTCGTTGGGCACGAAGGTGATGCCGTCGAACACCCAGCCCTTGGCGGACTCGTCGTTGAGGATGCGCGTGAGGCTCTCGTCCGTCACGGTCTGGGTCTCGACGACGCGATACTCGGTCACGCGCATGCCGCGGGCCTCCCGCCCCTGCGCCCGGATGTATGGCACGAGTCGTCACCTTCCGTCTTTGGGGCGCATGCGGTGCCCGCCGGCCGAAAATTTCCGAATCGGCGCTACGGCGGGCACGATGGTCACCGACCGGACCAGGAGGCCCCATGGCGACGCACAACGCCCGACAGACCGACCGCGCTCCCTTCTTCGCCGAGATCGACGTGCTGTGCGCGGGCGCTCCCATGCCGCGCCGCCTGTGGGGCGCCGACGTGAGCGAGGCCGGCATGTTCCTGCAGACCACGCACCCGTTCCGCGTGGGCGATCGCGTCGCCCTGCGCTTCGACGTCGACGATCACGAGGTGCACGTGCGCGCGGCCGAGGTCATGTGGGTGCGCCCATTCGAGCCCATCTCGGTCGACGGCAACCTGCCGGGCATCGGCCTGCGCTTCGTCACGCTCGATCCGCCCGCGCGCGCCGCCCTGCGCCGCCTGGTGCGCAAGGCCGCGGGCGAGCATCGGCCGGGCGACACCACGCTCCCCGAGCGCGACAGCCTGGCGCTGCCCACCGATCCGCCGCGCGCATCGTCGGCGCCGCCAGCGACGCACAGGGTGTCGACGCGCGCGGGCACCGAGCGCGCGGAGGAGCTGCCCCCGATCTCCGTGGCGCCCTTCACCGAGCTACCGCGACCCGGGCGCCCCACCGCCGGCGGCGCCGTGACGTCGGCGCTGCCGCTCATGCGCGCGCCCGACGAGCGCCTGTCGCTGCCGCCGGACGAGCCCGCCCTC
>CAZONM010000513.1:0-3658 GCA_964580865.1 uncultured Myxococcales bacterium | reverse complement strand
CGCGGCCCGTCGCGCTCACGCGCCAGGGGCCCGCGCCGGGCCCCACCACCGTGCCCGCGCTCTTGCCCGGCATGGAGGCCGTCTGGTACCCGTCGCCCGCCCAGGGGGTGGAGCTGTCGCTCGCCGCCGTCATCGCCGCGCCGCGCCGCGGCCCCGAGACCCCGCACAGCGCCGGCGAGCGCGGCCCCGCGGTGATGCTCTTGCACTCGGGCACCGCGCTCACCGAGGAGCACCTCGCGTGGGCCGCGCCGTTCGTCGACGCGGGCATGGTGGTGCTCCTGCCCACGTGGCGGGGCGAGAACGGCAACCCCGGCGCGCACGAGCTGCTCGCGGGCGAGGTCGGCGACGCCATGGCGGCCGCGCGCTGGCTGGCTACCCAGCCCGACGTCGACGTCGATCGCCTGGCGGTGTTCGGCCACGCCGAGGGCGGCGCCTTGGCGGCGCTGTTGGCGCTCGACCCCGCGGCGCCGTTCTCGGTCATCGCGGCCGCGAGCGGCGTCACCACCGGCGCGACGTTCGCGCGCTGGCAGCGCGACGCCGCGCGGCCCCTGCCGTTCGACGTGAACGACCTCGCGGCGCAGCGCCTGCGCGCGCTGCTGCCGAACGCCGCCGAGCTGGCGCACCCGCTGGTGCTCTACGTGGGCGGCGACGACGACGACGGCGCGAGCGACGCGCGGCGCGTGCAGGCGCGCGCCCCGGGGCTCGTCCAGCTCGTGACCGTGCCCGGCGACGCCGCCACCGCCGTGCGCCCCGCGCTCCTGCAGTTCCTCGCGCTCGTGAGCGGTCAACCGAGCCCCGCGGTGGCGCGCGCGCTCCCTACTTGGCGGCCAGCTGGCGCTTCTCGCTCTGCACCTTGACCCACGTGGTCGCCTGCTTGAGCCCGTTGTCGACGAGCACGCCGCGGATGAAGTCGGGCACCCAGCCCTTGATCTTGATGTCCACCGAGTACTCGACGAGCGACTTGGTGGGGTCGCCCTGGTAGGGCGTGACGCGCCAGAAGCCCACGCTGTCGTCGAGGTCGCTCTCCTTGTTGTAGTCGAGCGTCCACGTGCCCCAGCGGTTCGCCAGGTCGTAGTCGTGGGCGATGAAGTACTCGATGGTGACCGGGAAGCTCGCGATCTTGAACGCGACGTCGATCTTGCCGCCGTCCTTGCGCGTGATCTCGCACTTCTTCACCTCGCTGATCCACTTCGGGTACGAGGGAAAGTCGTTGATGATGGTCCACACGGTGTCGGGCGCGGCGTCGACGCGGAAGATGGCCATGCCGCGGCCGCCCGCCTCGCCCTCGAGCTGGCGCATGACGCTCTTGCCCTTCTCGAGCGTGGCCTTCTCCTTGTCGGTGAGCACCAACGGCGGCGGCGGCCGCGCGTAGGGCTTGAGCACGCCCTTGTGCCCGTGCGGCTTGCCGGCGTCGGCCGCGTGCGCCGGGGTGGCGGCGCCGGCGCTCGCGAGCAGGGCCAGGAGGAGGGTGCAGAGCAGTCGGGTCATGCGGGGATCCTCGAGGAGCGACGCGCACGGCGCCTGGGTCATTCTACCGATGACGACGAGCGCGCGATCGGCGACGGCGCACCACCACGACCGCCGCGCCCGCCAGCGCCAAGGCCCCGACGGGGTCGAGGGCCGTGCGCGCATGGTCACAGCAGCAGCCCTCGCACACGGGCGGCGGCGGCTCCTCGCGCGGGATGACGCGGCCGCACTCGCCGTCCTCGCACGGCAGCGGGCCACACAGCTCGGCGAGCTCGGCGCATGCGTCGTCGACCGCGGGGGCCTCGATCTCCACCGTGGCCTGGTCGGGCGACACCGCGGTGACGCGGATGGTGATGCCCGTGGGCGTACCGTCCATCAGGTTCGTGGAGAACACCGCGTGCGAGGCCGAGCGCGGCGCCACGTCGTCGGACGGGGCGATCTCGTCGCCCGCCAGGAACAGGTCGTCGGCGTCGTCGGTGCCAAAGCCGCTCTCGAGCTGGAACAGCCCGTCGGCCTGCTCGATGGACAAGAAGCTGTCGAACGCCGTGCAGTTGACGCAGTCCTGCAACGTGGCGAAGTACTGCCCGCGGTCGGGCGACGGGCGCTTCTGCAGACGCACGCGCTCCACCACGACGCCCGCGTCGATGCGGAGGTCGTCGTCGAGGACGCCGGGCACCTTGCGGCGCAGCTCGACCATGAAGAACTCGTCGCCCGTGCCCACCTTGAGCACCGTGCCCGAGCGATCCACGGGGGTGAGCGTGTGGCTGCCGCTGCCGGACACCTGGACCACGTGCGCGAAGCCGATGGCCGCGCGCGAGTACGCGTCGAGCAAGGGCGCCGCCTTGTCGTAAAACCAACCCCCCATCACCGTGTAGGGCATGTCGGTGGTGGTGCCGCGCTCGTTGTAGAGGTCGGCGAAGCCGAGGGCGTGCCCGTACTCGTGCACGGCCACCCACACCTCGCGGTACGGCGGGTCGACGCGCCCGGCCAACGCCACGATGCTGATGGTCTTGTCGTCGTAGGTGAAGGTCGGCAGCGGGCCGAGCAGGTTCATGAGCGGGTTCTCCGACAGCTCTTGCGCCGGCAAGGTGATGCCGGGGAAGCCGCCGTTGCTCACCACGATGACGCCGTCGACGAAGCCGTCGGGCGTGCCAGCGGTAACACCGGTGACGTCGAGCGCGGCCAGGTCGACGCCGCCGCCCTCGCTGCAGTCGAGGCCGGCGCCGGGGCCGCCCACGGCGCAGCGGAACACCTGGTCGAGGAAGAACAGCGACCCGCGCAGCGTGGCCGCCGCCACCTGCAGGCCGTCCTCGCTGATGCCGCCGCCGCGCGGGATCGCGCAGTCTTCGTAGGTGCCGATGGCAGGGCACGACGGGAAGCGCACCGGCGGCGCCACCGTGGCCACGGGCCGATAGCGGCCGAGGCTCTGCGTCTCCCAGTACGGCGTGAAGGCCCACCCCTCGGCGCTCGGGTCGAAGAACGCGGCCACGTCCTCGAGGAAGGCGCTCTCGCTGCCCTGCGCGAAGGGCAGGTCGTCGATGAGGAGGGGGATGACCAGCACGGGCACCTCGCCCTCGTGCGGCATCTTGAGCAGGCCCACGTCGGCGGAGGTGGCGAAGTGGTCGATGAAGTCGGCGCGCGCGCTCGACGAGAGCAGCAGGGCGGTGAGCGCGAGGAGCCCTGCCCTTCGCGCCGCGCCGCGCGTCGTGCGGGGGTGCGCGTGGGGCGCGCCCGCTCCCTCGAGGTCGCGGGGGCCCGGGCGGGGTCGCACGTGTTGCACCTGGGCGTTGCTCATCGCTGGGGTTCCTCGGGTGGGGGCGATCGCGGGTCGAACGTCAGTGTGACACGAAGCGGGCGCTTCGCCACGGGGCCGAGCACGAGCCCCACGGGGACCGGGGGCGCGAGCGGTGGGCCGTGCTCGTGCGCGCACGCGGGGCCGTGCGCGTGGTCGTCGGCGTGCCGGTGCAAGGGGCTCATCACCTGCACGAGCGCGCCGCGGACGCCCTGCCGCCACAAGGACGCGACGCCGAGCAGCGCCAGGACCACGAGCGCCGCCGCCTCGGTGGCGCCGAGGTCGGCGGCGACGGGCGGCGCCACGTCGAGCGTCACGTCGAGGGAGCCGAGCGCAGCGTCGAGCGCCACGCCGCACAGCGCGGCGCCCGCCAGCACCACGAGCCCGAGCAGCGCGGCG
>CAZONM010000512.1:0-3674 GCA_964580865.1 uncultured Myxococcales bacterium | reverse complement strand
GTCGGCGCGGCCATCGTGGCGGGCGGCGCCACCGCCGCCGTGTTCGGCGTGCTGCCGTTCTTCGATCATCGCGGTCAGTGCGGCGCGAGCCCGGTGTCGGCCAACGGCTGCCCCGCCCTCGACGCGCTGCGCGACGACTACACCCGCGCCGACAACGACGAGGACCGCGCCGACGTGGCCGACGAGGCCGAGCGCCTGAAGACGCGCATCGACAACGCCGCCCAGCAGTGGGACGCGCAGGGCCGCTGGCTCGCCTTGGGCGGCGCCATCGGCGCGGGCGTGGGGCTCATCGTCACCGTCGTGGGAGGCATCGTGGCCGTGGCCAGCGGCGGCGGGGAGGAGGAGGAGTGATGGGCGCGCGAACCCTGCTCTTGGCCGGCGCCCTTGCCGCCACGGTCGGCGCCTGCGTGCTCGAGCGCGCCGCCGGCAACCTCGGCGACGCGTGCAGCGACTCCGGCGACTGCGGCCGCGACGACTCGCTGGCGTGCGTGTCGGCCGACCCCGACGACGCGTCGGCCGGCGACGTGTGCATGCCGGCGCCCGACGGCTGGATCTGCCCCGGCAAGTTCTACAAGGACATCGACGCCTTCTGCGACTGCGGCTGCGGCATCATCGACGTCGACTGCGCGGGCGACACGAGCGCGGCGCGCTGCGACCAGAACAACTGCGAGAGCGGCGACCCCTTGCCCACCAACAACGCCGACTGCGGCTGACGCGACGGGCGCGACGGGTGACGCGCGGCGGCGACGGCGCGCACGTTCACGCGCGCTTGCGCACCGTGCGCTGCTCGATGACGTTCTTGAACGCGCTGCCCTGGAAGATGCGCGTGACGAACAGGCCCGGCAGGTGCACGTCGTCGGGGTCGATGGCGCCCTTCTCCACGATCTCCTCCGACTCGACGATGGTGGTGCGCGCGGCCATGGCCATCAGCGGCGAGAAGTTCTTGCTGGTGCGGTAGAAGCGCACGTTGCCGAAGGTGTCGACGGTCTTGGCGCGGATGCATGCGAAGTCGGCGGTGAGCCCCGTCTCGAGGATCATGCGCCGCGCCACCGGCGCGCCGTCTGGGCCCGGCACCGTGAAGGTGCGCTCGTCTTTGCCCTCGGCGATGACGGTGCCCACGGCCGTGGGCGTGTAGAAGCCGCCGATGCCGGCGCCGCCCGCGCGGATGCGCTCGGCGAACGTGCCCTGGGGCGAGAGCTCGACCTCGATCTCGCCCTTGAGCATCAGCTCCTCGAGGTCGGGGTTGCCGCCCACGAACGAGCCGATGAACTTCCCCACCTGGCGCTGCTGCAACAGGATGGCCAACCCCTGACGCTGGTTGCCGCAGTTGTTCGAGATGATGGTGAGGTTCTGCTTGCCGCTCTTGGCCACGGCGGCGATGCACCCCTCGGCGTTGCCCGACAGGCCGAAGCCGCCGAACATCAGGCGCGCGCCGTCGCGCAGGTCGGCGAGGGCGGCCTCGGCGCTGGGGTAGATCTTGGAGCGAGCGGGCATGGCTTCCCGCTACCATCACCGGGTGCGGTGCAAAAGCTCGTGCGTGGTCGCGACGCTCGCCCTCGCCGTGGGGCTGTCGGCGTCCTCCGTGGGCGCGCACACGGGCGTCTTGGGCGCGCGCGCGCCGTTCGTCGAGGGTGGCGCGCTCATCGGCGGCTCCACCACGTGGGGCATCGTGCTAGCCGACGGCAGCACGTTCGCGCGCGTGTGCGACGAGGCGCCCGCCATGCTGGCGTCGTTCCACCTGCTGGTGGGCGCGCGCGTGCTGGTGGGCGGCGGCCCGGGCCTGCTGACCACCGACGACCAGGGGTGCACCTATCAGCCGCGCGCCCTGGCGGGCGCCACCGACGCCACCGCGGCCGTGGTGGCGGGCGAACGCCTGTACGTCGCCACGGGGCGGCCGGGGTTCCCGAACGCCGTCTTCGTCAGCGACGACGACGGGCTCACGTTTCTGCCCACGGCGCTGTCGGGCACGGCGAGCCCACTGTGGGAGCTGGTGGCGTCGCCGAGCGGCGGCGTGCTGGTGGTGTCGGGCGACGATCTCGACCTCGAGCAGCCGCTCTTGCGCGCCTCGCTCGATCAGGGCGCGCACTGGAGCAGCGGTCCCCTCGACCTGTCGCCCTACGCGAGCGTGCGCGCGCTCTGGGCGAGCGACGTTGGCGACGAGGTGCTGGTGGCCGCGGTGGAGCACGACGAGACCCCCTGGCTCCTCTCGCTCGACGCGGGTCTCGCGCTGGTCGAGGCCATCGCCGCGCCGCGCGCGCTCAGCCACGCGGTGCGCAAGGACGGCGCGCTGTTCGCCGTGGCCGACACCGAGGCGCTGTTGACGCGACCGGCCACGGGCGGCGACCTCGCGGCCTCCGAGGTGATGGTGAGGTGCCTGTTCCTCGTCGACGACGTGCTGTGGGCCTGCGGCTCGACGCTCGGTCCGCTCGCCGGCGTGCACTTCGCCACCTCGCAGGACGGCGCCAGCTGGACGCCCGTGCTCCGGGACGTCGACGTGCGCGAGCGCGCGTGCCCCGAGGGCACGGCGGGCCACGACCTGTGCATGCGCTACCAAGACGCCGGCCCCGTCGACGACGCGGGCACAGACGGCGGGGCCGCCGTGGTCGACGCCGGCGCCCTGGACGGCGGCGCGCCGCGCGCCGACGCCGGCGCCACGCTGGACGGCGGCGACGAGGTGCCGCCCCCGGGCGCGAGCTGCGGCGGCTGCGCGTCCACGGGCGCGCCCGCGCCGGTCGCGCTCGCGTGGGCGCTCAGCGCACGTTGGGCGTGTAGGCGCCGGCGCTCGCGTTGGCCGTGGTCGTCCACTGGTCCTGGAAGAACAGCACGCGCCCGTTGGTGACGTCGGTGTCGCGCACGGCCACGCCGCTCGGGTAGGCCCACGGCAGGTCGGGGTTCGGCTGCACGGGGTCGACGCCGATGTCGCCGTACACATCGACGGCCGCGCCGCTGACCGTGAGCTCCACGGCGTCGTTGCCGTTGAAGTCGACGCTGCCGTGCTGCTGGTTGGCGCTGTGCCCGGGGAAGGCGGCGGTGAAGGCCGCGCTGTTCTTGGCGACCACGAAGGTCTGGCCGGCGTTCACGGTGCCGCTCAGGTTGATGGTGGCACCGGCCGTCAGCGCGCCGTTGAAGTAGATCTTCAGGCGCGTGGGCGCGAAGGCGGCCGCGAGGTCGATGGCCGCCGACGTGGCGTTGTAGATCTCCACGTACTTCACGTTGGCCGACTGGTGCGCGACCTCGGTGATGACCAGGCCGGGGCTCGTGGCCGTGAAGTCGGCGTCGAGCGTGAGGCCGAACGACTCCGTCTGGTAGGGCGTGACGTCGGTGGAGCGCACGCACAGCGTGAGCTGTTCGCCGCTGAACACGGGCGTGCTCAGCTCGGAGCACAGGTCGTCCTCGCGGTCGTCGTTGTTGTCGAGGAGCGTTTGGTCTGCGGCCAGCAGATCCACCTCGGGGTCCGCGTCCACCGGGCAGCTGCCGGCGCCGTCATCCACGGTGACGTCGAGCGTGCCGTCGGCGGGCACGGTGAAGCGGTAGCAGTCGACGTCGGTGACGGGGGAGATGTCGAGGGGGCGCGTGAAGTCCAGGGTCACCGCCACCGGCGACGAGAAGCCGCCCGCGTCGGGCTCGCCCTCGCCCTCGCCCTCGCCCTCGCCCTCGCCCTCGCCCTCGCCCTC
>CAZONM010000511.1:0-3677 GCA_964580865.1 uncultured Myxococcales bacterium | reverse complement strand
CTCGCGGGCGCCGGCGTCGACGGCGTGGTGGCCACCGCGCGCGCCGCGCGTGCCGACCTGGTCATCGTGGGGCCCGAGCAGCCGCTGGTCGACGGCGTGGCCGACGCGCTCGCCGCCGCCGACATCCCCTGCTTCGGCCCGAGCGCGGCGGCCGCGCGCCTCGAGGGCTCCAAGGCCTTCATGAAGGACGTGTGCGCGCGCGCCGGTGTGCGCAGCGCGGCCTACGTCGCCACCTCCGATCCGAGCGAGGCGCGGCGCTTCATCGACGAGCGCGTGCGCGCGGGCCGGGGCGTGGTGGTCAAGGCCGACGGGCTGTGCGCGGGCAAGGGCGTGGTGGTGTGCCCCCACGCCGCCGACGCCGCCGCCGTCGTCGACGACATGCTGGGCGGGGGCGGCGCGCCGCCCCGCTTCGGCGACGCCAGCCGCACCGTGGTGGTGGAGGACCTGCTGCCGGGCGTCGAGCTGAGCGTGTTCGCGCTGTGCGACGGCCACGACGCCGCGCTGTTCGGCGCCGCGCGCGACCACAAGCGCCTGCGTGACGACGACCATGGCCCCAACACCGGCGGCATGGGCGCCGTGGGCCCGCTCGACGAGCGTCACGGTGTGCCCGCCGCGCTCCTGGCCGAGGTGAAGGAGCGCGTGGTGCTGCCCGTGCTCGCCGAGCTGCGCGCGCGCGGCGCGGCCTTCCGCGGCCTGTTGTTCGCCGGGCTGATGGTCGACGGCCCCACGGTGCAGGTGCTCGAGTTCAACGTGCGCTTCGGCGATCCCGAGACCGAGGCGCTGCTGTTCGCGCTCGACGTCGACCTGGTGCCCGCGCTGGCGGCCGCGGCGCGCGGCGAGCGCCTGCCGCCGGTGGCGCTGCACAGCGCCGACAAGGCCGCCGTGGTGGTGATGGCCGCGCCCGGCTACCCCGACGAGCCCCAGAAGGGCGCCGTCATCGACGGCCTCGACCAGGCCGCGCAGGTGACCGGCGCGCAGGTGTTCTGCGCCGGCGTGGCCGAGGACGCCGCCGGGCACCTCGTGGTTGCGGGCGGCCGCGTGCTGGTGGTCGGCGGCCGCGGCGCCAGCTTCGATGACGCGCTCGATCGCGCCTACCGCGCCGTCGATCGCATTCGCTTCGCCGGCGCGCAGGTGCGCCGCGACATCGGGCGCAGCGTGCGCGGCCGCTGAGCGCGCCGCACCGGAGGACTCATGCCGTCGATGGACGTCGTCTCGAAACCGCCCATGCACGAGGTGCAAAACGCCCTCGACCAGGCGCAGAAGGAGCTCAAGACCCGCTGGGACTTCAAGGACACGGGCTCGGCCATCGACGTCATCGACGGCGGCTACAAGCTCACCTCGGTCAGCGAGGAGAAGGTGAAGGCGGTGGCCGACCTCCTCGAGGACAAGTTCATCAAGCGCAAGCTGTCGGTGAAGTACCTCGAGCGCAAGGACCCCGAGGCCTCGGGCGCGCGCTGGGTCATGACCGTGGTCTTGAAGAAGTCGCTCGACACCGAGAACGCCAAGAAGATCGTGGCGCTCATCAAAGAGCAGAAGCAGTGGAAGGTCACCACCTCCATCCAGGGCGACAAGAAGACCAACGAGTCGAAGGTGCGCGTCGAGAGCAAGCAGATCGACGACCTGCAGGCGGTGCAGGCGTTCCTGCGCGGGCAAGAGCTGCCCGTGGCGCTGTCGTTCGAGAATTACCAGCGGTAGCGACGTGAGCCGCGGCGCGCGCCGGGCGGCGATCGGCCTTTGCGCCATGGCGCTGGCGCTCGGCGTGGTCGCGTGCACCACGCCGGTGCTCCGGCAGTCGCTGGTGGGCACGCCGCGCATGCCGTCGACGCGGCGGGCCTTCGAGTCGCTCGCGCCCGTCGTCAGCACCTCGGGGGTGTCGCTCATCCTCGACAACGCCGAGAGCTGGGCGGCGCGCTGGGAGCTCGTGGCCGACGCCCGCGAGTCCATCGACGCCAGCTACTTCATCGTCGAGGACGACATCTACGGCGCCGCGTTCCTGGCGCACCTGTACGTCAAGGCGCGCCAAGGGGTGCGCGTGCGCCTCTTGCTCGACGGGCGCGGCAGCGTGGCGCTGACCTTGCCGCTGTTCGGGCGCGACCTGCTGCAGGAGCTGGCCGAGACCGGCAACGCCGAGGTCTGGGTGTTCAACCCGCCCATGCCGCAGCTGGTGCGCTCGCTCTGGGAGCGCAGCTTCTTGCCCATGAGCTCGGGCACGCACCAGAAGACCCTGGTGGTCGACGGGCAGCTCGCGCTCACCGGCGGCCGCAACCTGTCGCGCGCGTACTTCGGCGCCGCCGCCGAGGCGCCCGAGGCCATGGTTGACGCCGACGTGCTCGTCGACGGCCCCGCGGTGCAGGACGTGCGCGCGTCGATGGAGCGCGAGCTGTCGAGCAAGACGGTAGCCCGCATCTGGCCCGACCCCGTGAACCTCACCTCGCAACACGCCGAGCTCACCATGCTGTTCGCCGCCATGAACGCCTGGGTGCGCGGCGCCGTCCCCCAAGCGCCGCCCGAGGCCGCCGTCGCCGCGCTGGAGTCTGCGGCGCTGGCGGCGCTGGCGACCCCCGTGGAGCCGACGGAGCTCGAGCACGTGCGCCTGCATCTGGCCGAGCTGGCGCGCGCGCAGGCCATCTGGCGCACGGCGCCGCTGGTGCCACAGCCGCGCGACGTGGGGGAGGTCAAGGTGGTGGCCTCGGCCTCGCGCGCCGACGAGCTCGACGACGCCGCCGTCGACGCCTTCGTGCGCGCGCTGGCCGGCGCGCGCCATGACGTGGTGCTGGTCTCGCCCTACTTCGTGGTCACGCCACGCCTCCTGCGCGCGCTCGAGCAGGCGGCGCGACGCGGCGTGACCATCACGCTCGTAACCAACAGCCCGCTGTCGTCGGACAACCCGGTGGCCGAGGCGCTCATGCTCGACACCTGGCCCGTCATCGAGGCGCGCGTGCCCACGCTGCGCATCTTCGCCAAGCGCACGCGCCACTTGCTGCACCGAAAGCTCGCCATGTTCGACGACGCCTTGTGCTTCACGGGCACCTTCAACCTCGACCCGTTCAGCATGCACATGAACAGCGAGATGATCGTGGCGGTGTGGTCCGAGGCCCTCAACCGACGCCTGCGCGACGAGGTCGATCGGCTGTTGGACGGCAACGAGTTCGTCGAGTACCGCATCGTCAAGGACGCCAAGGGCAAGGCGCGCCGCTACCCCGCGCGCCACCCGCGCGCTGGCCAGCCGGTAGTGGCCTACGGCCCGCGCGACCACGTGCCCCCCAAGGACATCGCGGCGCTCGAGCGTCTGCGCGAGCTCATGCTCTCGATCCGCTCTGCTTGGGACTTCCAGGTGGTGGTGGACTGAGCGCCGCGACGACCCGCTCACCGATAGCGACGATCGCCGCTCGCCAAGAGCCCGAGGCGCACCAGCGAGCAGAATCCGTCGTCGCCGAGCACCACGCGGTCGAGCAGGGGCGCGCGGCACGCCGCGGCCAGCGCCGCGAGCTCCTGGGCGCGCTCGCGGTCCTCGGTGGTGGCCACCGCCGGCACGGCGCGCCGCACCGCCACCACCATCCGCGCTGCGCCTCCGAGCAGCGCCGCGCGCACAAGCTCGCCCGCATCGTCGGCGCACGGCACCAGGCGCGCGAGCGTGAGGCGCGCGTCGAGCCCGAGCACCCAGGTCTCGCCGGGCG
>CAZONM010000510.1:0-3693 GCA_964580865.1 uncultured Myxococcales bacterium | reverse complement strand
GAGCCGCGGGCGCGCGCGGGCCAGCACGTCGCGGCCGAGGACAGCGGCGAGCCACGCGGCCAGCAGCACGGCGACGCAGGCCAACGAGAGCCACTCGCCGAGCAGGGTGTAGAGCGTCCACGCGCCGGTCAGCGGCACGTCGGCGACCACGGCCGTGTGCGTGTAGATCGACGTGACGTCGTGCAGACGGCCGCGCGTGTCGACCCAGCCGGACTTGCCGGTGTTGGCCGCGCGCACCACCGGCATGCCGCTCTCGATGGCGCGCAGCGCGTAGAACAGCAGGTGCTGGGTCGCCGCGCTCGAGATGCCGTACCACCCGTCGTTGGTGACGTTGACGTGCAGCTCGGCCCCCGCCCGCCGCAGGGCCCGCGAGATCTCGGGGAACACGCCCTCGTAGCAGATGGTCACCGCGAGGTTGAGCTCGCGGGCGGCGCCGCGCTCGTCGGTGAAGCGCACGGGGATGGCGCGCCAGAGCTCGCCGGGCACGGTGCCGCCGATGGGCACGATCTGGCGCACGATGGCGCCGAAGGGCCAAGGAACGTACTCGCCGAACGGCACCAGGTGCTTCTTGTCGACGCGCGCCAGCACGTCGAGCTCGGGGCCCACCACGAAGGCGCTGTTGTGGCGCAGCTCCGTGCGCTTGCCGTCGATGGTGACGGGCTCGTACGTGACCGCGCCCACCACCGCCGCCTTGGGCCGCGCGTGCCCCTGAGCCACCACGCGCGCCTCGGCGAGCGACGCGAGGTCGCGACGCAGCCGGAGCGGGAACGCCGCCTCGGGCCACACCACGAGCTCGGCGCCGTGGGCGAGCGCTTGGTCGGTGAGCTCGTGGTAGCGATCGAGGATCTTGCGTCCTGTCCACGTGTCGTGGTTGCGGATGCCCTGCTCGATGTTGCCCTGCAGGAGCGCCACCTTGACGCTCGGCCCGCCGACGGGCTCGGTGGCGAGGCGCGCGGCGCCAAAGCCGACCCACAGCGCCAGCACCGCCGCGGCGCAGACGAACGGCGCGCGCGCGCGGCCTCGGCCCGCGATGACCTCGGCCAGCGCCGCGCACACCAGCGCCGAGAGGAACACGAGCCCGTGCACGCCGGCCAGCGCCGCCGCCTGGGCGAGCAGCGGCACGGTGGCGAACGACGTGCCCACGTTGGACCACGGGAAGCCGCCGAGCGGCCCGAAGTTACGCAGCGTCTCGATGGCCGTGAGGGCGACCGGGAACACCAGCCACATGGGCAGCGGCCGACCGCGCCAACGTAGCCGCCCCACCAGCACGCGCGTCACGGCGAACGCGGCCGCGACGTACGCGGCAATGGCGCCGGTGAGGAGCGACAGGATGACCCAGCTCACCACCAAGGGGATGCGCCCGAACACCACCATGGCCACCACCAGCCACTGCAGGTTGATGGTGAACTGGACGAACGACGCCAGGAACCCGAGCCAGAACGCGCGTTTGGGGCCAGTGCCCCGCAGCGCCAGCAGCACGGGCACGAAGCCGACCAGGGCCAACAGGCCGGTGAGCCCCGAGGGGTCGATGGGCTCGTCGCCGAGCGCCTCGACGACGACGGGCTGGCTGAAGCCGAGCATCACGCCGGAGGCCACGGCCAAGACGAGCTGGCGGCGCAAGCTCAGGGGCGCGCGGGCGCTCGTGCCCGGGGGCGACAGGTCGGCCGGCGGTGACGCTGTGGGTGGGGGCGTCCCGGGTGGCGTGCTTTTCGACCTGCCCATCCGCGCGCGATATACGAGTGGTCACGTCGATGAAAGAGGCTCGCCGACTCCAGCGCACCACCACCGGGCTGGCGACGCTCGTCGCCCTCGCCGCGAGCGCGTGCGCGCACACCGTGGTGATCGAGACCGAGCCCGAGGGCGCCGCGGTCACCATCGACGGCACCTACGCCGGCAACGCGCCCGTCATCACCGAGCAGCGCACCTCGCTGGGCGGGCGCATGCGCTTGGAGGTGTCGGCCGACGCGTACGAGACGGCCAACGTCGTGGTGACGCAGAGCGAGTGGTTCTGGTGGCCGGCGATCATCGCGGCCACGCCGCTCCTCGGCCTCGGCGTCGTGTGGGTGCCGTTCATCGGGCCCGTCATCACGCTCACCTGGGCGGTCGTGACGAGCCCCACGCTGTTCGCGCTCGCGTTCATCCAGCGCTACCCCGAACGCGTGCTGGTCACGCTGCAGCCGCGCCTCCTGAACGGCCTGCCGCAGCCGTCCGACACCTGGCTCATCCCCGACGACTACGATCCAAACCCCCTGCCCCTACCATCGCTCCCGTCCGCGCCACCGCCAACCACCGGCGCGGTCGAGCCAGAGCCGCCGCCCGACGCACCAGCGTCGCCATATTGACCCCGAGGCCCTCGCCAGCGACCCCAACCACATGCCGCGCCACCTCTCCGGAATCCAGCCCTCGGGCCTGCCGCACCTCGGCAACTACTTCGGCGCCATCGCGCAGCACGTGGCCGTCTCGAAGACCGCCGACGCCGCGCAGCGCGACGCGCTGTTCTTCATCGCGGACCTGCACGCGCTCACGTCGCTGCACGATCGCGCAGCGCTCGACGAGAACGTGCGCTCCATCGCCGCCACCTACGTGGCGCTCGGCCTCGACACCGAACGCGCGGTGTTCTTCCGCCAAAGCGACCTCCCCGAGGTCACCGAGCTGATGTGGCTGCTCATGACGGTGACCGGCATGGGGCTGCTCGAGCGTGCCCACAGCTACAAGGACAAGGTCGCGCGCGGGCTGCACGCCAACGCCGGGTTGTTCACCTACCCCGTGCTCATGGCGGCCGACATCGTCATCTACGACGCTGACGTGGTACCGGTAGGCCACGACCAGATCCAGCACGTCGAGATGGCGCAGGACATGGTGACGCACTTCAACACCACCTACGGCGGTGACTTCCTGCGCCGGCCCCAGTGGCGCCTGTCGCCCACACCAAAGGTGCCCGGCACCGACGGCGCCAAGATGTCGAAGAGCTACAACAACGCGATCTGGATCTTCGATGAGGGCAAGCCGCTCAAGAAGAGCGTGAACGCCATCGTCACCGACTCACGACCGCCAGAGGAGCCGAAGGACCCCGACGGCATCAACGCCTACGCCATCCTCGAGCTGTTCCTCGACGAGGCCGAACGCGCCGACTGGCGCGCGCGCATCGCCAAGGGCGGCGTCGGCTATGGGCACCTCAAGGGCGCCATCATCGAGAAGATGGACGCGCGCTTCGGCGAGGCGCGCGGCGCGTACCACGAGCTCATGCGCGCCGACGCAGGCCAACGGCGCCTCGAGGATGTGCTGGCGCGGGGAGCGGCGGCGGCGCGACCGCTGGCGCAGGCGACGCTGGCCAGGTGCTACGACGCCGTGGGGATGGCCAACGCCGGTCGCCGGCTGCGACGGAGCTGACGATGTTGACTTGGACCACCCGTTCCACGGACAAAGAGGGCGTGGTCTTCGTCGAGGGGCTGCCATGATCAAGTGCCCGAACTGCGCGCGCGACAACGCCGACAACTTCAACTTCTGCCTCGACTGCGGCTACGACCTCAAAGCCCTGCGCGAGGCGTTCTCGCCGTCGACGGTGGCGCCGTCGAGCCCGCCGCCGCCGCCGCCGCGCTCGCCGTCGTCGAGCGGCGCCCAGGGCGTGGGCGCGCCCCCCGCCGGCCACGCCGCCGGCAGCGGACCCGTGATCCCGGCGGCGACGTTGCCGGC
>CAZONM010000509.1:0-3709 GCA_964580865.1 uncultured Myxococcales bacterium | reverse complement strand
GGACGTAGAAGCGGCCGCAGGGCAGCTCGAGGGTGGAGGGGCCTGGCACGAGCGGGTCGGCCCACTGTTCGGCGTCGAAGGTCTCGACCTCCGCGGTGCTTGGGTCGTCCACCGCCACGGCGTTGTCGTTATGCGTGGCCCCGAAGTCGACGATGCCGGCGATGTCGAGCAGTTGCTCCGGTGCGCACGGGCAGGGATCGATCTGGGGGATGGCGAGGACATTCGAGGTGCCGTCGACCAGCGCCGTGTCGTCGGCGGTGGCGTCGCTGTAGAGGTTGCCCTCCACGCGGAAGCCGGAGCAGGTGCCTTGCACGTAGGCGTCGTGGCCCACGGGCGTCTGCGCGCCCGAGGCGGCGTTGCCATACACGTAAAGATCGCCGCGGATGTACTGGTTGCCGGCGTTCGGCAGGTTGACGCCGCCGCCGCCGATGACCATGGAGCCGTTCACGTGCATGTTGGCGGTGATGTTCGCCGCTCCGTTCACGCCCAGGTGACCGTCGACGCCGGGGGTCTGTGAGTCGTAGCTGCCAGCGGCGGAGTCGAAGGAGTCGACCAGCACGTTCGAGCCCGTGATCTGCACGTCGCTGCACGCGCAGAAGCCGAATTGGAAGGCACGCTGCACGACGTCGCCCAGGCACAGGTCGCCGCCGGTGGTCCCGCCGATCCCGACCACGCTGCCCGATCCCGCGCAGAAGGCCTCATACGGGTCGACCAGGGGGCTGTCGCTGCAACGGCCGTCGACGTCGCAGATCTGCCCGCCCTCGCAGTCGGAGTCGTTGACGCACGCTTCGCGCTCGCACGACCCGCCGGTGCCGCACACCTGCCCGTCGGGGCACTGGTCGTCGGTGGTGCACGCCGCTTGCTCACAGCTCCCCGCCCCGGTGTCGCAGACCTGGCCCACCGGGCAGTCGCCGTCGCCCGTGCACACGGCGCCCTCGCAGACGCCGCCGGTGCCGCAGACCTGGCCACTGGGGCAGTCGTCGGCGCTGGCGCAGGGAGCAGACACGCACGCACCGGCGATGCTGCAGATCTCGCCGTCGTCACACTGGTCGTCGGTGGTGCACTCGCCTTCACCCTCACCCTCTCCCTCCCCCTCGCCCTCTCCCTCTCCCTCACCTTCGCCCTCGCCTTCGGCGACCGCCGGGGGCGCGTCGCACACGCACGACGACCAGGACAACGCAACGGCGAGGGCGGCGAAAGGCGTGAGCTTGATCATGTTCATGTTCTCGAGTGTAAACCGTCGGCGCCCGAGCGCCCGGTATTGCACTCGGTGTCTCGCACCGGGTGCGACACCGCACCCGTATGTGCTCCGCCGCGCTACAGGCGAAAGCCCACGGCGAGCGCGCCGTAGCCGCCGGCAAGCGGCAGGTACACGCCGCCTTCGCCGACGACGACGAGCCAGGGGGTCACCTGCCACGCAAGGCCGAGCGGCACCTCGGCGTAGCCGAAGAATGGCGCGGGAGCGCCGGCGTACAGCGGCACGGCGAGGCCGAGCTGCACGTCGGTGTAGGCCCACAGCCCGTCGACCACGCGCTCGGCCACCGGCATGCCGCCGGTGAGCACCACCAGCTGCGCGGCGCTCGGCCCCGTGCGCTGCTCGTACTCCGCCATGCCCTCGGCGCCGAGCACGAGGCCGTCGAGGTAGGTGGAGGTCCAGCGCACGCCGGCGCCGCCGCTCGCGAGCACGTCGGCGAACGGCGCCTGCGCGCCCTGGTACGGGAAGATGTCGGCCCCCGACCCGCGGACGAAGACGTCGATGCCCTCGGCGACCTCGCCGCTCACCCATGCGCTCGTGCCCACGGCCATGCTCTCGCGCCCGAAGGCCGCGTGCGGGCCGATGCCGGCCTCGACGACGGCGCTGCCCATGGCGGGCGCGGCGGGGCGGAAGCCGGGCGCGCTCGCGCACGCGACGCCGACGGCGAGGGACAGTGCGACAGCGAGCGTGCGCAGCACGCGTTCGGACACAGGCACGGGACCGCTACCGACTCATGCCGAGCTCGGAGGCGCGCAGCTGCGGGCGCTTCGGGTCGGGCCAGTCGATGTGGAACTGCTCGCCGCGCGGCGCGTCGACGCGCTCGTACAGGTGCGCGCCGAAATAGTCGCGCTGCGCTTGCAGCAGGTTCGCGGGCAACACCGCGCTGCGGTAGCTGTCGAAGTATGACAGCGCCGACGCGAACACCGGGACCGGCGTGCCGTCGAGCGCCGCGCGCGCCACCACCTTGCGCCAGTTGCCCTGCGCGCCCGCGACCTTGCCCGCGAAAAAGGGATCGAGCAGCAGGTTCTCGAGGGCGGGGTTCGTGCGGTAGGCCTCGGTGATCTTCTGCAGGAAGCGCGCGCGGATGATGCAGCCGCCGCGGAAGATCTGCGCGATCTGCGCGAGGTCGAGCCCCCAGCGGTACTGCTCCGAGGCGGCGCGGTAGAGCGCGAAGCCCTGCGCGTAGCAGCACAGCTTCGAGCAATAGAGCGCGTCGCGCACGGCGTCGATGTCGACGTCGATGGTGCCGCTGGTGCGCGCCGGGCCCGTCAGCGTCGCGCTCGCGCGCACGCGCTCGTCCTTCTGCGCGGAGATGCAGCGTGCGAACACCGCCTCGGCCACCGAGGGCGCGGGGATGCCCAAGTCGAGCGCGTTCACGCTCGTCCACTTGCCCGTGCCCTTCTGCCCCGCGGCGTCGAGCACCACGTCGACGAAGGGCTTGCCGGTGACCGGGTCTTTTTGGCGCAGGATGTCGGCCGAGATCTCGATGAGGAATGAGTCGAGCTCACCTTGGTTCCACTCGGCGAGGATGGCACCGCACTGCTCGGGCGACTTGCCGAGCGAGTGACGCAGGATCGTGTAGGCCTCGCAGATGAGCTGCATGTCGCCGTACTCGATGCCGTTGTGCACCATCTTCACGTAGTGACCGGCGCCGTCGGGCCCGATGTAGGCAGTGCAGGGCACGCCCCCTTCCACGGGCTTGCCCGGCGCGGCCCCGGGCAGCGGCTTGCCGGTGGCGGCGTCGACCTTGGCGGCGCACGCGGTCCACACCGGCTCGAGGATGCTCCATGCTTCGCGCTTGCCGCCCGGCATCAGCGATGGGCCAAAGCGCGCGCCCTCCTCGCCGCCCGACACGCCGCTGCCGATGAAGAACAGGCCCTTGGCGGAGAGCGCCGCCTCGCGTCGGATGGTGTCGGTGAAGAGCGCGTTGCCGCCGTCGACGACCACGTCACCCTGGTCGAGGTGCGGCACCAGCGCGTCGATGACCGCGTCGGTGGGGCCGCCGGCCTTGACCAGGATGACGATGCGCCGCGGGCGCTTGATGGCGCGGACGAAGTCCTTGAGGTCCGCCGCCGGCACCAGTCGGCCGCCGCGCGCGCCGAACACCGGCGGTGGGTTGTCGGCGACGAAGCGCTCGGTGACGGCCGTGGTGCGGTTGAAGACCGCCACGGAGAAGCCGTGGTCGGCCATGTTGAGCACGAGGTTCTGGCCCATGACGGCGAGGCCAACGAGGCCTACGTCGGCGGAGTCGGGTGCAGGGACGGCAAGCGGCATGGTTGCTCCGAGTGGCCGACGAGTACCGCGCCCGCCGACGGGGAACAACTCGCGGGCGCGCGGCACCGGTCCCTGGGCCTAGCCCTTCAGGCGCGCGGCCGCCGCGGCGTCGAGCA
Source organism: uncultured Myxococcales bacterium (assembly GCA_964580865.1). Lineage (GTDB taxonomy): Bacteria > Myxococcota > UBA727 > UBA727 > VGSZ01 > JACOUT01. The sequence continues at coordinate 64 of CAZONM010000509.1, read as the reverse complement.
GCCCGCGCGCCTCGCGCGCCGCGCGGTGTGCGCGCGCGGCGGGCAGCGCGCTGTGGGGGTCGAG
>CAZONM010000508.1:0-3722 GCA_964580865.1 uncultured Myxococcales bacterium | reverse complement strand
TGGGCGGCGAGCGCGGCACGCCGGCGCGCCCCGGCGGCGTGGACCTGCGCTCCCCCTGGCGCGACGACGAGCGGCCCCGCGATCGCGACCAGGAGGATCCCGAGAAGTTCCGGCCCGTCACCGACCCGTTTGGCACGCACGGCCGCCCGCTCGACGGGCCCCCGGTCAGCCCGCGCACCGGCGACCGCGACCTGGGCACGCCGGCGCGCCCCATCGAGGCGCGCCCCGACCTGCGGCCCGATGCGCGACCGGATGCGCGATCGGATGCGCGACCCGACGTTGGCGTGGATCCACGCGGGCGCCCCGCCCTCGAGCGCCCGTCCTTCGAGCCCCCGGCCATCGACCGGCCGTCGGCGGACCCGCGCGGCCCCGTGACGCCGAGCCGGCCGAGCGGCCTGGCGCCGCGCGCCCCTGACCGCCCGGCCGTGGGCGCCCCGCGTCCCGCGCCGCAACCCGAGGCGCAGCCCGCCGCCGAGCAGCAGCCGTCGGGCAAGGGCAAGAAGGGCAAGGCGACCAAGAAGGTCGACGCCAAGAAGAAGTAGCGCACGCGCGCGCGGCCCGCTCCGCCGACACCCCCCGTGGGGGCCGGCGGGGCGAGCGGCGCTTCACGCGGCGCCGCGCACCTTCACCGTGGTCTTCATCTCTTTGTTGGTGTCTTTGTCGCGCGCCGACATCGTGAGGATGCCCTCGACGGAGCAGTCGAACACCACCTCGACGCGCACGGAGCCCTTGGGGCCGCGCCGGATGCCGGAGAACTCGAACTCGCCGAGCAGCTCGTTCTTGCGCGCTTCCTTCTGATCGCCCTGGTAGATGCGCATGGTGAGCTCCGACTGGTCGTCGTAGCTCGTGGTGAACACCAGCGACTTCTGGTTGGGCACGCTGGCGTTGCGCTTGAAGATCTCGTGCAGGTCACCGTCGGCGCGCTCGATGCCGATGGCCATGGGGATGACGTCGAGCAGCTGGACCTTGTGCTCCTGCACGTCGGTCTCGAGGGAGTGCGCGTAGAGCGCGGCGCCCACGGCCACCGCCTCGTCGGGGTGCACGCTCTTGGCCGGCGGCTTGCCGAACAGCTCGAGCACCGCGCGCTGCACGGCGGGCCAGCGCGTCTGGCCGCCTACCAGCAGCACCTCGTCGAGCTGGTGCACCTGGATGCCCGAGTCCTTGATGACCATCTCGGCGATCTCGATGGTGCGCTTGACCAGCGGCGCCGTGATGTCCTCGTAGAGCTTGCGCGAGACCACCAGGTTGATGTCGAGCGGCGTGCCCTCGGGCGTCATGGTGACGAACGGGATCGAGAAGGGCGCCTCGGTGCGCGACGACAGGTCGATCTTGGTGCGCTCGGCCAGGTCCTTGATGCGCTGCATGGCAATGGGGTCGCCGGAAAGATCGATGCCGTGCTTGGCCTTGAAGTCGTCGATGACGTAGCGGATGAGCGCGTTGTCCCAGTCGATGCCGCCCAGGAAGATGTCGCCACCGGTGGCGCGCACCTCGAAGGTGCGGCCGCGGATGTCGATGACGCTCATGTCGAAGGTGCCGCCGCCGAGGTCGTAGATGGCGACGGTCTGGTTGAGGTTGCGCCGGATGCCGTAGGCCATGGCTGCGGCCGTGGGCTCGTTGATGATGCGCACCACCTCGAGGCCGATGGAGTCGCCGGCCTCCTTCACGGCCTGGCGCTGCCGATCGTTGAAGTACGCGGGCACCGTAACCACGGCGCGCGTGATGGGCCGCTTGAGGTAGTCCGATGCCACCGTGCGGCACACGTTGAGGATGCGCGACGACACGTCTTGTAGCGAGAACTCGCGCCCCTGCCCGAGCTCGATGGTCACGCTGTTCTGGCCACCGGGCTTCATGTCGTAGGCGAAGTACTCGCCCATCTTGCGCACGAAGCCTTCCTGGTAGTCGCGCCCGATGAGCCGCTTGGCGCCATAGACCGTGCGCTTGGGGTTCAGGAGCCACTGCCGTTTGGCCTCGTAGCCCACCAGCTCGTTGCCCTTGTCGTCGACGGCGAAGATGGACGGGATGGTCGTTTCGCCGCCGCGATAGGGGATGACCTTCACGTTGCCGTCATCCTCGACGATGGCGGCGCACGAGTTGGTGGTCCCGAGGTCGATGCCGATGATCTGCCCGGACATGAGCACCCCGTGGGGGAAGCGTTTGACCTGCCCTCGATAGCACCCAAGCCCGGCTCTCTGCCAGTGGTCGTGACCGTGGCCACGGCGCGCGGGCGAACCGTGAATGCCGTCGCCCCTGGCGCCGTCCCTGGGGCATCCGTTCCCCAGGTGGCCCATGCTTGCCGAAATCACCGACGTCGTGGGCCGCGCCATCCTGCTGTGCGCCGTCTCGTTGCTCCTGCTGGCGCTCGGCGGCGCGCTGGCCTGTACGCCGCTCGTCACCGACCAGGGCCCCACGGTCCAGCTCGATCCGGACGTCGACGACCGGCTGGGCGGGACCGGCGTGGAGAGCGGCGACGTGCGCGGCGCCTCCGAGCAGATCGCGCGGGCGCTGAGCGCGCTCGACCACCGGCGCGACCACCCGCGCATCGCCCTGGCGCCGGTACAGAACCTGTCGCGCTTCCGCATCGACCCGGCGCTCTTGACGAACCGCCTCACCCACGAGCTGGTGCAGCGCGCGCGCGGGCGCTTCGAGCTCGTCCCTCTCGACGGCGACACCACCAGCGCCGACGCCGACTACCTGCTCACGACCGAGCTGCGCTCGCTCACCAAGGACAACGGGCGCGCCACCAGCGACTACCTGCAGTACGCCTTCCAGCTCGCGCGGCCCCACGACGGCGCCGTGGTCTGGACGGGCATGTACGAGACCAAGCGCGTCAGCGCCGTCGACGTCATCTACCAGTGACCCCGAGAATCGTGGAGCTCGCCATGGTGCGCGTGATGCTGTTGTGTGCGCTGGGTGCGTCGCTGTCGTGCGCGGCCGTGAAGGAGGCGCAGCTCGGCGTGGAGAACGCCGTCGACGCGCCCATCGTGGAGGAGCACCCGTGGGGGCGCGTGGAGTGCGGGCACGGGCAGGTGTGCGCCGAGGTGCAGGTGGCGCGCGTCGACGTGGGCAGCTTGGGCAGCGGGCCCATCGAGGTGACGCTCAAGAACCGCACGCTGGCCTCGGTAGCCGTGCAGGTGGAGCTCGAGACCTTCGACGCCCAGGGGCACCGCACGGATCGCACCGGCTTTCACGATGTCGCGCTGGCGCCCCGCCAAGAGAGCGTGCTGACGCTCTGGCAAGAGCTCACGGCCGACGAGAAGCTGGTCGTCAAGCTGCGCGCGCGCTCGTGATGTGGGCGGGGCGGGCCCTGGCCGTGATGGCGGCGTGCGCGCTGGCATGCTGCGCCCACGTCGGTGAGCCCCCGGACGACGCCACGCTCACGCGGCTCGAGCGGGCCTTCGCCGGCTTGCGCGCGGGCGGCTCGCACGCGCGCGCCCGGCGCGACCTCGAGGTGGCGGCCCGCGCGTTCGACGAGCTGGCGCTGCCCGGCAGCAGCCTCGAGGAGGCGCTGGCCTCGGACCCCGAGAAGCCCTACCGCGGGCGCCCCTGGGAGCGCGCGCTGGCGCTGACGCTCCTGGCCGCCCTCGACGCCGAGCGCGGCCGCTGCGATCTGGCGGTGCCCACGCTCAAGAGCGCCGCGCTGCACGCCGCGCGCGCGGCGCCCGACCAAGCGTCGGACGCGCCCGTGATCTACCTCTTGCTGCTGCGCTGCTTGCGCGAGCTCG
>CAZONM010000507.1:0-3769 GCA_964580865.1 uncultured Myxococcales bacterium | reverse complement strand
CGTCACGGGCCTCGTGGTCGAGGGTGGCGCCGCGCGCGGCGTGGCCCTCGCCGACGGTGCCGAGGTGCGAGGCCATCACGTGGTGGTGTGCGCGGGCGCGTGGTCGACGGCGGTGCCGGGCGTGGCCGACGCCGCCGGCCTGCCGCGCGGCGCCGTGTTCCCGGTGCGCGGACAGATCGTGGAGCTCGTGGGTCCGCCGGGCCTCGTGCCGACCATGGTGTACGGCGGCAAGGGCTACGTGGTGCCGCGGCGCGACGGGCGGCTCATCTGCGGCTCCACCATGGAGAAGGTTGGCTTCGACAAGAGCGTGACCGCGGCGGGCGTGAAGCTGGTGCTCGAGAAGGCCATGGCGCTGGTGCCCGCGGTGGCCGAGCTGCGCGTCAGCGCCACCTGGGCGGGCTTGCGCCCTGCCACCAGCGACGGCGCGCCGCTCATCGGCACCACGCGCACGCCGGGGCTCGTGCTGGCCACCGGCCACCTGCGCAACGGCGTGCTGCTGGCGGCGATCACCGGTGAGCTCGTGGGTGCCATCGTCGACGGCGAGCAGCCGGCGCTGGCGCGGGTCTGCGATCCCGCGCGGCTCACGCGCTGAGCCAGGGCGTCACAGCTCGAGCTTGGCGACGTTGTACACGCCGCGGCCCTGCGCGATGACGTACTGCTCGCCCTCGCGCGGCACCACATCGACGTTGGAGATGATGACGCGGTTGCCGCGGCGCACGATGCGCGCCTTGGCGACGATGTCGGCCAGCGGCCCGGGCCGCAGGTAGTCGACGACGAGGTCCACGGTGGAGACGCGCTCGTTCCTCTTGATGTTGAGGAACGCGACCGCGCCGCCCGCCGTGTCGATGAGCGCCGAGATGGTGCCGCCGTGGAGCGCGCCGCGCAGCGGGTCGCCGACGAACTCGTCGCGGAACGGCAGGCACAGCTCGACCTCGTCGGGAGCGGCCTTGAGCGCCTTGAAGCCGAGGTGCTTGTTGAACGGCACCAGCTCCTCCATGAACGAGCGCACCAGGTCGGGCTCCCAGGTCGCGCTCTCCTTGTCGCTCGGCTCCGCCATTCAACCCTCGACGAGGCGCACCACGATGTCGGGCGCTTGGTAGATCTTGAGGCCGTCGACCCACAAGGCGCAGTCGGCCACCAGGCGCACGCCGCGCTCGTCGCGCGTCACGTCGACGAGGTCGGCCTCCACCTGCACCAGGCGGCTCGCGGGGGTCACCTGACCGCGGTACTTCCACGCGCTGGGGCCCTCGACGACGAAGCGCGGCGCGCGCAGGCCCACGCCGAGGCCCTCGTGGATGGCGAGCCACTGGACCGCCTGCACCATGGCCTCGACGCCCAGCGAGCCGGGCTGCACCGGGTCTTGGTAGAAGTGCGCGCGGAAGAACCATTCGTCGAGGCGCACGTCCTTCTCGGCGCGCACGCGCGCGCGCCCGGCGCGCGACGCGCCGGGCCAGTAGCCGGTGACGCGGTCGATCATCAGGAGCATCGGCTCGGGCAGCGCCGGCGCCGAGGCGAAGTACCGCGCGGGCCGCGCACGCAGGTCGACGACGTCGAAGCTGCCGGCGCGCTCGGCGAGCCGCGCGCGCTCCGCGGAGGTGGCGCTCAGGCCCACTTGCCGGGCCAGCGCCGCGGGCGGGAAGAAGCCGAACACCGTGTGGCCGTCGTACACGGCCTCGCCGGCGCGCGTGGTCACCGCGAAGTCGAACTCCTGGATGATCATGCCTCCGGATGACGACGACTTGGTCATGGTGGCGCGCACGATGAGCGTGCCCACGTCGGCGCCCACGGCGCGATGGACGCTCGCACCAGCACCGTCGAGATTGCGGTAGTACAGCTCGCCGTCGCTGGTGAGGGCGCTGCCGACGTAGCTCGACAGCCAGCCGCACGGCTGCAGCGCCACCTCGAGCAACACCGCGAACGGCATGACCGCGCCCTGCGCGGGCGACGCGGCCGCGAAGAACCACGCGTCGGGCGGCACGTCATACTCGACGACGGCGCTGGTGCCGGCGGGATCGAGGCCGTGGGCGAGCGAGCCCAGGGGCGGTCCGTCGACGCGCACCACGCGGCTCATGAAGTGATAGGGCGGTCCCGGCAGGCGCGGCACCCGCCGCCCGCCGTCGAAGGGCTCGTACAGGCCCGGGAACGCCGTCGACGGCGTGCCGATGCCGGTGGCGAGCAGGGCGCGCTGATCGAACAACGCCGTCGCAGCCGCGCCCACGCCGCCAACGGCGTCGACGCCGTTGGCCTTGGGAGTGAGCCCGAGCAGGTCCGGGCGCGACGACAAGGGCGCGTCGCACACCAGGCGCAGCGTGACCGCCTCGCAGTGCAGGCTCTTGAGGCCGTCGACGGTGACGAGGATGTCGGCGGTGACCGCCGGCGCGGGCCCGTCGACGAAGCGCCGCACGAAGACCTCGTACACCATGTGGCGCGAGCTCGGGATCGCCTGGCCGCGGCAGCGCAGCTTGAACACCTCGTCGACGGCGGGCTCGAAGCGCCAGCCATCGCGCGGCAGCGTGTACCCACCCGCACCGAGCAGCACCGCCAGGGTCTGCAAGCACCCCTCGAACATGATGGTGCCGGGCATGCACGGGTCGTCCTTGAAGTGCCCGTCGAAGAACCAGCGCTCGGGCGACAGCTCGAGCTCGGCCTTGAGGTAGCCGCGACCCCACGGCCCGCCGCCGAGATCGAGCTCGCTGACGCGATCGACGAGGAGGAGCGGGCCCGCGGCGATGCGCGGCGTGCGCACGTGGGTCTGGGCGAGCTCGAAGCCGGCGCCGAAGCACGCGAACGCGTCGCCGCGCGCGAACGCCTGCAGCTCGTCGAACGTCAGCGCCCGCTTGGCCGTGGGCTGGGGCGGCGCGCAGCTCTCCCGAGCGGTCACGGTACGCGCGTCGACCTGCTCGGGGGACCACAACACGCCGCCCGAGCGCGCCAGCTCCTCGTCGGTGAAGAAGCCCGCCTGGCCGCCGCGCACCGAGAGAAGCAGCGCGTCGCGCGCGCCGCTCTGGTCGAGCGCCCAGGTGTCGGAGTGGAAGAAGAAGATGCGCGTGTCGCCGTGCGTGGCGTAGCCGTCGACGTGGATGTCGTGCTGCAACGTGGTGCCCGCCACCGGCAGGGGCGCGCGATACGTCAGGTCACAGCCCAGCAGGCGATAGACGCGCTCGCCGCGGTTCTCTACGTCGACGCCCATGTAGCTGACCAGCAAGAGGTCGGCCTGGCCGGTCTCGATGAGCACACCCGCGGGGCAGCGCCCCTCGTGCAGGTACCACGAGTCCCAGCGCACATCGGTCTCGGTGACGATGGAGCGGTCCTTCTCGAGCACGCCGGGCGAGGCGTCGATGGACATGACGCGATCGGCGAGGAGCAGGGGCGGCATGGGCATGCGCACCTGGCGCCGGAAGGCGTCTTGCACCGCGAAGGTGTCGCCCCACACATCGGCGATGCGGCCGCCGGCGAGGCGCTCGAGATCGTGGCGACCCCAGAGCGCGCGCGCGTCGCGCTCGGGGCGCGGCGCTGGGCCGCGTCTCGATTCGACGGGTGCAAAACCGTACAGCCGTGCCGCGTCGGCCAGAAGGCGGGCGCCCGCCAACTGGGCCGCGAGGGCGGCCTGGTGCGCGGCGGTGGCGTGGGCCACGAAGCCCTGCTGCACGGCGAAGAGCGCGTCGCGCTGGGCGGCGAGCGCGGTGACGAGGTCGCTTGCGTTGTCGATCGCGCCGTCCCTGGCGCGGACGTCAAGGTGCGCGGTCTGCGTGGCAGCGGGCGCCGCGAG
>CAZONM010000506.1:0-3806 GCA_964580865.1 uncultured Myxococcales bacterium | reverse complement strand
GCTGCGCTCGCCTGTTCTCTTGCGCTCGCTTCGCTGGCGCGGTGGAGGGCCTCGCTGCGCTCGCCTGTTACCTTGCGCTCGCTTCGCTGGCGTCGCGCACGGGCTCGCCCACCAGGCTCGTCACCCGCAGAAACACGCCGCGCGACTGCGTGATGGTGAACCGGTAGCCATCGTGCTCGAGCCCGTCGACGAGCTCGCGCAGCTCGGCCACCGAGTAGCTGCGCAGGCACGAGCACATGCCGTCCCACCACACCAGCGCCGGGATGAGCGGCACGGCGTAGGTGAAGACGAAGCGAAACAGGTCGAAGCCCGGCTGCAGCGGCGCGCTCGCCAACACCGCGATCGGCACGAGCGCGATGGTGAGCACCGTCTGCGGTCGCCGCTCGACGATCTCGAAGGCGCAGAACGGCTGCTCCTTGGCGACGGCGTCGGCGATGATGCGGCGCGCGTCGCCGGGCCGAAAGTGATGCAAGGCGTTGAAGATGGTGCGCACGCCGCCGAGCTCGCCTGGCACGTCGGTGGCGTCGACCGACGCGCGCCGCCCCGCCACGCGACCCGGCGCGCGCACCTCGGCATGCCGAAAGGCCGCCTCGTTCGGGTACAGGTCGGTGAGCGTGGCGCGCACCTCGGGCGGCAGGCGCTCGAGCAGCGACACGAGCGCGCCGCCGCCGCCCGAGCACAGGTCGACCACGCGCGCCTCGCCCGCGCGCGCGAGCACGCCCTCGAGCACGGGCGCCGCGTCGCGCAAGAAGCCCCCGCGCTCGGCGGCCACCTGCAGGAACGCGGTGAGCGCGTCGCGCAGGCGGCGCGGGCACCAGGGCTCGTCCTCGATCTCGGGCGCGTGCACGCGGCGCATGGCGCCCGTATCTGCCGTGCGCGCGCCCGGCGCAACGCGGGCGTGGCGCGAAGCGGGCCGCGCGACGCACCTGGTCGCGGTCGTCGCTGCGCCTTGACGAGCGGCGCAGCGCTGGGTGACGGTTTGCCGTGCTCCCTGCCGCGCGCCTCGCCCTGGCATTGCTCGTCTCGATCCCCTGCGTCGCGGCGCCGGCGCAGGCCGAGCCGGGCTCCGTCGACCACGCCCCGTTCCCCGTCGTCCTCGAGGTCACGGGCGCCTACCTCGGCGAGCTCGTGACACACCCGGGCGCCAAGGGCGCGGCGCACTACCGGCTGCTGCACCGCGACGGCAGCGCCCTGAGCGCGGGGCTCGGCGCCGGGCTCTTTCACCACCCGGGCAATGCCACGTCGGCGTTCTGCGCGCTCGAGGCCAGCGGCCGCGCGGCCCTGCCCTTCTCCCTCTTCCTCGACCTGAGCGCGGGCGCGGGCGTGATCAGCAGCTTCGCCGCCGGGCCAGTCTATGCGGTGCAGGGCGGCGTCGCCGCGCCCATCCTCGACAGCGGCTTCCTCGCGCTCATGCCCTCGCTCTCGGCGGGCATCGGCCTCGACCTGGAGCACGCGGGCGTGGTGGACCTGCCGGTCCGGATCTCGCTGCGGCAGTTCGCGCTCGGCCAGGTGCTCGTCGACGGCCAGGTGCCGCTCAGCGTGGGCGCGGAGCTGGCGCTCAGCGTCGACGTCGCGCCGCTCGCGCCGTGGGGGATCAAGTGAGCGTCGCGCGCTACGCCGTGCTCGGAGCCCTCGCCTGCTGCGCGGCGCACGGGTGCGCCCCCGCCGACGGCGACACGTTCTTCGTGCAGCGCGCGGGCGCCACCATGCCGGTCCACGTCCACGGCCCGCTGCGCAGCGGCGTCTTCGTCGTCGTGCTGCACGGCGGACCGGGCGACAGCGCCCTGTTCTATCGCCAGTCGCCCGCGTTCAGGGCCCTCGAGGAGCGGTGGGCGGTGGTTTTTTGGGATCAGCGCGGCGCGGGCAACAGCTACGGCAGCAGCACCGGCGCGGCCATCGATCTCGAGCAGCACGTCGAGGACACGGCCGCGGTGCTTACGGCGCTCCAGGCGCGACACCGCGTGAGCGCCGTGGTGCTGCTCGGCCACAGCTGGGGCGGTCGCCTGGGCGCCGAGTACCTCCGCTCGCCCCGCTTCGACCCGATCGTTCGCGGCTTCATCGACGTCGACGGCCTCGATGGCTACGCGTCGACCTACGAGCGCTCGCGCGCGTGGGTGCTACGCGAAGGCCCGGTGCGCAAACAGTTCGGACATGCGGCGGCGCCCATCGACGAAGCCATCGCGTGGCACCGCGAGCGCGAGACGCTCGACGACAGCTCCTTCGACGCGGCGTTCACCGACTTCGCCACGCACGCGCGCCTGCTGCGCGCCATGAACGGCTACGACTACGACCCGGCGCAGGTCGGCGAGGTCGCCGGCGTCGATGCCGAGCTCGCATTCGGCTCATCGCTCGATCTGCTCGCCCTCGCCGCGCACCAGCAAAACGCCCTGTTCAACTGGGATCACAGCGACGAAGAGGTGCGGCGCCTCCTCGACGATCCCGACCTGTCCGCCGTGACCGTGCCGTGGCGGTTCGTCTGGGGGCTGCACGACGGCGCGATCCCTCTCGAGGTCGCGGAGCGCAAGCGCGAGCGCCTGCCCTGCGGCGCGGGCGAGTGGGCGTGCGCGATCACCGTCCTCGAGCGCTCGGGGCACAGCCCGATGTTCGAGGAGCCCGAGGCCTTCTTCGACGAGGTCGCGGCGTTCGTGTGGCAGGTGCGCTGACGCGAAGGCGGGCGCGGCCCGCGGCGCCGACGTGCTGGCCGTGCGCGGCGTCGCACGCGAAGTCACGCAGGCGTTCATCTTCATTCCGGGCGCCATCGCCATCCTCGGCCGCTCGCGGTGGTCGGACCACGATGCGCCCACGCCGGTCCCGCGGTTGCCGTGGCGCACCTGGGCTGCGCGCGCGCCGCTCATCGCGGGCGCGTACGTCGCGTTCTACCTGAGCTTCGGCTACTGGGTCGCGTGGCAGTTCGCCGAGGTGCGGCAGCTCTACACCGGGAGCCCGGCGCCGACCGGCGTCCTCGACCAGATGCTCGGGCTCATCAGGGACGAGCCCGCCTTCATCCCGTTCCAGCTCCTGCGCGGGGTGCTGTGGATGGTGTTCGCCGCGCCCCTCGTGGTGCTCTTGCGCGAGCGGCGCACAACCATGGTCGCGCTCGGCGCGGTCCTGTTCGTGTTCGGCGCTCAGATCCTGCTGCCGAGCGCGTTCTTCCCGCCGACGGTGCGCCTGGCCCACTTCCTCGAGACCGCGTCGTCGACCGGGCTCTTTGGGCTCCTCCTGGGCTGGGCGCTCACGCCGCGCGGCGCGCCCGCCGCCGACCCGGCGCGCAGCAGCGCCGCCGCGCGCCCGCTCAGGGGACCGATGGGTTTGGCTGCCCGGGCGCGAGGAACACCGGCGGGCGCCCGGCGCGAAACCAGACGCGCGGCTGGTCCGTCGGCGGCATGCCCTCGTGCAGCTGACCGCCGACGGTGCGGGTGTCGAAGCCCGGGAGCTGGTTCCAGAAGCGCTGGTCAGGGCGCGACAGGCCCTCGTCGGTGAAGACGTGCTCGCGCACGGCGCGGTCGGGGACGGCGTAGTCGATGTCGCTGCGGGTGCCCGGGCCCTTGCCGAAGGGCAGGTCCGTGTCGGCATTGCGGCGCGCGCCGCGGGCGGCGGAGCCCACCACCACGAGGTCCACCGGCAGGGCGCCCGGCGCCTCGCCCACGGACTGCAGCACCCGATCCAGGCGGCGCTGCGCCTCCTCCACGACGTGCTGGATCTGCTGCACCTCTCTGGGGCGCAGATCGCCGAGCGCCGTCAGGCCGGCGCGGCCGGCGGCGGCGGCGACGTTGTCGGCGGCGCGCGCGGCGTCGTCGGCGTCGGCC
>CAZONM010000505.1:0-3831 GCA_964580865.1 uncultured Myxococcales bacterium | reverse complement strand
GACGGGCGCCCGCCGCCCACGGAGCCGCGCGTGGCCGCCGACCTGCACGTGGCGCTCAGCGGCGGCGGCGGGCGCGCCAAGCTGGTGGTGTCGACGCTGGTGCCGTGCGCCGCTTGGCGCCCCACCCACGAGGCGCGCCTTTCGGGCACCACCGTGCGCCTCGAGACCTACGCCTCGGTGTGGAACGCCACGGGAGAGGCGTGGAGCGACGTGGAGCTGACCTTCTCCACCGCGCGGCCGTCGGCGGGCGCCGAGCTGCCCGCGCTCGCCGCCGATCGCCTCACGCTGCGCACCAAGACCCCCGAGGAGCGGCGCACCATCGTGGTCGAGCACCGCGAAGAGACCGTGCCCGAGTCGGCCACCAAGGGCGCGGCCCCCGGCGTCGACGACGGCGGGCAGCCGCGCGTGTTTCGCGCCAGCGGCGCGTCCGTGGCCAGCGATGGCCGGCCGCACCGCGTGCCGGTGGGCTCCTTCGAGGCGCCGTGCGCCACCGAGCGCGTGGCCTTCCCCGAGCTGGCGCCGCAGGTGTTCCTGCGCGCCAGCCTGAAGAACGCGGGCGGCGCGCCCATCCTGGCCGGGCCCGTCACCTTGGTGGTCGACGGCGCCTACACGGGCACCGGCGACCTGCTCTACGTCGGCCCCGGCGAGGCCTTCGACCTGTCCTTCGGCAGCGACGATCGGTTCGTGGTGCGCACCAAGAAGCGCCGGCTCGAGGACAAGAAGCTCATCGGCCAGAACGTCGTGCACTTCGTGCGCGAGGCCACGCTGGCGCAGACCGGCACCACCACCGAGCGCGTGCTGGTGCACGTGCGCGTGCCGGTGAGCGAGCTCAAGCAGCTCAAGGTGCTGCTCTCGCCCCAGCACGGCACCGAGCCCGACGCCAAGCCCGACGACAGCGGCCTCCTGCGCATCCCCGTGCAGCTCGAGCCGAACGTCGAGCGGCGCATCGCGGTGGCCTTCGCGTTCGAGGCGAGCGGCGACGTGCGCGTGCCCGATCCCTGGTGACGGGCGCGCGCTCAAGGGACATCGCAACATCGCGCGAGACAAGGCGGCCGCCGAGGAGCGAAGCGACATCCTCCTCGTGGAGGTGAGCGAGCACTACAGGCGGCCAACGCAGTCGTAGCCGATCCTGCGATGGACCTTCAGAGCCGCCCGGCGAAGGCCGGCACGTCGCGGTACCACTCGGCGGCCAGGCGCGGGTTGAAGGTGCCGAAGCGCAAGCTGGGGTGACGCCGGCGCAGCTCGGCCACGAAGCCCTTGACGCCGAGCAACAGGCCGCGCTCCGCGCGCGACGGCAACATGGTGCGCAGCAGGTCTCGGAAGTGGCCGGGGTCGACGCACAGGTTGCGCAGCTGGATCATCTGCAGCGCCCCGTCCGCCACGATGGCGGAGATGGCGTCGATCTCCGCCATGCGATCGGTCCAGCCGGGCCACAGGAGCAGGTTGATGGACACGTGCATGCCCTCGTCCCGGCCCACGTAGAGCGAGCGCACCACGTCGTCGAAGGTGAAGTCGCTCGGGCGGTAGTAGGCCTCCCACAGCGCGCGGTCGAAGGTGTTGATGGAGACCCGCAGGGCGCCGCAGCCGGCGCGCGCGCAGGCGCGGATGGTCTCGGGGCGGCTGCCGTTGGTGTTCAGGTTGATGACGCCGCGGCTCGTGCGCGCGCGCGTCTGCCGGATGGCCTCGACGATGACGGGCCCATTCATGGTGGGCTCGCCCTCGCAGCCCTGCCCGAAGCTCACCATGGGCTCGGGCGCGCGCTCGAGGTGGTGCACCATCACGCGCGCGATCTCCTCGGGCGTGGGCTGAAACCCCAGGCGCTTTTGCGGCACCGGCGTCTCCCACGCGGGCTCCTTCGACAGACACCCGAGGCACGCCGCCGTGCACGCCGGCGCGATGGGCACCGCACCCTCCCAGCGCTCGTAGAACACGTTCTGCGCGCAGCAGCAGAGGTACTCCTTGCCACAGCGGGCGAGCTGCTTGAGCACGCGGTTGTCGGGGTCGTCGGCCAGGCGGGCCGCGATCTTCTCGTCGAGCTCGGCCCGGTAGAAGAGCTTCGGCGCCCAGCGCGAGACCTCGTCGGCCAAGAACAGCCCGGCGACGGGCCCGCCCGCCGTCATGCCCACGGCCGTGTAGGCCCACAGCGGCAGGCCCGGGCGCGCCGCCTCGTCGCCGCCGTCGAGGACGGGCAGCGTTCCCTTGGTGCGCTGCGCCTCCTCCTCGGCCAAGCGCCGCAGCTTGACGTCGGGGTGGGTGGCGTCGTGGTACTCGGCCGCCGGGTGGAAGGCGCGCACGTAGCCGGGCGGCGGGTGCACGGCCACGGCCCACGGGGTGAAGGCCTTGCCGTCGTCGTCCTCGAAGGTGGTGACGGTCTCGAAGCGCCCGGTTTTGGGGTCGTAGCCGACAGGGCGCGTGCCCGGCATGGCCATCAGCGCCCAGTCGTCGGGGATGGGGATGACGTCCTTCGGCGCCACGCGCACGACGTCCATGCCGGTGTCGAGCGCCAGCTCGAGCCGATCGTGCTCGAAGACGCGGCCGTCGGGCGCCGCCACCAGCAAGCGCGGCCGATCGGCGCCGCCACCACGTCGAGGAGAGCCCTTGGCCATGGCGTGGTGGTAGCAAGCGCGCGGGCTGAGTACCACATGGTCACGTCGCCTCCTGCTGCGCGCGCGCCGGCCGGCCGATGGCGGCGTTGCCGGCTCCGGTGCTCGCGCCACATGGGGTCGACCTTGCTCGCTTCGCTCCTCGCCGGCGCCTTGCCCTCGGACCGGCCGGCGCACGCTCGCGACGGAGGCGAAGTGACCATGTGGTACTGGGCCACGAGGGACGTCGACTTGCGCGCGCCGCGGCCCTATCAGCGCCCCCATGGAGCAGGCCGCGCTGACCGCCCTCGGCAGCCTCGCCGTGGGCGTGGTGGGCGGCGCCTTCGGCGTGGGCGGCGGCATCTTCTTGGTGCCGCTCCTGGTGTGGCTCGGCCACCGCCCGATCGAAGCCGTGGGCGTGTCGCTCTTCTGCGTCATCGGCACGTCGGTGGGCGCGTCGTCGGTGGCGCTCAGAAGCGGCGAGGCGAACCTGTCGCTCTCGCTCCTGCTCGAGCCGTTCCTCCTCGCCGGCGCCGTGGGCGCGGGCCTGGTGGCCGCCACGGTGGACGACGCCGCGCTCCTCTACGCCTTCGCCGCCGTGCTGGTGCTCATCGCGCTCGCGACCGCGCGCCGCCCAAGGGGCGCACCGGACGGCGTCGCTCCGGCGGGCGCGCCTGGCTTGTTCGACGGCACCTCGGGTGGCGTGGCCTATCGCCCCCAGCGCCTGCGCGCGCTGCCGCCCGTGATGCTCGGCGCCGGCGTCACCGCGGGCCTGTTCGGCATCGGCGGCGGCGCCGTGGTGGTGCCGCTGCTCGCGCTGGTGGCGCGCGTGCCCATGCGCGCGGCCGCCGCCACCTCCACCGCGTCGCTGATGGTGACCGCGGGCGCGGCGGGAGCCGTGCACCTGGCGCACGGCACCGTGCCGCTCGACGCGGTGGGCTGGGCGCTCCTGGGCGTCATCCCCGGGGGCCTCTTCGGCGCGCGCTTGCAGGCGCGCCTGCCCGACCGCGCGCTACGCGCCGTGTTCGCGCTGCTCGCGCTGGCGGTGGCGGTGTCGGTGGTGCTGCGCGCCCGGGGGCTGCCGTGACCGGGCGCGTGGCCTCGCGCGCCGTGCTCGCCGCCGCGCTCGTGGGCGGGCTCGTGCTGGTGGTGGGCGCCGCGCGCGCGCGCGACCTGGGCGCCGCGCGCGCGCGCGTGCCCGACGGGGGCGCGCGCATACCCGTCACGCCCCGGGCGCGCCACCCCGGGG
>CAZONM010000504.1:0-3868 GCA_964580865.1 uncultured Myxococcales bacterium | reverse complement strand
CAGGTGCGCGACGGCACCGACGGCGGGCCGCGCCGACGCCCCGGTGGGCAGATCGTGGCCTCGCTGCCGCCGGGCATGTGGAACATCACGTGGGCGCGCGACGCCGCCTACGCCGTCGAGGGGCTGCTCGCCGTGGGCGCGCGCGCGCGCGCGGCGCGCGCCCTCGAGTTCCTGCTCAGCGCCGACGTGGGTGAGTACCAAGCCTACGTGGGGCGGCCCTACCTCGTGAGCGTCACCCGCTACTTCGGCGGCGGGCGCGAGGAGAGCGACGCCAACGCCAGCGGGCCCAACATCGAGTGGGACGACTTCGGGCTGTTCTTGCGCGCCTACGCGCGCGCGCTGGCCGCCGGTGGCGGCGAGGCAGACACGCTCGCGGCGTCGATCGACGACGTGAAGACCGGCGTGGCCGACGTCCTGCTCGCGCTGGTCGATCCCGCGACCGGCTTGCTCACGCCCGACAGCTCCATCTGGGAGACGCACTGGACGCCGAGCGCCGACAGCGTGGGTCGTCGCCAGTACGCGTACTCCACCGCGTGCGCGTCCGCCGGGCTGCGCGCCTTCGCCGACGTGCTCGAGGCCCGCGGCGACGACGACGCCGCGGCGTACCGCGGCGCCGGCGACGCGCTGGCGGCCGCGCTCCTCGAGCACCTCGTGGACGACGACGGCGCGCTGGCAGCGTCGCGGGACGAGCTCGAGGCCGGCAGTGGCACCCTCGACGCGGCGGTGGTCGAGGCCTTCAACCGCGACGTGCTCGATGCGGAAGGGGGCGTGGCCGTGGCCACGCTGGCGGCCCTCGACGGCGTGCGCGCCACCACCCCTGGGTACTTCCGCAACGACGAGGGCGGCGCCTACGACACGAAGGAGTGGCTGGTGGTGGACCTGTGGCTGGCGCGCGCCTTCCGCCGCGCCGGCGATGACGCCGAGGCCGATCGGCTGCTGGCGCACGTGACGCGCGTGGGCACCGACAACCTCGGGCAGATCCCGGAGCTGTTGCGCCAAGGCGGCGTCGGCAACGCCGGCATCGCCGATGGCGCCGTGCCCATGATGGGCTTCGGCGCCGGCGCCTACCTGTCGGCGCTGGCCGATCGCGCCGTCGACCTCGGGCTCGTGACGCCGGGCGAGGGTGAGGGCGAGGGCGAGGGCGAGGGTGAAGGCGAGGGCGAGGGCGAGGGCGAGGGCGAGGGCGAGGGCGAGGGCGAGGGTGAAGGCGAGGGTGAAGGCGAGGGCGAGGGCGAGGGCGACGATCCCCCGGCCCAGGAGCACGAGGGCTGCGCGGGCTGCGCGTCGCAGCCGCCCGTCCTCGTGCCCGCCGCGCTGCTGGCGCTGGCGCTCCGCCGAAGGCACCGATGAGCTCGCCACCGACACCCGACGCTGCCGCCGTGACCCTCGGCGCCGACGACGCCACCACGCGCGCGCGCCGCTTCGGCCTGTTCACGTTCTTGGTGGTGCTCTTGGGCGCCGCCGCGGCCAAGACCTGGATCGTCGTCGACGAGGCGGTGCAGGGCGCGGCCTTCGGCCTGCTGCGCTGGCTGCCGGTGACGCTGGCGGGCGAGGTCTTGCTCGCGGGGCTCTTGGGCGTGGCCGCGGCGCGCGCCGCGCGCGTGGTGGTGGCCGGGCGCTCGCTCGGGCCGCTGGCGCTCGGCGTGGGCCTCATCGCCACGCTGTGGATGGCGGCCAACGTGCTCTCGTACCGCCTCGATCAGACGCCCATCACGTGGTGGCGCCTGCGGGGCGGCGACGGCGGCGGCGCGGGCGACGTGCTCTCGCTCGTAGAGCCGCGCGACCTGCTGCCCGCGCTCGCGCTCGCCGCGCTCACGCTCGCGTGCCTGTGGCCGCTGGCGCGCCTGGCGCGCCTCCCGCGAGGCCGCTGGCTGCATGCGCCGGGCGCCGCGCTGGTGCTCGGGCTCGTGGTGCACCCCGTCGAGCGCCTGTGGCTGTCGGCCTATGACCGCGGCCTCGGCGAGCAGCCGGTGTTCGTCTTCGTGTCGAGCGTGCTCGACGACGACGCCGCCGACGCGCGCGCCGCGCCCGCCACGCCCGAGGGGTGGGCCGAGCTCGCGCGCGCGCGCCTGTGGACCGACGAGATGAAGGCGCCGCCTCCCTCGGTGGCGGGGGCCACCGTGCGCAACGTGGTGCTGTTCTTCGCCGAGGGCATCCCGCGCGAGTTCACCACGCTCGGCGACCCCGAGCGCGACACCACGCCGCGGCTCGCGGCGCGCGCTCAGCGCGGCGTCGAGCTCACGCGCTACCGCGCGACCTTCCACAAGAGCATCGCCGCCATCTACTCGCTGGTGTGCTCGGACTTCCCGCCGCCCGACGCCAGCAACATCACCAAGCTCAACCCGCGCATCGACTGCGGTGAGCTCTCCGAGGTGTTCGCCGCGCACGGCGTCACGAGCGCCGTGTTCCACGGCGGGCCCTTCGGCTTCTACGACAAGCTCGCGCTCCTCGGCGGGCGCCGCTACGACACGCTGCTGGACGCGCCCGCCATCGGCGCCGAGTCCGACGAGCGCTGGTTCACGCACCACTGGGGCATCGACGATCGCGCCGCCGTGGCGTCGACGCTGTCGTGGATCGACGGGTTGGCGAAGGACCAGCGCTTCGCCGCCGTGGTCATCCCCATCGCCGCGCACTACCCCTACGCGGTCCCGCCCGACCTGCCGCAGGCGACGGTGAACGCGGGCTCCGAGCGCTTCCTCGCCGCCGTGCGCTACGTCGACGTGGTGTTCGACGAGCTGATGCAGGGGCTCGAGGCGCGCCGGCTGCTCGACGAGACGCTGGTGATCTTCGTGGCCGACCACGGCTCGCTCTACGGCACGGCGCGGCACGCCACGCGCGGCGCGCGCCTGGCCTACGAGAACAACCTCGCCGTGCCCGCCGTGCTGTGGTCGCCCGCGCTCTTCCCGGTGGGCGGGCGCTTCGCGCGGCCGTCGTCGCACGTGGACCTCTTGCCCACCATGCTCGACGCGCTCGGCCTGCCGCCCGATCCGCGCCACCGCGGTCAGTCGCTGCTCGACGCCGCCGTGGAGCCGCGGCGCGTCTTCATCGGCGCGCGCAACCCGCCGCTCACGCTGGTGGGCTTCGTGGATGGCGATCGCAAGGTGATCGCCCAGCGGGGCGGGCGCGGCCTCGAGATCTACGACCTGGCGAAGGATCCGTTCGAGCAAGAGAACCTGGTGGCCGCCCTGGGTGACGAGGCGCTCGGCGCGCGCGACGAGGCGCTGCGCTTCTACGACTGGCAGCTGGCGCAGCTGAAGGCGGCGCCCACCCGCGGCGACGACGTCGACGTGCCCGCCGCGCTGCACGGCGCGGCCACGCTGGCGCCGGCGGGCGTCACCTGGGCCGTGGCCTCGACGCAGGCGGCCGGCGACGAGCGCCGCTGCCTGGTGCTCGAGGTGCCCGCGCGCACCGCGGTGACCGTGCGCGTGCGCGACCAGGCGCGGCTCTTTCCGTTCCTGTCGCAGGCGTGGATCGGCTGGCTCGACGACGCCACGGCGCGCCCCGCGCTCAGTCTGGTGGCCATCAGCGACCGGCGGCGCTCGCGCGAGGTGGTGCTCGACGACAAGAAGGCGTTCACGCGCGTCAACTACCGCGTGCCGCAGGAGCGCCTGGCGCTGACCCTCGACAACCGTGGTGACGCGGGGGCGCGCGTGTGCCTGGCGCTCGACGATCGCTCGTGGGGCGGCATCTTCGATGCCGACCAGGCCGGCGCCGACTGACGCTTCCTCGAGGAAACGGCGTCGCGGCGCTCCTGGCGACGCTGCTAGCGTCACTCGCGATGATCACGCGCGGCGCACCGGTGGCAGCGACGACAACGTTGGCGCTCGGCGTGCTGGCGTGCGGCCCGCTCGAGCGGGCGCCCACCGCC
>CAZONM010000503.1:0-3884 GCA_964580865.1 uncultured Myxococcales bacterium | reverse complement strand
CCCGCTGCCGGGGGCAGTGCGGGAGCGCGCCGCGCGGCACGTGGCGGTGGGCGCCACGCTCGCGGTGGCGGCGCTGGTGGTGGTGGCCGGCGTGCTCGACGGTGGCGCGTCGCGGTGAGCCGGGCGCCGGCCCGGCGAGCGTGGCGGTAGCTTGGCTTTGACCCCGCTCCGTGCCATGGCGTGACCATGGCTGTGAACAAGCGCGCCTCCGGTCAGCCCGTGTTCTTCGGGCGCAAGCTCGCCGTCGTCGTCGTGGTCGCGCTCGTCCCGGTCGTGGGCTACCTCCTGTGGGCCGGCATGCGCGAGGGGCCGCCGCCGCAGATCGAGGTGACGAGCGACCTGCCCGCCGTGGGCCAGGCGACCACGATCACCATCACCGTCAAGGAGCCGTCGCGCGGCCTGTCGTCGCTCAAGGTGGTGGCGGGCGGGCCCGCCCTCAAGGCGCCCGTGACGCTGGTCGAGCAGAGCTTCGAGCCGGCGCCGGCGCACAAGCCGTGGGTCACGCCAGCCACCACCGAGACCGCGGTCTCCGTCGTGGTGGGCAAGCGCGCGATGCCCGAGCTGGTGCCGGGACAGCTGGTGGTGCGGGTGGTGGCGGGGCGCGCCGGCACCTGGCTGCGCGAACCGGCGCCCGCCGAGGTGGAGACCACCTACGAGGTGCGCCTGCAGCCGCCCGCGCTGACGTCGACGTCGGGGTTCGTGCACCCGTCGCAGGGCGGCGCCGAGGCGGTGGTGTACGAGGTGGGCCCGTCGTCGGTGAGGGATGGCGTGGCCGTGGGCGACTGGTTCTTCCCGGGCTCACCCTTGCCCGGCGGCGCGCCGTCGCAGCGCGTGGTGCTGTTCGCCGTGCCCTACGACCTCGCCGTGAGCGAGGCCGAGGCCAAGGAGCGCGTCAAGCTCGTCGCCGTCGACGACGTGGGCAACGCCGCCGAGCAGACCTTCGTGCACAAGTTCTTCCCGCGCCCCATGGGCAACGACACCATCGAGCTCAAAGAGAGCTTCATGAAGAAGGTGACGGGCGAGATCTACGCGCGCACCCCCGAGCTGCAGCAGAAGGGCGCGCTCGTCGACGACTACCTGCAGCTCAACGGCGACCTGCGCCGGGCCAACAACGCCACGCTCAAGGAGCTGGCGGCCAAGAGCGTGCCCCGGTTCCTGTGGAAGGAGACCTTCCTGCCCATGCAGAACGCGGCCGTGAAGGGCAGCTTCGCCGACCGTCGCGCCTACATGGTCGACGGCAAGCAGGTCGACACGCAGGACCACCTGGGGTTCGATCTGGCGAGCGTAGAGCGCGCGCCGGTGCAGGCGGCCAACGCGGGCACGGTGGTGCTGGCGCGCTACTTCGGCATCTTCGGCAACGCCGTGGTCATCGACCACGGCTTTGGGCTGCAGACGCTCTACGCCCACCTCTCGAGCATCGGGGCCAAGGAGGGCGACACGGTGGCGCGCGGCGCCGAAATCGGCCGCACGGGCGCCACCGGGCTCGCGGGGGGCGATCATCTGCACTTCACGACGGTGCTGCACGGGCTGCCGGTGAACCCCATCGAGTGGTGGGACGCGCACTGGATCCGCGATCGCCTGAAGCTGAAGCTCGGCGACGCCCTGCCCTGGGCAGAGCAGGCCCCGGTGCCCCCTGCCGGTGCTCCTTGATTTTCCGGTCTGATCCGCGCTTTCATGCGCGCGTCGAAGCGAGGGAACGCATGGCCGCCAAGAAGACGAAGAAGCCCGCCAAGAAGTCCGCCACGAAGGCCGCGCCAAAGAAGGCCGCCAAGAAGGCCGCGCCCAAGAAGGCCGCCAAGAAGGCCGCGCCAAAGAAGGCCGCCAAGAAGGCCGCGCCAAAGAAGGCCGCGCCAAAGAAGGCCGCGCCAAAGAAGGCTGCGCCAAAGAAGGCTGCGCCAAAGAAGGCTGCGCCGGCGACGTCGCGCTGGGACAAGCCCGTCATCAAGGAGAAGGCGACGGCGGGCCAGTGGGAGAAGCCGGTGATCAAGTCCGCAGCCACCTCGCAAAAGGCGGCGGGCGGCGCGCGCGTGTGCTGGCACGACCTCATGACCACCGACCCGAGCCGCGCGCGCGAATTCTACGCGGCGCTCATGCCGTGGAAGACGCGGCCGCAGATGTTGCAGCCCCTCGGTGAGACGCAGCGCATCGAGGCCGGCGGCACCGAGGTGGGCGGCATCGTGTCGCTCCCCGAGTCCGAGGGCATCGCCTCGCACTGGATGCCGTACGTGCGCGTCGGCAACCTCGATCAGGTCATCGAGCGCGCCAAGAAGCTCGGCGGGTTCGTGCCCGTCCCCGCCACCAAGCTCGACGGCGTGGGCCGCTTCGCGGTCATCGCCGATCCGCGCGGCGCGCACATCTCCCCCATCGAGCTGACCGCGAACATGCCGATGCCCGCGGGCACGCAGCCGGGCTGGTCGACGTGGAACGAGGTGCTGAGCGACGACCCGGCCGCGTCGGCGCGCTTCTTCGCCGGCGTGTTCGGGTGGAAGACCGAAGAGTCGGAGATGGGCGGCATTGGCAAGTACATCATCTTCACCGACGGCAAGGATCAGGTCGCCGGCGCCATGAAGGCGCCCGACGGGGTGCCGCCGCACTGGCTCTCCTACTGGGCCACCAACGACCTCGATCGCTCGCTCGCCAAGGTGAAGGAGCGCGGCGGTCAGGTGCCCATGCCGCCCATGAACATCCCAAACATCGGGCGCGTCGCCGTCGCCATCGACCCCACGGGCGCGACGTTTGCCCTCCATCAGCCTGCGTGATCCTGCGCGCCGCGTGAGGCTCGCGCTGGTATCGACGATCGCGCTGGCGGCGCTGGCCGCGCCGGACGCGCGCGCGCAGCTGGCCATCGTCGCCACGCACGACCGCAACAACGCGCAGGAGAGCTGGCTGGCGGGCGCGGTGGCGGCGGGCGCCGCCGCGCACTGGCAACCGCTCTCGCCCCAGCTCACGCCCGCCGACCACCAGCGCTGCGGCAGCAACGATCATCGCTGCTTGTGCGCCGAGGCCAAGCGGCGCGGCGCCTCGCACGTGCTGGTGATCGGCGTGGCGCCGCTCGGCGCGCGCGACGCCGTGGTGTCGGCGCAGCTCTACACCGCCGACGACGCCGGCGTGCTGTTCGAGGAGGCCGTGGTGCAGCCCGGCGAGGCCGGCGGCGACGACGACGGCCGCGCCGTGGTGCGCGACCTGGTCGCGCGGCTGGTGCTGGAGGAGGGCCCGCCGCCCGTGGTGCCGCGCCCCGCGCCAACGTTGGTGGCGCCGCCGCCCGACGAGCTCAGCGTCCTCGGCATGACCGGCCTCGGCGCGCTCGGCGTGGGCGTGGTGGCGGCCGGCACCGCGGCCACGGTGGCGACGCTCGAGGTGGTGCTCGCCGCCGACTACGGCGCAGCCACCACGGCCGCCGTCGTGGGCTCCGCCGTGGCGGGCGTGGCGCTCGTCGCCGGCGCGGTGATTTTGGCGGTCGACGGGCTGTAGCCCGCTACCTGCACTTTTTGCCCTTCAGGCAAAGCTCGAGCGCCATGCGTTCGGCGATGATGGGGTTCTTACGCCACCGCCAGTAGCTCTCCTCGCACGCCGTACATGACAAGGCGATCTCCTCGAAGGTGCGAGCCGCAGGCTGCTCGGCCGGTTTGCGCGCGCCCTCGTCAGCGGCCGTGCCCTTGTGCTCGTCAACCTTGACCGACTCCGCCGGCTGCTTCGGCGCCCGCTCGGCACCGCGCGCCCTCGAGTTCGATCGCTCGCCGACCTTCTTCACGGCCGCGGTCGGTGGCGTCACCGGCTCGGGCGGCACCGCAGCCACCTCGGCCGGCGCCACCGCCGTCGTCGCGGGCGGCGGCTCGGCGGTGCCGGCGTCGAGCGGCGCGGCGGGCGGCGCGGGTGCCGGCGGC
>CAZONM010000502.1:0-3895 GCA_964580865.1 uncultured Myxococcales bacterium | reverse complement strand
CCCCGCGGTCGCGGCGGCGTCCTCGAGCGCGCGCGCGTGCGCCTCGGCCAGGCGCCGCTCGACCGCCACGCGCTCGGCGGCGGTGACGGGTCGGGCGCGCGCGCCTCGTCGCACGGAGCGCACGAGCTCCGGCAGCACCGACGACGTGGGCAGCGACGAGCGCGCGGCCAGGGTCACGAGCTCGACGCCGTGCGCGCGCTCGCAGCCGGCGTGGGTCTCGACGGCGGGATCGTCGCCCACGGCGCGCTGCAAGCGCAGCTCGAGGAGCGCGGCGGCTGCGACACACGCAGCCGCGGGCGCGGGCTCGACGACGGCGGCGCTCACGGCGAGGGTGCGTCGCGACCTGCCGCGCGCCTCGCTCGGGACGTTGGGCGCGCGCACGTCGAGCGAGCGCACCTCCGTGGGCAGCGGCGCGCCGTGCAGGCCCTGCTCCAGCAGATGCCGCGCGTCCTCGAGCGTGAGGTCGCCCACCACCACCACGGTGCGCGCCGGGATCCAGCGCGCTTGAAAGAACGTGGTGACGTCGTCGCGCGTGACGGCGCGGCGCGTCTCGGCGCTGCCGCTCGACACCAGGCCGCCGTGGCCGCTCGGGAACGCGACGTGGCGCGCGGCCCACCCTGCGCGGCGCAGCGGCGCTGCCTCCACGTCGACGGCGCCGACCGCCACGCGGGCGCGGTCGAGATCGACGAAGGGCAAGGCCGGCGCGGTCACGGTCTTCACGAGCGCGACCAAGAGCTCCCGCATGCCGTCGGCGGGCGCGTCCAGCGCCAGCACCGTGTGGTCGGGGGCCACCTCGAGGCTCAAGGTGCCGCGCGCCTTCTCCACCTGGCGATAGAGCGCGCCCGGCCGCATGTCGTAGGTCCCCTGCAACACCGCGGACGCGGTCAGCTCGGCGAGGCCCGCGCGGCCCGGCGGATCGTCGGCGGCGCCGGCCTGCACCACCACCCGAACCGCGGCGCGCGGAGCGCCCGGGCGCGCCACGAACACCAGCGTGGTGCCGTCGAGCGTGCGTTCGACGACGGCGCCGGGCGCGCCGTCGCTCGACGATCCGGCGCGCGCGGCCGTCGACAGCGCGAGGGCAGCCAGCGCACCGGCAGCAGCGCACGCGCGACGCATGCTCACTGCAGGACCCCGAGGCGCACGAGCAGCTGCACCGTGACCTCCTTGCCCGGGCGCACGCCGTTCTTGCCCTCGTCGACGTCGAGCCCGTTCTTGCGCGCGCGCTCGACCGTCAGGCGATAGAGCGCGGGGTCGGGGTGCGCGCCGTTCGGCGCCAGCTCCGCCAGTCGCGAGCGCCACCAGCGCACCGGCTGACCGCCGAAGGGAAAGTCGATCAGCAGCCGTGCGTACTTCGCCGCGGGATCTTCGGGCGGCGGTGGTGGCGCCGGCTCGGCGCACGCGGCCAGCACCGTCGCGAGGGCGATCGCGATGATCGGGCGCACCATCGGCACAAGGTACCGCATCCCGGCGCAGCGACGGGATTCCGCTGCGCGCAGCGGGCGCGTGACCGTGCACCCCTGCGGACCGCGCTACTGGTCGCGCACCGCGACCCCGAGCAGCGTCACGAGGTAGAGCGCGCCCGACGGGCCGCGCTGGAAGGTGACCTCCACGTCCATCTGCCACGGCGGGTACGCGAAGCTGAAGTTGCCGGGCGCCCAGCGCGTGAGCGTGTAGGTGGCGCCGTCGAAGGTCATGGTGAGCGCGCCGCCCGCGCGCGCCACCGTCACGTCGCCGAGCACCACGTCGTCCTGGTAGCGGCCTACGACCTCGTCATCGGTGGGCCCATCGGCGGCCGGCGGCGGCGGGCCGACGGGCCACAGCTCGGCGAGCGCGTCGTTGAGCGTCTCGCTCGGGAACGCCCAGTCCGCGGCCGACAAGATGGCGACGCCCACGCGCGCGTCGCGGTGCACGTCCAGCTCGCACAGGAAGCCCGCGACGCTGCCGCCGTGAAACACCGTGCCGTCGTAGATGGTGAACAACCCCTGCCCGTAGCCGACGGCCGAGCCCCACGCGGAGCCGCGCGAGCGCGCCATGTCGTCGAGCGCGGCGCTCGGCACCACGGCGTCGGTGAAGAAGGCGTGCATCAGGCGCGCGAGGTCGGCGGCGCTGGCGAAGGCACCGCCCATGGGGCCGTAGTACGTCGACGCCAGGTACAGGTCGGTGGGCTCGATGACCTCGGGGCTCGCCGCGCCCCCGCTGTGGCCGCGCGCCATGTTCTCCTCGTCGCCCACCAGCGTGGCGCCCATGATCGCGTCGCTCATGCCCGCGGGCGCGAACACGCGGTCCTGCACCAGCTCGGCGAACGGCGCGCCCGCCGCCACCTCGAGCGCGCGGCCCGCCAGCGCGAACCCCGGGTTCGAGTACAGCCACACCTCGCCGGGCGGCGCCCACATGGGCGCGGCTGCGTTGTCGTCGAGGTAGGTGGCGAGATCGAGGCTGGTAGCGTCGGGCAGGTCGGTGGGGTAGCCGGCGCGGTGCGCGAGCACGTCGTCGAGCGTGGCGGTGCTGGTGGTGCTCACGAGCTCGGCCACGGGCCGCGCGCGATCGACGACGCCATCCTCGTCCAGCGCAACCGCGGTCAGCGCGGTCAGCGTCTTGGTCAGCGACGCCAGTTGGAAGCGCGTGTGCTCGTCGACGCGGGCGCCGCCCTCACGCTGCACGCCCACGCCGCGCGCGAACAGACAATCGCCGATGACCAGCGCCAGGGCCGCGCCGGGGATGCCGAGCTCCGCGCGCTCGCGCTCGAGGCGCTCGGCGAGGGCGTCGAGGCGCTCTTGGTGGTCGGCGCACGCATCGCCCGACAGCGGGGGCGGGTCGTCGTCGCGGGGCGGGTCCTTGGTGTCGGACGGCTCGTCGGGATCGGGTCGCGCATCGCCGGGCGATCGTGGGTTCGCGACGCACGCACACGAGAGCGCCAGGGCGGCGCAGAGGAGACGCGGGCTCATGCGAGCGTTATCGGCGGGCCGCAGGCAGCGTGACCGCGGGCACGCGGCGTCGGCATCGGCCGGTGGACGGAGCGCCCATCACGGCCCGTCGCACGCGGCGCCGTCGAAGCGCCCCACCAGCGCCAGGCACGCCGCGCGCACCTCGTCGGCCGCGAGGGCTCGGCCGTAGATCTCGACGCGCGCGACCTCGCCGGCGAACGCGCCGAGCGTCACGCCCGTGGTGCGACGCATGGCGCCAATGGTGAGGAGGCTGTCGGGCGCCGGCGCCGGCACCGCGGCCTGCGGCTCCTCGGCGTCCAGGCCGCCGCGCACATAGAGCGCGCGCTGGCCGGAGCCCAAGGTCACCGCCACGTGGGTCCACACGCCGAGCTCGAGGGTGCCCGCGCCGGTGAACGGCATGTTCTGGTGCGTCCCCTGCTCCTCGAAGTCCGTGCCGAGCCGCAGACCCGGCGTGACGCCCAGGAGGAACGTCATGTCGAGCCGGTCGAGCTCGGCTTCCGCGGCGCCGCGCGCGACGACGGGGACGAGGTCGATGCCGCCGGTGCCGCTGGAGGCGGGCACACCGCCCGGCGCAACGCGCAGCCAGGCGGTGATGGTCCACGTCGTGATCGAGTGCTCGGCGCCGAGCTCCACGCGCTCGTCGTCGCCACCGAAGCGCAGCGCATGCGGCGCGGCGCCGGTGCCGATGCCCGCCCAGCCCGTCGCGCCGCCGCACGGATCGCCGAAGCCCGTCAAGGCGCCCCACGCGCCGCCGACCTGGTCGCGCCACCCGAGCGGGTCCTGCGCCAAGCACCCCGCGCTGCCCTCACCATCGACGTCGGTAGCGTCGAGGGCGAAGAGCAGGCCGAGCGCCGGCTGCGGATCTCCCTCCCCTTCACCCTCACCTTCACCCTCACCCTCACCCTCACCCTCGCCTTCACCCTCGCCTTCACCCTCGCCTTCACCCTCGC
>CAZONM010000501.1:0-3901 GCA_964580865.1 uncultured Myxococcales bacterium | reverse complement strand
GCCAGATGCCCGCCATCGAGCGCACCGCCAGCGGGGCCGCGGCACCGCCGCCCGGCGCGCTGGCGTCGCCCACCGAGGGCACGGCCGAGATCGCGTCCGCGCCCGCTGGCGCGCCCGCCGGCCTGACGCTCCCCAAGAACCTCAACGTCATCGTGTTGGGCGCGGTGGCGCTCTCGTTGGTGCTGTTCGTCGCGGTCACCACGGCAGGGCTCATCCGCTACCTTGGCACGCAGACGACCACCTTGACACTCTACGCGGTGGGCGCGCCGCCGCCCGCCGACGTCAAGGTCACCATCGACGGCACGCACGTGGGCGGCCTGCCGTCGTCGGCCAAGCTGCGCGCCGGCGAGCACACCGTCGTCATCGAGGGCAGCGGCATGGTCTCGGTGACGCGCGTCTTCACCGGTGCCGGCGGCGTGGCCAAGCAGCCGGTGCTGATCGTTCCCGCGGGCAAGGTGGCGCTGGCCACCAAGGACCCGAGCGCGCCTGCCGATCCGCCGGTCGCGCCCAGCCCCGGGGATCGGCGCGATCCGGCGCCACCGGTGGACCCGAAGCTCCCGGCGACGGGCGCGACCACGTCGTCACCGACGGCCGCGCCGCCTGTCGCGGCCGCCGCGGGCGGTTGGCGCCTGAGCCTGGCGGCGGTGGCCGACGACTCCGGCGCCGCCATCGCGGGCGCCGAGGTCTTCGTGAACGGCGTCGCCGTGGGCCTCACGCCGTTCGAGGGCGAGCTCGACGCCACCGCCGGCCAGATCGAGCTGCAGATCAAAAAGGCCGGCTACGTGACTCGATCGCTCAAGGTCGATCGTGGCGAGCGCGCGTCCATCGGACCCGCAACCGTGCGCCTGCCGCCGGGCGGCGAGCCGGCGGCGGCGCCCTCTGACCCGAGCACCGCCACCAAGCCCAGCGACGCAACGCCGACCGTCAAGGCGCCCGACCCACCGCCGGTCACCAAGCCGCCGGTCGACAAGCCGCCGCCGGTCGACAAGCCGGTCGACAAGACGCCGGTGGTCGCCAAGGCGCCCGTCGACAAGCCGCCCGTCGACAAGCCCAAGCCAGTGGATAAGCCGGTCGACAAGACGCCCACCGACAAGCCGTCTGCCGAGGCCGGCAAGGCCACGGGGCTCCTGCAGATCGGCACGCAGCCGTTCGCCGAGACCTACATCGACGGCAAGCTGCGAGGGGCCACGCCCTTCTATGGCAAGCAGGGCCTGCGCGTGACCCTCGGCCCGCACAAGGTCGACTTCGTCGACAAGGCCACGGGCAAGAAGTACCACTACCGCATCACGGTGCAGGCCGACGAGCCCGACAACAAGGCCGTCATCATCCTCGGCAAGCCCGACATGCTCCCCAAGGTGCAGGGCAAGATCACGGTCAAGTCGCTCGATTGACGGGGAGCAGGCCATGGACCGCAGCTACGACGACGAAGACGAGATGAAGGCCGAGAACAAGGCCAAGGTGCGGTACGAGTTCGAGTGTCCTGAGTGCAACGCGCACAACCCCTACCACGACGGCTTTGCGCTGGGCTCCGAGGTGCTGTGCTTCTACTGCGGCCAGGAGTTCAGGGTCGTGGAGTCAGACGGGCGCTGGAAATACAAGCCGACCTGACCGCCGCTGTGAGGCGCCGGGCGACAAAGCTCCCGTCCCCTCACGGCCCACACTGGGGCTCGGCCACGAGCACCGGCGCCACCGTCCCATCGTCGACGTCCACGGCGCAGCGCACGCCGGCGTTCGCCGACAAGCGCCGCACCGTCGCGCTCCACGCCGCCGCGTCGCCGCCGGCGGGCGCGCGCGCGACCACGGGCAGGTCGTTCTCGAGCAGCTCGATGGGCCCGTCGGCGGCGCCGCCGCGCAACACCGCGGCGACCATGCCCGCCGGGACCTCGGGGATGACGAGGTCGCCGCCGGGCACCACCGTCCACTCGGCCACGTTGCCCCCGAGGTCGGCCAGGGGCACGCCGGCGCCACGGCGCGCCCAGGACGACGGGTAGGAGCCCACCGGTAGCGGCGTCGCCGGGCAGATGGCGCCACGCCGTTGGTGGTTGGCGCTGACGCCCGCGTCCGACGGGTCGCAGCCGATGTCGTCGTCGTCGGCGCCAGGGGCGCGCGCGCTGTCGCCGTCGAGGAGCCGCACGAGCGACCCGAGGTCGTCGCCGTCCCAAGGGTAGCGGCGCCGCGCACCGAGGGCGTCGTGGGCGGCGGCGAAGTCCCACTCGTCGTCGAGCGGCAGGCGCGCGCCCTGAAACGCGCACAGCTCCGCTGCCTCGGCCGGCGTGAGGCCGCGCACCGGCTCGTTGTGGGCCGCGCTCGCCATGGCCTGGCGCGCCGGGTGGTTCGGCTGATCTACCAAGCATGCGCGCGCGGCCACGCAGCGCGCGAGCTGCCGCCACGTGGCCTCGGTGGCGTCGAGCGCGAACGGGGCCACCGTGGTCGTGGTGCCGTCGCCCCGCGCGTGCTCGCCCCCGGCGAACGCCGTGCGCCGGCCCTCGAGCGGCGAGACGTCCTTGCAGCAATCGTCGCCGGCGTCGAGGCACGTGGCCGGCGGCGCGCCGCGGTCGACGACGTCGAACCGGCCGCAGGTGAGCAGCTCGAACCACGCCGGGATGCCGTCGGCGTCGCCATCGAAGTCGGCGCGCTCGAGCGCGAGCTCGGCGGCGGCCGCACCCCACGCCGCGACCTCGACGGGGCCGGCGGCGTACCGCAAGAGCTCGCTCTCGGTGCCGCAGCGGTCGCGCGCCAGCACGTGCAACACGAAGCGGTACTGGCCGGCGGGGACGCGCACGCCGACGGCGCACCGCCCGCCGGCGGAGCAGGGCACGGGGATCGGGCTCTGCACCAGCGCGGGCGCGCCGGTCGGGGGATCCACGAGCTCCACCGCCACGGCGCGCCCCTCGGCGTCGAGCACGTCGAGAACGGCGCGGGGCGATCGCAGCGCCGGCAGGTCGTTCTCCATGCCGGGCAGGTCGGCGATGACGGTGGCGTCGGCGGGCTGTCCGCAGGCCCACAGCGCGAGCGCCAGCGCGGACATGAGCGTGGCGACGAGCGCGCGCGTCACGGGGGCCCCGCGCCGAGCTTCTCGATGTCGTTGATGCCCAGGGAGTCGAGCGAAGCCCCGGCGTCCACCGTTCCCTTGCCGAACACCAGCGCGGCGCCGAGCGCGATGGCGCCGCCCGTCACCACCGCGGCCGCGCCGCCGAGCCACAGCCACGCCGCCGACGCCGGCTGGTCCTCGAGCACCACGTCCAGGTCGGTGGTGGCGCCGGCGCTGACCACCGCCCACAGGCGCACGGGCACCTTGCCCTCGGCGGCCACGGTGACCTCGTGGGGGCCCACCGCCAGGTCGCCGAACGGCGCGCTCGCCAGGCTGGCGACGCCATCGACCGACACCTGCGTGGCGGGCGGCACGCCGAGCACGCGGATGGCCCCGGGGGGCCGCTGGCGCGGTTCGAGGAGGAGCGTCTGTGCCGCCGTGCGCACCACCTGGGGCACCTGGTCGTCGACGCCGCCCCAGGTGAACGACACGCGGTTCAGCACCACCAGCGCGTGGGTGTTGAGGATCGACAAGCCCACGAGCGCGGTGCCGTCGGAGGCGGCCTCGACCCGGCCGCTGACCACCAGGGCTGCGTCGAGAGCGGCCGCCAGCTCCGCCAAACACTGTGACGCGTCGCAGCCCATGAGCTGGCGGTTCGCCTCCTGCGTGAGCACCGCGCGCACCTCGTCGGCCGAGAGGATCTCGTAGCCGGGCACGCGCGCCGCTTCTTCGGCGACGATCTGGGCCAAGGCGCCGCGCTGGGAGGCGAAGCGCACGTCGGTGGCGAGGTCGAGCACCATGACGCGCACGCGCGCCGCCGCGGGCTCGGCGCAGCGCGCCGCCGCGGGGGCCGCCTGGGCAGTCGGCGGG
>CAZONM010000500.1:0-3901 GCA_964580865.1 uncultured Myxococcales bacterium | reverse complement strand
CGCGCGTCGTGGCCGAGCGCCTCGACGTGACGCCGGCGCGGGCGCGCGCGCGCCTCCAGCTCGCGCTCGACGACGACCTGGCGCGCGCGCTCGGCCGCGTGGGCCCGCGGCCCGATGCTCGAGGCGCCATCGAGCGGCTCGTCGCCGCCGGTGTGCTCGTGGGCGTGGTCTCGGACCGCCGTATCGCTGCGAAGCTCGCGGCCTTGGGTCTCGACCACCTGCCATGGCGCGTGGCCGTGGCCGCCGATGACGTGGGCATGCTCAAGCCCTCGCCCGCGCTGTTTCTGGCGGCGTGCGCGGGGCTCGGCGTGGCGCCGAGCGAGGCCGTGCACGTGGGCGATCGCGCGGACACCGACGAGGCGGGCGCGCTGGCGGCCGGCATGCGCGCGCGCATCCTCGGGCGCGACGGCGACCTGGCCGCGATCTGCGAGGGCCTCGTGACCGCAGCTTGACCTTCGGCGGCCAAACGGCGATCACCCGGCGTCGACGGAGACCCGATGAAGTACCGCCTCTTGTCCCCCGGCCCCACCCCCGTGCCCGAGCGCGTGCTGACCGCCATGGCGAACCCCATCTGGCACCACCGCACGCCGGCCTTCGAGACCACCTTCGCCAGGTGCCGCGACGGGCTCAGGTGGCTGTTTCAGACGCAGCAAGAGGTGCTCACGCTGTCGGCGTCGGGCACCGGCGCGTTCGAGGCCGCCTACTGCTCGCTGTTCTCGCCCGGCGAGACCGTGCTGTGCGTGGCCGGCGGCAAGTTCGGCGAGCGCTGGGCCAACATGGCCAAGGCGTTCGGCCTCAACGCCGTGGTGGTGCCGTGCGAGTGGGGCGACGCCGTCGACGTGCAGCGCGTCAAGGACGCGCTCGACCAGCACCCCGACGCCAAGGGCGTCACCGTGTGCGCCTCCGAGACGTCGACGGGCGTGCGCCACCCCTACGAGGCGATCGCGAAGCTCGTGAAGGCCAAGGACGACTGCCTGATGATGGTCGACGCCATCACCGCGCTCGGCGTGTGGGACATCTCGCCCGAGCGCGACGGCATCGACGTGCTTGTTACGGGCTCGCAGAAGGCCCTGATGTTGCCGCCGGGCCTCGCGTTCGCGTCGCTGTCGGACAAGGCGTGGGCGCGGTGCGCCAAGGCGAGGCTGCCGCGCTACTACTTCGACCTCGCGAAGGAGAAGAAGAACCAGCTGCAGAACCAGACCGCCTACACGCCGGCGGTCTCGCTGGTCGAGGGCCTGCTCGAGAGCCTCAAGCTCATGCACGAGGAGGGGCTTCACGAGATGTTCGCGCGCCACCGGCGCCTCGCGGCCGCGACGCGGGCAGGCGTGGGCGCGCTCGGCCTGTCGCTGTTCGCCAAGGCGCCTGCCGACAGCGTCACCAGCGTGCTGCAGCCCGCCAACATCAAGCCCGACGCCGTGTACAAGGGCCTGATGAACCGCGCCAACCTCACCATCGCTGGCGGCCAGGACGCGGTGAAGGGCAAGATCTTCCGCGTCGCGCACCTGGGCTACTACGACGAGCTCGACATCATCACGGTGCTCGGGGCCATCGAGATCGTGCTGCGCCAGGAGGGCTACACGGCCTTCACGCCCGGTGCGGGCGTGGGCGCCGCGAGCGAGATCCTGAAAGACGGCTTCGTCGCGAAGAAGGCCTGAAGGAGCGCCCATGACCCACCGCGTCCTCGTGTCCGACAAGCTCGACAAGAAGGGCCTGCAGCTCCTCGGCGCCGCCGAGGGCATCACCCTCGACAACAAGCCCGGCCTCAAGCCCGAGGAGCAGCAGCAGCTCATCGGGCAATATGAGGGGTTGATCGTGCGCTCGGCCACCAAGGTGAACGGCGCGCTGTTGGAGCACGCCAAGCACCTGCGCATCGTCATCCGCGCTGGCATCGGCGTCGACAACATCGACGTGGCCGCCTGCAAGGCCCGCGGTATCGTGGTGGAGAACACCCCGCGCGGCAACGTGGTGAGCGCGGCCGAGCACGCCATCGCGCTCATGCTGTCGCTGGCGCGGCAGGTGCCCGAGGCGTCGGCCACCACCAAGCGCGGAGTGTGGGAGAAGACCAAGTTCATGGGCACCGAGATCACGGGCAAGACGCTCGGCATCATCGGCACCGGCAACATCGGCGCCGTCGTCATCGATCGGGCGCGCGGGCTCAAGATGAAGGTCATCGGCTTTGACCCGGTGCTCACGCCCGAGAAGGCCGCCGCCATGGGCATCGAGCTCGTCACGCTCGGCGACCTGCTCGCCCGCGCCGACGTCATCACCATGCACGTGCCGCTGCTGCCGTCGACCAAGCACCTGTTGAACGACGCGGCCTTCGCGCAGATGAAGCCCGGCGTGCTGATCATCAACGCGGCCCGCGGCGGCCTCATCGACGAGGACGCGCTGCTGCGCGCGATCGAGTCGGGCAAGGTGCGCGGCGCCGCCCTCGACGTCTTCGCGGTCGAGCCGGTGCCCGCCGATCATCCTTTGTTGCGCCGCGAGGAGGTGGTGGTGACGCCGCACCTGGGCGCCTCCACGCACGAAGCGCAGGTGAACGTTGCCGTGGAGGCGGCGGAGCAGATGATCGCGTTCCTGAAGGACGGGACGCGGATCAACGCGCTGTAGCGACGGCAGGAGAGGGTAGAGTAGGCCGCCGTGCCGGTATCCCGTCCCCCGCAAGAGTTCACCGGGCAGCCCGCCACGCAGGTGCAGTCGAGCACCGGCGGGCTCGACCTCGGCTTCACCGAGCGGCGCTGTCAGCTGGTGGTGCTCTCGGGCGTCGACACGGGCAAGGCCGTCGAGGTCAACAAGCCGCAGTTCACCGTGGGCAAGGGCGAGGAGTGCGATCTGGTGCTCACCGACCCCACGGTGAGCCGTCAGCACCTGGTGCTCGAGCAGCAGGGCGGCGCCGTGTTCGTCCGCGATCTGCAGTCGACCAACGGCACCTGGATCGATCAGTTCCGCATCCGCGAGGCGTACCTGCGGCCGGGCATCGTCTTGCGCGCCGGACAGGTGCAGCTGCGCTTCGAGTCGCTGTTCAAGCCGCTCGACGTGGCGCCGTCGCTCGACGAGCGCTTCGGCCACCTGATCGGCCGCTCGATGAAGATGCGCCAGATCTTCACGATGCTCGAGCGTGTGGCCAAGACCGACGCCACCGTGGTCATCTTCGGCGAGACCGGCTGCGGCAAGAGCGCGGTGGCGCAGGCCATCCACGACGCGAGCCCGCGCCGGACCGGGCCCTTCGTCACGGTCGATTGCGGCGCCATCGCGGAGAACCTGATCGAGAGCGAGCTGTTCGGTCACGAGAAGGGCGCGTTCACCGGCGCCACGGCCATGCGACGCGGCGCGCTCGAGCGGGCCAACGGCGGCACCCTGTTCATCGACGAGCTCGTCGACCTGCGGCTCGACCTGCAGCCGCGCTTGCTGCGCGTGCTCGAGGAGCGCGAGGTGCGCCGCGTGGGCGGCAACGAGTCCATCAAGCTCGACGTGCGCATCATCGCGGCCTCGCGTCACGACCTGTGGCGCGAGGTGGAGGCCAAGCGCTTCCGCGAGGACCTCTACTTCCGGCTGGCGGTGTTCACCATCCCGTTGCCGCCGTTGCGCGAGCGCAAGGAAGACATCCCCATGCTCGCGCAGGCGTTCGCGCGCTCCATCAAGGACGGCGACAAGCTCTTGTCGCGCTTCACGCCGCGCGTGAACGAGCGCCTGATGGCCCACCCGTTCCCCGGCAACGTGCGCGAGCTGCGCAACGTCATCGAGCGCGCGATCTACCTCGACGGCGACCTGGCCGAGATGCTCGGGCCCACGGTCTTCCCCGACGGCACCAAGCCCATGGTCGCGCTGCCGAGCGTGGAGCCCGCCGCCCCCGCGGCGCTGCCGGCGGTGGCGGCCCCGCCCGTCGCGCCGCCGCCCACGC
>CAZONM010000499.1:0-3912 GCA_964580865.1 uncultured Myxococcales bacterium | reverse complement strand
GCGCTCCTGAGCGCGGCGGGCGGCGGCGGCGGC
Organism: uncultured Myxococcales bacterium; assembly: GCA_964580865.1. GTDB lineage: Bacteria > Myxococcota > UBA727 > UBA727 > VGSZ01 > JACOUT01. Next base: position 3,879 of record CAZONM010000499.1, on the reverse strand, counting down.
GGCGGCGGCGATGACCTCGCTGCCACGGGGGGCCAAGACGGCGACGCCTCGGGCGCTGGCGGCAGCGGCGGCTACGACGGCGGTGGCAACGGGGGCGCCGGAGGCAGCGTCGGCGCTGGCGAGGGCGGCTTCTCCGTGAACGCCGGCGGTGGTGGCGGTGGAGGTGGCGCGGGTGTCATCACGCTGCGTAGCGCCACCTGCGGCGGGCTAGCGACGCTGACGACGACGCCATCGGGCATCTGTCTGTCGTACTGACGGGCGCATCACAGCGTGCGCAGGAACGCGCGAATCGCCGTGTCGGCTACGCGGCTGGCGCGCGCGTTGCCCTGCGGCGTCCCGCCCAAGACCATGTACGCGTCGAGGTCGTCGCGCCAAACCTCGACGGTGTCGACGGTGGACCACCCCGGCATGCCGATGGCGTGGCCGGCCTCGGGCAGGCAGAGCAGCGCGTCGCCGGTGCGTCCCGCCGCGCGCAGCCGCTCCATCGTCACCTCGGCGAGCACGCACGAGGGCCAGAGCTGGTCGTCGTCGCCCGCGATGAGCAGCACGGGGCCCGCGGCGCGTTCGGCGCGGATGGTGGCGAGGTCGAGCTGGTCGGGCGACGCGGCGGCGACGTCGGCCAAGAACGACCCACGGAACGTCACGCGGTCACCGTCGTCGCCGGGGTTGACCTCGGGCATGCTGCCGGACCATGGCACGTAGGCCAGCGGCTGCCCGTCGTCGGTCCACGCGGCCGCGTCGCCGCCGGTGGTCGCGCCCCACACGAGGCCGCTCGGCACCGTGGCGATCACGCCGCGCACGACGGGAAATCGCTCGCCGAGCAAGAGCGCCAGCTCGCCGCCGCGCGAGCCGCCCATGACGGCGATGCGCTCGGGGTCGATGCGCGGGTCGGAGGCCAAGCGCGCGAGGTCGCCCTCGAGGATCTCGAGCGGCACCTCCTCGAGGTCGTCGGGCAAACCGGGCGCGCCGAAGTAGCCCACGCCTAGCGACGCCACGCCCAGGCTCGCGAGGTACAGGGCGCGAAACTCGCCGCTGCCCGTGCCGCCCTCGCTGCCGCCGAAGGCGAGCACGGCGGGGAACGGCCCATCGCCCTGCGGTAGCGCCAAGATCCCGCGCGTGGTGCCATCGGCGATCTCCTCGACCGTGAGCCCGTCGTCGATGTAGCGGCGCTCGAGGACGACCTCGGCGACCTCCCGGTCGTCGACGCGCGCGCGCACGGTCACCGTGAGGTCGAGCGTGCCCGCGGCCATGGCGCCGTCCATCGACCACAAGAGGCCCTCGGCGTCGACGTCGCTCCAGGCGCCCTCTCGAGGTGCGTCGCGACGGAGATCGATGGTGCCATTGGCGGTCACCTCGAACACCGCGCTCGCCGTGAGCCCGTGGAGGTCTGCCGTGAGCGTCACGCGGTCGCCCGGCCAGAAGTTGTCGCCGACAACCGTGAAGGGATCGCCGTAGCGCGCGGGTCCGACGGCGGGCACGAAGCCCTCGGCGTCGTCCTCGGGATCCGCGTCGACGAGTACGGTGAGGCGCGGTGGGCCGTCGGGCTCGAACGGCGGCGGGTCCGCGGGCTCGGGCCCGCCCGCGGCACATGCCAGCGTGAGCAGTGCTGTCAGCGGCAGCAGTGTGCGTCCGACGATCATGTGGCGAGCACAGCAAGCGTTGGGCCAACGCCGCGCGATCAGCGGTCGGCGGGCGCGCGCGAGTGGAAGAGGGCGCATCGGAATTCTGACAGGCGGCCCTGCAGCGCCGCGGCCACATGCGCTCGCGCCGTGGCACGGGGCCTGCTGCCCCGCCGGCCATGCGACATGCGTTCCTCCTCTTTGCGCTCGGCGCCTGCGGTTGCGTCGACGACGGCGGTCACGATCTGCTGGCTACGTGTGACGGCGACGCCTCCTGCGCGCCCGACCCCGCTTGCGGTCCCCCGGTCGCGTTCGACCCGCAGGGAGAGATCGTCACCGCGCGTTCCGCCGACGCCTGCGTTCGCCTGGAGCGCACGCCCCTGGCCGCGCGCCGCGGCACCGAGTGGCGCGGCGTGCGTCTGGTGGTGGCGGTGGCCGGCGTCGTCGACGTCGACAGCGACGCACCCGCGTACCTGTCGTCGCACCACAACTGCCAGGATGAGGCCAGCGCCGACGGCGTGCGCGTCGTCGTCGACAGCGCCGCACCCGACCCGAGCGCGTGCTTCGGCGACGACGCGTCGGCGTGGCGCGTGCGCGTGCTCGACGGCGCCACCGAGCGCGTGCTGGCGCCCGACCAATGAGCCGCGCCGCGCGCCCTGGCGAGGTTCGCGGCGGGCCTGACGGGGCACACCAAGGTGAGAGCAGGCCGTGGCAAGGACCGCATCGACTTGGGCCTCCGACCTGGGCGGCGACCGGCCGTGCGTGCGCCGCGGTACACTAGGGCGTGTCCCTGATCTCGACGCCCAAGGCCCCCTCCCTCGAGGAATCGCGTGGCTACGACGCTCCCCCCCCGAAATCGGAGGAGGCCCGGGTGTGTGCCACGGGGGCTCGCCCGAATTCGGGGGAGCGGTTTCGCGACGTCGCCGTCAGCCCCGGTGGGGGCCTTTCCGAGTTCAGGGACAGGTCCCAGCTCGCGATGGTCTGGCTTGTCTACGCGCTCGTTGTCGGTGGCCTCGTCGCTGGCTCGATGGCGGGGTGCGTACGACCGCTGCTCGCCTGCGGGTCCGACGACGATTGCCCCGTAGGCGAGAGCTGCGCCAACGGCGCATGCAACACCGTCGATCCTAGCGACGGTGAAGGAGAGGGAGAGGGTGAAGGAGAGGGTGAAGGAGAGGGTGAGGGAGAGGGAGAGGGAGAAGGAGAGGGTGAAGGAGAAGGAGAGGGTGAAGGAGAAGGAGAGGGTGAAGGAGAAGGAGAAGGAGAAGGAGAAGGAGAAGGAGAAGGCGAGGGTGAAGGTGAGGGCGAGGGCGAGGGTGAAGGAGAGGGTGAGGGAGAGGGCGAGGGTGAAGGTGAGGGAGAGGGCGAAGGAGAAGGAGAGGGTGAAGGAGAGGGTGAAGGAGAGGGTGAAGGAGAGGGTGAGGGAGAGGGAGAGGGAGAGATCTGCGACGGGAGCGAGTGCTACTTGCCCTTCCCGCTCGGCGAACCGCGCGGCCTGGCGTCGCTCAGCGTGGACCCGTTCGCGCTGCCGCGCGCGCAGCTTGGGTGCACGCAGACCGTCAACACGGGGGTCGCGCCCACCGCCATCTGCGGCGTGACCATCCCGTCCGTGGACCTGCCGCAAGGCATCGGCCTCCCCGAGGTGCGCGTCTACGAGCTGCGCAGCCTCGACGTCACCGCGGCGGCCAACGTGACCTTCACCGGCGCGCGCGCTGTGGCGTTCCTGGTCTACGGTGACGCCGTCATCGACGGGTCGCTCGATGTCGGTGCAAGCGGCGCGGCCAACGGGCCCGGCGTCAGCGTGCCCTGCGGCGGCAAGGGCGGTGACGGCCAGAACAACAACGGCGCCGGCACCGGGGGCGGGGGCGGCGGCGCTGCGTATGACGGCGGCGCGGGTGGCTACCTCAACGGCGAGGGCACGCCGGCGGGCACGGCGGGCTCGGCCATCGCCAACTTCACCACGGTCCTCGCCGGTGGCTGCCCCGGCGGCCGCGGCGGTCAGGACTCTGGCGATCCACCCGGGCTCGCGTATGGCGGCGGCGGCGGTGGCGCGCTGCAGATCTCCGCGTCTGGCGCACTCACGCTCGCCGGGCACATCTACGCCGACGGCGCCGGTGGCCAAGGCGGCTTCGCACAGCAAGACGGCGGCGGTGGTGGTGGCGGCGCGGGCGGCAACGTGTATCTCGAGGCGCGCGCGCCGACCGTGCCGCTCGCGAACGTAGCGGTGCGCGGCGGCGGCGGTGGCGGCGGCGGCGCCGGAGGC
>CAZONM010000498.1:0-3912 GCA_964580865.1 uncultured Myxococcales bacterium | reverse complement strand
GCGCCGGCCCCCGCCGCGCGCGCGCCCGTGCCGCTCGCGGTCCCGGTCGTCGTCACCGACAGCGCGCCGCTGCCCGCGCCCCCCTCGCCGCCCCCCGCACCGCCCCCCGTGACTTCCGTCGTCGAGAGCGCGCCGGTGGCCTCTCCCGCGGTGGCGGAGTTACCGCCCACGATGAGCCAGCCCTCGGCCGCTGCGAGCCGTCCCGCGCCGCGGGCGACCAAGCCGAAGAAGACCGAGCCCAAGCCCAAGCCCAAGCTCTTCGGCGACCGCGTGCGCGCGCTGCGCGAGCGCGCGCCGCGGCCGCCGTGCGCGACCGCGGTGCTGCGCCGCGCCGACGGCGTGCTCGAGCTGACCGTCGACGAGCTGCGCGCGCTCGACGGTGACCTCGAGCGCTGTCTGCGGCGCTGCAACGACCAGCGGTAGCTCGCGCCGCTCGTCGAGGAAGCGCGCCCACGTGCCCGGGGCGCCGCCGTCCGCTCAGCGGTTCACGAAGGCGTGGAAGTCAGCGCCGTCGTTGTTCTGCCAGTGGGAGGTGCCGGCCCGGTCGCGCACCTGGATGGCGTACTGGACGTGCGCCCCGGCAGGGGCACCGTCCAGGCGAAACCAGAAGTGATCCCGACCCGCTCGTGGCGCCTCGTCCCGTGTCATGAGCACCGCCTGCCACTCCCCCTCGTCGACGCGGTAGCGGAGCTCGGCGTCGAAGGCGGCGTCCGGCGGCGAGGCATGCACGTTGAACCAGAGGCTGCCGCCCGCGGGGATGGCGCCGGTCGCGGGCCAATGATGGACATCGCCAACCCAGTCGACCGCGGCGGGCGCGAAGAACTCGAGGAGATAGCCGGCTCCCGCGTCGTCGTCCGTGAACAGCGCGCCGTCGACGTGCCGGGCCTCCACGCGATAGCGCACCACCGTGCCAGCGAGCTGGGGGCCGAGGTGCACGAGCCAGTTGTCGTAGGCGCCGCGCGCAGACCAGGCCATCGGCGCCTCCTGCTCGGGTCCTCCGTTGACGCTCCAGAACGCCGACACGTGCGCCCACACACCAGGAGGATCGGTGGCCGCCGAGAGGTATGCGTCCGCTTGGTCGTGGAGGATGTCCGGGAAGGCGCCCACCTCGACGATGCGACCGCTGGTGAAGCGCAGCACATGGCTCCGCGGGTCGAGCCACGTCTGGCCCGCCATCTGCGTGAAGGCCGCGAGCTCGACGACGGTGTCGCGCCCCGCGCCCGCGGGCAGCTGCACGTCCACGCCCCATTGTTCGCGTCGCTCCGCGAGCGCGCCGTGCTCGAAAGACGCCATGGCGACGCCGTGCGTGGTCCATCCATCAAGGCTCCACAGCACCCCCACCTGCTTGTCCCAGGCCAAGCTCGCCACGGAGAGGTCGACCCAGAACGAGGCCGCGTCACACGCGGACGCGCAGCCCTCGGGAGCGGTCCACAGGTTACCGCCCACGAAGAACACGGGCGGGCTGTCGGCGGGAGCGCGCGCGCTCAGCTCCAGGGGTTCGCCGACACCCACGACGTAGTTGCGGCCGCCGTTGTTGAACCACGCGGCGCTCTCGAGCCCCCAGGAGGGGAGCGCGCGGTGCGCGACGGCGAATTCCACCGTGGTGCCGGCCGGAAACGCGCCGAGGGTGCCGGCGAAGATCTCCACGCTCTCATCGGCGGTGCACGCTCGCGTCAACGCGACGTCGTGCGCGCTGGCCCAGGCGTCGACGGTCGTGCGCACGTCCACCCCCACGGTCCGCCAGGAGGTTCCTATGACCAGGCTCGACTCGTAGGCGACGCGCACCGGCTCACCCACCCGGGGGAACGCGGGCCACACCCACAAGCGCCCCGCGTTGAGCTCAGAGAGGCGCGCCAGACCGCGGCCCTCGAGCTCCGCGCACGGCGCGCGGTCGCTGAGCGAGAGCGCGGCGGAGCGCGCGCTGGCCTGCGCCAGCGGCGACGTAGGCCCGGTGCAGCCCGCGACGAACACCCCGCCCAGGAGCGCCGCGGCCCCAAGCGCGGTCCCGCGACGCGCACGGCACGCGCGGCCAGGGGCGGAGGGCTGCTCGGCGCCATCGGCACCGAGGGGGCGGGCGTGGCGCGCGAGCGTATGGATCGAGGTGCGGGCGGGCTCGGCCATGGTCTTCCCTCCAGGTCGTTGGATCGCCGCGCATTGCTCGCGCATTGCGCCATGGTCAATCCCTCCTCGTCGACGAGGCGCCGGTGCGCCGTGCACCAGGCCCGACGAAGGTTGCACCGCTGCGCACGGCGGACACGGCGAGCGTGGTGTCTGGTCGTGCGGCGCCCGCGCATCCCGCGAACCCCGGTCAGCGCCTCATCGCCGAGCTTCGTGTCACGGCTCCTCGACGGGCTCGTCGACGCGGCACTGGCCCTTGGGACAGCGCACCTGCACGTCGATGGACGCCTCGGTGTGCAGCACCAACGCGGTGCCGTCGCTGCTCAGCTCGATGGCGTTGCGCGGGATCGGCGGCAGCATGAGCCCGGTGCCCTCGAGGCCCACTACCGCCACGCGACGCTCGGCGAGGTCATAGACCAGCGCGAGCGGCGCGGCCGGCAGCGGGAGCGCGGGCTTCACGTTCTGCACGGTGGTCTTCGCGACCTTCCCCTTGACCGCGCACAGGCGCACGCGATCTTCCAGGCCATCACCATCGAAGTCGCCCACCCAGGCGGGGCCCAGCGGCCGCAGCGCTGGCTCCAACGGTCCCTTGCCCGTCACCTTCGACGACCAGGACCGCACCTGCCGTGTGAGGAAGCGTTGGTGCACGACGCCGGCGTCGCCGCTTCCGGTGGTCGTCACGGCCACCCACTCGGGCGCCCCACCAGCGCCTCGGTCGATCAACCAGTCGCCGGTGAAGACATGCGCGACGGCCGCGCCGTCGACGGGCGTGGCGCGCACCTGCACGTGATCGCCGCGCACGTACCACGCGCCGCGCGCCGCGAATCGCCGCGCCTTCGCGTCCCACGCGATGCTGATGCCGCCATGGCCCATCTTCTGCAGCGCCTCCGCGTCACCGTCGCCGGGGAGCACGAGGGCGCGGCCTGGCGTGAACGTGGGGCGCGGGAAATTCCCGTCGGCCGCGCCGAAGTCATGCGCGGTGAACGAGCCGTCGGCCTCTTGCATGACCAGGATGACGCGGTGCCCGTCCTCGTCACCGTGCCAGTACACGAGGTCGCGGCGCCCGTCGCCGTCATAGTCGAGCACCGCGTCGATGGCGGCCAGGGGCTCCATGGTCGTCGCCTTGCCGCGCGTGAATCCGATGTGCACGCGCAGCACGAGGTCCCGTGCGGCGCCGCGCACGCGCACGAATTCGCGTACCAGCCACGCGTCTACTCGGGTCTCGGCGCCCGGTTGGTAGCGCGGCTCCTCCTCGACCACGCGGACCTCGATGGTGTCGGGCGCGCCCGTGCCCGCCAGATCGAGCGTGAACTCGCGAGGACCCGCCGCGGCGGGGCTCGTGCGCCACAGGGGCGCGGCCGCGACGGGCGCGGCGACCAGCACGCAAAGGAGCACGACGGAGCTGACCCAGGTGTGGCGGCGGCGCATGGCACCTCGTAGCACCACGCCAGCGCGCGACGCCAGGCGCCGCCCATGGCGGTGCGCGGGACGGCCGCGCTGGCGCGGCCCCGATCTGACGTCGCCACGCTCGAGCCGACGTGGCATCCAACCAACATGGCGCCCCTGCGCGTCCTCCTGACCGGCGCGTCGGGCCTGCTGGGCACGGCCGTCGCCGCACGCCTCGCCGCCGCCGGGCACCAGGTCGTGCGCGCCGTGCGAGCTCCGCCGCGCAGCGCGGACGAGGCGCGCTGGGACCCCACCACGGGCGAGGTCGAGCTGCGCGTGCCCGTCGACGCCGTGGTGCACCTCGCCGGCGAGCCGCTCACCTCGGGACGGCTGACCGGCGCGCACCTG
>CAZONM010000497.1:0-3913 GCA_964580865.1 uncultured Myxococcales bacterium | reverse complement strand
CCGAGGAGGCGCAGGTCGACGCCGCCGACGCGGCGCCGCCCGCCGACGGCGCCGACGACGCGGCACCGCCCGGCGGCGACGAGGCGCCGGAAGACGCCAGCGACGGCGACAAGGGCGGCGAGGCCGAGGAGGGCAACTACCGCAAGCTCTACGAGACCGAGCTGTCCAAGCTCGAGCCCCCCGAGCGCGAGGCGCTGGCCCGCTCCGGTGAGGACCCGCGCCTCATGGCGCTGTGCTTCGATCCGCTCCTCGCCGTCATCAAGGGCATCTTCGAGAACCAACGCGCGGGCCCGTCGCACGCGCGGCTGGTGGCGCGCCACCACCACACGCCCCAGGGCCTCGACGTCGTCATGAACCGCGCCGAGTTCCTGCGCGACGCGCAGGTCCAGCGCTACCTGCTCGCCAACACCATGCTGCAGGAGCCGCAGATCAAGCGCATCCTGCAGCCCAAGCGGTTGCAGGAGATCTACAAGGTCACGATCAGCCGCGAGATCCCCGACCGCAACCGGCAGAAGGCGCGCCTGGTGATGCGCTCCAAGTGGTCGTCGTCGGATGCGGAGGAGCGCGCGGCCCTCATCTTCACCACCGAGGGCCGCTGCCTCATCCAGCTCACGGGCCTGCCCTTCGATAGCAAGACCGTGTCGATGCTGTGCGGCAAGTCCTATACGTCGAGCCTGCTGATCCAGAACCTGGCGCGCTTCGGCGCCACGCCGCCGCCCGTGCTCGCGCATCTGCTGCGGCAGAACGTGGTGCGGCGGCAGCAGATGCTGAAGACGCTCATCCTGCAGCACCCCAACTGCCCCTCGGACGCCAAGCGCAAGATGTGACCCGTGGCGCGTCTCCACGCCGTCTCCGCGCGCGCCACCGTGGAGCGCACGCGGTCGATCACCAGCGCCGACGCCCCATGGGGATGAGGAAGCGCAACATCACGTAGCCGGTGGCGACGGAGAGCACGCCACCGCCTGCAAACGCGGACACGACGGACCACGGACGCCAGGTGGACGCGCTCGGTCCGTCGGGGAACAGGATGACGGTGACCCGCTCACCTTGGCGCATCCGCTCGAGCCCCCAGCTCACCACCCAGTCGCCGGTGGTCTGGCGCTCGCGGGTCGAGGGATCGACGAAGGCGGCCACACGACCGTCGAGCTTCCCGCGCACAGTGCGGTGCGGCAGCGTCCACCAGCCGAAGTAGAACGCGACCACCATGCTGAGCAGGCCGCCGAGCACCAGCGCTACTCCGACCGTCGACTTGCGGAGCTGGCTCGTGCGTCGCCTCATGGTCGCCCCCTCCACCCGCGAGCATGCCAGAGCGCCGCGCGATCACGCGCCATCGCGGTCGACGTCGCCTCGCCGCAGGCGCAGCTCGACGTCGACGGCGCGTCGCGCCCGGCGGGCCGGCGCGACCAGCACGCATCAGCGCTCGGGGGGTCTTCCCGTGCCCGCCGCCGCTCGTGTTCGCGGCGTCACCGCGGCGCGTTCTTCAGCGTCCGCAGCGCGAGCTTCTCGGGGAACAGCTTGCCCGGGTTCATGATCCCCGCGGGATCGAACGCGCGCTTGAGGCGCAGCGACAGCGCCATGGCCTCCTCCGAGAGCTCGAGCGGCAGCCAGCGCTGCTTGGAGAGCCCCACACCGTGCTCGCCCGTGATGGTGCCGCCGAGCTCCAGCACCACGCGGAACAGCTCGTCGAGCAGCGCGTCCACGCGCGGCAGGTCGCCGTCGTCGTCGAACAAGATCTGCGTGTGCAGGTTGCCGTCGCCGGCGTGCCCGAAGCTGCACGTGAGCAGGCCGTACTTGTCGCCGAGCGCGCCGGTGCGGGCCACCATCTCGGGGATCCTGCTACGCGGCACCACGATGTCCTCGCTCACCTTGCGCCCCTTGATGCGCTTGGTGGCCTCCGAGAGCATGCGTCGCGTCTGCCAGATCTCGCGCTGCTTCTTGGCGTCGGTGGCGAGGAGCGTGTCGGTGGCGCCGGCGTCGGCACATGCCTCGAGCGCGCGGCTCAGCGCCTCGAGCGTGCCGGTCTCGCTCTCGCCGTCGGTCTCGACCAGGAGCGCGGCGCCGGCGCCCGCGGGGAAGCGGTAGGGCGGGCTCAACGCGCGCACGGCGTCGATGGAGGCGCGGTCGAGGTACTCGAGCGTGCGTGGCAGCACGCCGGCGCCGAAGATCGCGTTGACGCCGTGCACCGCCGCCTCCGACGACGGGAACACCGCCAGCGCCGTCTGCACGAAGCGCGGGGTCGGCAACAGCTTGAGCGTGATGCCGGTGACGACAGCGAGCGTGCCCTCGCTGCCCACCACCAGCGAGGTGAGATCGTAGCCGGCCACGCCCTTGGTCGTGCGCTTGCCGGTGTGCATGCGCTCGCCGGTGGGCAGCACGAGGTCGAGGCCGAGCACGTAGCTGCCGGTGACGCCGTACTTGAGCGCGCGCGGCCCGCCCGCGTTCTCGGCGACGTTGCCGCCGAGCGTGCACGAGGCCAGCGACGCCGGGTCGGGCGGATAGAACATCCCCTGGTCCGCCACGGTCTGCTGCAGGGTCTCGAGGATGACGCCGGGCTCGACGATGCAGGTGCCGTCGGCGCGGTTCACGTCGACGATGCGGGCGAGGCGATCGAGCGTTAGCACCACGCCGCCGTGGACGGGCACGCAGCCGCCGCTCTTGCCGGTGCCGGCGCCGCGCGGCGTGACGAAGACGTCGGCGTCGGCGCAGGCGCGCATCACGGCGGCCACCTCGTCGGCGGTGCCGGGGCGCACCACCACGTCGGGCAGCGACGGGCGCAGGTTCGGGGTCTCGTCGACGCCGTAGGGCGCGAGGCGCTCGGGGTCGGTAGCAACGAACGCGTCGCCCACGATGGCCTCGAGGCGCTGGGCAAAGCCGGCGGGCAAGGGGCGGCGCATGGGACGGTTCTACCGTATCGGCGCCACCGCCACCTGCGGCAGGAGCGCGGCCATGCGGTCGGGCTCGGCGGCACGCAGCTCGTCCACGAGGGTCAGCATGGAGAACGCGCGGCCCGCGCTGCCCACCACGAACAGGCGATCGCGCGCGCGCGTGACCGCGACGTAGAGCAGGCGCGCCAGCTCGCCCTCTGCGCGCTCGCGCAGGCGCCGGCGCACCCGCTGCGCGGCGGTGAGCGCACGCTCGTCGCCGCCGCGAGTGGGCGCGCACGCCGCGATGGGTCGGCCGCGCGCGGTCACCGCCAGGCCCACGTCGACGTCGAACAGCACGTCGTCGCTCTCGGCGCGCAGGCCGGCCGACGCGTCGGCCAGCACCACGGCAACGAACTCGAGCCCCTTGGCCTGGTGAATGGTCATCACGCTGACCGCGCCGGCAGCATGCTCGTCGCCGTCAGCGTCGGCGGGCAGGGCGGGCGGCTCGGCGGGTGGGTCGTCGAGCGCCTCCAGCAGGCGCACCAGCGCCACCACGCCGCTCTCATCCTTGCCTGCGCACAGCGCACGCAGCTTCTCGAGGTTCGACAGGCGCTCGGCGGCATCGTGCTCCACGGCGCACAGGGCGCGGTAGCCGCCCTCCTCCAGCACCGCGTCGAGCGCGCGCGCCAGGGGCTCGTGCACCAGGCGCCGCCGCGCCAGCGTCAGCACGCTGTCGAAGGCGCGCAGGCGCGCGCGCACGGCGGCGTCGACGGCGGGCGCCTCGCATGCCACCAGCGCGCGACCCCAGCTGAGGCCGCGCTTCTTGCCGGGGAGGGCCTCGTAGAGCGCGAACAGCTGATCGTCGGGAACAGCCACGAGCGGCGAGCGCAGCACCGCCAGGAGCGAGAGCTCGTCGTTGGGATCGAGCGCGAGCGCGAGCGCGCACAGGGCGTCGGCCACCTCCTGGCGTCGATAGAAGCCGTCGCCGCCGACGACCACGGCCGGCACGCCCGCCTGCGTGAGGGCGCGCGCGTGCACGGTGGCCGCCC
>CAZONM010000496.1:0-3920 GCA_964580865.1 uncultured Myxococcales bacterium | reverse complement strand
TCGTCGACGGCGATGAGCGCCGGCGTGCGCTTGGCGAGCAGCTCGGGGAAGCCGGGCACCGCCAGGCGCTCGGGCGCGAAGAACAGGAAGTCGAGCGCGCCCTCGAGGTAGGCGCGGCAGACGGCGCGCGACTCCTCCCGCGCGCGGCCCGAGTGGATGCGCTCGGCGCGCAGGCCGCGCGCCTGAAGCTTCTGCACCTGGTCTTCCATGAGCGCGATGAGCGGCGACACCACCAGCGCGGCGCCCCCGGCGGCGCGCTTGGCACGCACGAGCGCCGGCAGCTGGTAGCACAGCGACTTGCCGGCCCCCGTGGGCATCACCAGGAGCACGTCGCGCCCGTCGACCAGGGCCTGGCACACCGCCTCTTGGTGCGGCCGGAACTCCTCGAAGCCGAAGCGCTCGCGCAGCACCGCGCGTGGGTCGGGGGCGTGCTCCACGGCGCGCAGCATATCTGGTGATCCGTGCGCGACCAGGCCGTTTGCGCCCGCGGATCCGCGTCAGAGCGCGATGACGATGCCGCGGCGCTCGAGGAAGCGTGCCCACAGGTGCACCACCGCCAGGAGGACCGCCCCCTGGAGCAGCGACTGCGCGATCGGCGCCTCGACGTGCCACCAGGGCGCGCTCGGCACCAGGAACACGGCCATGAGCACCAGGTGCGTCACGTACAGCACCAGGGGGTTCCTCCCCCAGCACAGCAGGGCGCGCACGGGTCCGCGCGCGGCCACCCAGCGCTCCACCAGCGCGAACGCGAGGGCGGCGCCGGCGGCCACCACGACGACGAACGTGAGGCTCATGCGGTGCTTGCTGATGGGGAGCCACGGCGCGAGCGCGAGCCCCGCGACGAGGAGCGCAGCCGCGAGCCCGAGGTAGAGCGCGCGCCGGTCGCGCACGTCGGCGAGCACGGTGGCGATGAGCAACAGCGCCGTCCAGCTGAGCGAGCCCTGGATACCGGCGTGCGACGCCGCCAGCACCACCTCGAGCCAGCCGTGCCCGAGCATGGCCTGGTAGCCGGCGAGCAGCGCCAGGGCCGCGAGCAGCCGCAGGCCGGGTGCGAGCCACAGGGCGGGCAACGACAGCGCGATGGCGGCGCCGATGGCCTGCAGAGTGCCCCAGGGCTGGCCGTGGTTGAAGCCCCAGCTCTGCTCGCCGATGGTGAACAGCAGCCCGAGCCCGATGAGCGCCAGCGCGCGCTTGACGACGTGCTCGAGGGTGCGCTGGGTCCCTTGGGTCGCTAGCCGCCGCCGCACAGACGCGCCGAAGGTCAGCCCGATGGTGAAGATGAACGCCGGCGCGACGAAGTCGACGACGGTGATGCCGATGTCGGGCGCGTGCTTGGCCCAGGGCGGGACCGCGCGCACGTGCTCGAGGAAGTTGGCGCACACCATCAGCACGATCGAGAGGCCGCGGAATTGATCGATGGCCTGCTCGCGCGCGCCGGCCGCGGCCGTCACGGCAGGGCCCGCAGCGTCGCCACCATGCCCGCCAGGTCGCGCTGCATCTCGTCGTGGGTGCGGCCGGTGATGATGGCCTCTTCGAATTGCGCCACGTCGGTGGTGGTGTCGTCGATGCGCGTGAGCACCACGGTGCCGCACCAGCGCGCGATGTAGCTCGTTCCGGCGCGCTTCTGGTACGCGATGAGCACCGCGCGGGGCTCCTCCCGCGTGCCCGCCAGCAGGCTGGTGGCCCACTCGTCGGTCCACTCGACGGTGACCAAGGGGAACGGCCGCACCAGCGAGTGCACGTCGTGGTGCGCCAACAGCGCGCCGGTGGGCCGCGGCGTCAGCGTCATCTCGTCGACGCGCGAGCTCTTGAAGTGGCGCGGGTCCTCGAGGAAAGCGCGGATCTTGGCGAGCGGTTGCCGCACCAGGCCGCGCCGCTGCGCCCACACGAGCTCGCCGTCGGCCCCGGCGGCGCTGGCGTCGCGCTGGTCTCCGGGCAGCGGCAGGCTCGGGCGCCGCGGTGCCGCGAGGGGGCGTGACAGATCGAAGCAGGCGTCGTCGGCGCGCGCTGCGCCGGCGAGCAACAGCGACGCGGCGAGCGCGACGACTGCGGCGAGCGCGGTGGCCGCGGGGCTCATGGCGCCCCTCTACCATGCCAATGCTTGCCGCGCGCTCCTGGTCGGCCCAGCGCGACGTCGTCCGGGCGGTCGCGAGCGCGCTGTGGCCGGTGCGTCCTCCAGGTTGCGATCCAGGCCGGAGCCGCAGTTTTCTGACGATCGCCCGGTCCCCGCACCCGGGCGCGCCCGATTGCGCGGTGGCCGCGGCTGGCGCGTTCCTTGCGACCCGCTCGCCACTCGCTCTGCCTCTGGAGGTACGTCATGCGCTTGATGCTCGGTGCGCTCGTGATCGCGACGGTGGCCCTCATCCCTGCACGGGACGCGAAGGCCTGCGGCGGCTTCTTCTGCTCGCAATCACCCGTGGATCAGGCGAAGGAGCTGATCCTGTTCCACGTCGAGCCCGGCGTGGGCACGACCATGATCGTGCAGGTGGGCTACAGCGGCGGCGACGCCGACTTCAGCTGGGTGCTGCCGCTCGGCGCGGTGCCCGAGGCCGGCAGCCTCGACGTGTTCCCGCAGCTGGCGCTCACGTCGCTGGCGGCGAACACCGGCCCGATCTTCATGCCGCCCGAGGACTGCTGGAACTACTACCCGGTGGCCGACGCCGCCGAGGGCGGCGGCAACGCGCCGCCGTCGGACGACGATCGCGACGTCACCGTACACCTGCGCGAAGAGGTGGGCCCCTACGACGTCGCCGTGGTCGAGTCCGAGTCGGCGTCGGCGCTGGTGGAGTGGCTCAACACCAACGGCTACCGCGTCACCTCGCCCATGGAGCCCTACATCCAGAGCTACGCCGACGCGGGTATGAAGTTCCTCGCCCTCAAGCTCTTGCCCGACGCTGAGGTCACGCAGATCCAGCCGCTCAAGCTGACGCTGCCCGGTGAGGCGCCCCTGGTGCCCATCCGGCTCACCGCGCTCGCCGCCGAGCCCGAGATGGGTATCCTGGTCACGGTGCTGGGCGACCAGCGCTACGAGCCCGCCAACTGGCCGTCCTTGTCCATCAGCGACGCCGAGATCTCGTACGACCCCTGGAACGTGTGGGGCGGCAACGGGACCAACTGGGACGCGCTGGTGGCGCGCAAGGTCGACGAGGCCGGCGGCCAAGGCTTCGTCACCGAGCTGGCGGGGTCCACCGCGCCCTTCCTCGAGCTGGTGCGCAACTCGCCCGTCAACGACGAGACGCAGGAGGCGGCGCAGGCAGCGCTCATCGCCCTCCTCGAGGACAGCCCCTACATGACGCGCCTGTACACGCGCCTGTCGCCGGAGGAGATGGTCTCCGATCCGCTGTTCCGCCGCTCCGAGGGTGGCGACGTGGCGCGCGAGCACCAGCTGGCCCGCATCGTCGACGGCGTCGACATGTGCCCGAGCTCGGGCGAATTCCCGCCGGCGAACCCGTGCGACTTCGTCACCTGCGGCGCCGGCGGCCTGTGCCGTCAGGACGACGCGGGCAACACCGGCTGCGCGTGCGTGGCCGAGGCGACGGCGCGACCCACCGCGGGCACCTTCGGCAGCGCCGCGGTGGTCTGCCAAGACGCGCGCATGTCGTTCGTCAACCCCGGCGACGTCGACAACATCACGGGCGGCATCATCGCCGATCCCTGCCTGGCGACCTCGTGCGGCGACCACGGTCGCTGCGTGGCCGTGAACCTCACGACCACCTGCTCGTGCGACCGCGGCTACATCGCCGTGGCCAACAGCGAGGGCGGCGCCACGTGCGTGGTGCCCACCGAGGAGGTGCCCGCCGAGTTCTACGCGCGCACGTTGCCCGAGCCCGCGAACCCCGGGCGCTCCCTGGTGGTGCCGCCGCCGCCGCGCGCGCCGTCGCTGTTCTGCGCCTGCGCGCAGGCCAGCGCGCGCGCGCCGC
>CAZONM010000495.1:0-3930 GCA_964580865.1 uncultured Myxococcales bacterium | reverse complement strand
GCACAGCGCGGCGCAGCGCGCGACCTCGTCGGCGGGCGCGCCCGTGCAGGTCGCGCGGCGCGCGCACGCGTCGAGGCACGGCACGGTGGGGACCTCGCGGTCGGGGAAGTCGCGCTGGTGCTCGCGCCGCGCCAGCATCGATCCCCCCACCACGCCGCTGGCGATGATGACGCCGGCGATGGTGTAGCGCCGAAACAGCTGCGCGGCGGTGCGGTCCACGCGGTCGCAGTAGCGAGGCGGTGGGCGCGTCGCAAGCGTGGCCGCCGCGCCTTCCGCGCCCCCCGTGAACGTGCGATAGCGCGCGCATGGGCGCGAAGGACGGTGAGCAGCGCGGCAAGGGCGGTGGCCTGCTCGGCTGGCTGCGCGGCAGCAAGGCCGTCGCCGCCGGCGCCGACAAGCAGCCGGCGGCCGCCGCCCCCGGCGCCGACGACGACGTCGAGACCTTCCACGACGTCGCGCGGCGCCATGAGGACAAGGGTGAGATCGCGCGCGGTGGCATGGGCAGCATCCGCAAGGTGTTCGACACCACGCTGCACCGCACCGTGGCCATGAAGGTGCTGTTCCCCGAGCACCGGCAGAACCAGGGCACGCTCGAGCGCTTCGCCGAAGAGGCGCAGATCATGGCGCAGCTCGAGCACCCGAACATCGTGCCCGTGCACGACTACGGCGACGACGCCGACGGCATGCGCTGGTTCACGATGTACTACGTGCGCGGCAAGACGCTGACCGAGATCTTGCAGACCGACACCGTGGCCGACGGCTCGCGCGAGGCGTACTTCAAGCTGCTCAACATCTTCTTGCGCGTGTGCGACGCCGTGATGTTCGCGCACAGCCGCGGCGTGGTGCACCGCGACCTCAAGCCCGACAACATCATGGTGGGCGCGTTCGGCGAGGTGTACCTGATGGACTGGGGCATCGCGCGCCTGCTCGGGCGCACGCCGGCCCCCGACCTCGACGCCGACGACGGCCCCGTGCGCGTGCGCCGCCCTCGCGCCACCGACGACGAGAAGGGGCAGATCATCGGCACCTTCTTCTACATGTCGCCGGAGCAGGCCCAGGCCGAGATCGAGAAGATCGACGAGCGCACCGACGTGTTCCTGCTCGGCGGCGTGCTCTACGAGCTGCTCACCGGGCAGCCGCCGTACATGGGCACCACCGTGGTCGAGGTGGTGCGCGCGGCGCAGAAGTGCCGCATCAAGCCGCCCGACGTGGTGGCGCCCGACCGCCACATCCCCGAGGCGCTCTCGCACATCACCATGCGCTGCTTGGCGAAGGAGCGCGGCGACCGCTACCAGAGCGTGGCCGCCCTCAAGGCCGACGTCGAGAGCTTCGTGCGCGGCGGCGCGTCGTTCCCCACCATCACCTTCAAGGCCGGCGAGCACCTGATGAAGGAGGGCGAGCACGGCGATCAGGTGTTCATCGTCAACCGCGGCACCGTGCAGGTCTACAAGACCTACGAGGACGGGCGTCGCCACGGGCTCGCCACCCTGCGCACGGGCGCGGTGGTGGGCGAGGCCGCCGTGTTCTCGGCGCAGGAGCGCACCGCCAGCGTGGTGGCGGTGGAGGACGTGGTGGCCACGGCCGTCACGCGCGAGCAGCTCGACAAGGAGCTCGGCCTCAACAACTGGATGGGCCCCTTGGTCAAGGCGCTGGCCGATCGCTTCGTCGAGACCAGCCGCCACCTCGACGAGGCGCGCGCCGCGCTGCACGCCGGGCGCATCGACACCTGGGTGCTCGAGTACCTGTTGACGCACGGCCAGCCCGGCGAGGCGGGCACGCGCGAGGTCCTGTTCAGCCACATGCTCAAGGCCTGCCGGCACGCGCTCAAGGTGCCCGAGCTCGAGCTGCGGCGCGTGATCGACGGCCTGCCGCGCCTCAAGCTCGACACCGAGCGCGACGTCATCGCGTTCGTGCCCGATCCGCCGACCAAGCCCTGATCGCCGTCGACGTCAGCCGAGCCACGTGCCGAGGGTGAGCAACAGCCCGTAGGCGAGCTGCAGGTTGATGGTCGCCTTGTTGCCGGCCACCAGCGCGCGATCCTCGAGGTTCTTGGCCAACGCCAGCACGGCGCGCACGCCGAGCGGCAGCGCCGCCAGCGCCACCAGCGACAAGACGGGCATCAGGCCCGCGATCACCAGCGCCACGTGCGAGCCCACGGCGGCGACCAGCAGCGCCACGTAGAGCGCGCGCGCGCCGCGGGCGCCGAAGGTGACGACCAGGTGGTTCTTGCCCGTGGCCGCGTCGCTCTTGGCGTCGGGGATCTCGTTGATGAGCAGGATGTTGGCCGTGAGCAAGCCGAGCGGCAGCCCGGCCAACGCGGGCATCAGGTCGACGGTGCCGGTGATGGCCGTGACCACGCCGAGCACGAGCAGCGGGCCGAAGGCCAGCGCCACGGCCAGCTCGCCGAGGCCGCGGCGGGCCGCCAGGCGCAGGGGCGGCGCCGTGTAGCAGAAGCCGAGCACCCCGCCGGCGGCGCCCACGGCCAGCACCCACGGCGTGCCGAGCACCGCCAAGGCCGCGCCACACGCCACGGCCACGAGCGCGGCGGTCCACGCGATGATCGACAGCCCGCGCTCGCTCACCAAGCCGAGCTCGATGGAGCGGCTGCCCCCCGAGTAGGGCAAGAAGTAGTCGTTGTTGGCCTGATCGGTGCCGCTCTTCCAGTCGAACAGGTCGTTCCAGGTGTTGGCGGCCACGTGCAGCGCCAGCGCGCCGACGAGCGCCAGCGCGAACAGCCCGCCGTGAAACGCGCCCGCCTGCGCGGCCAGCGCGGCGCCCAACAGCACGGGCACGAGCGTGGCCGTGAGGAACGGCGCGCGCGTCACCACCAGCGCGATGAACACGCGCGTGGCGAAGGATATGCTGGGGCGCGCGCGCTCGAGCTCGCTCTCGGGCAGCGCCTCGGTGACGCCGCAGTAGCCGATCTGCTGCCCGCCCTTGAAGGTGGGCGAGATGCGGATGTGCGCGGGGAACTCGCGGCCGTCCTTGGTGACGAACACGGTGTCGGTCTCGAACTTGCCCTCGACCACCGAGGTCTTGAGCCAGCGCGGCACGTGCTCGAGCACTACGGGGCCCGGCGAGAACAGCGACACGCGCTTCTTGCCGATGACCTCGGGCGCGCGCCAGCCGAACAGCGCTTCGGCGCCCTCGTTGAAGGTCTCGATGCGGCCCTCGAGGTCGCAGGTGATGACGCTCTTGACGGCGGTGTCCATGGGTCCTCCCGGGAAACGAAGCGCGTGCTGGCTAGTGACGCGTGCCCTTGTCGCGCAGCATGTCGAGGGCGCCGAGCGCGTCGAAGCGCGCGGTGTCGATGAAGACGCGCAGCGCGCGCTCGACGAACACGGCGAGCGTGCGCATGCGCCGCAGCCGGTCGAGCACCTCGCGCGGCACGTCGTCGTCGTCGCGGGCCAGGCGCTCGGCGCGCTCCAGGTCCTCGCGCACGCTGGCCACCAGGCCGCGCTCGCGCTCGGAGATGACGCGGCCGATCATCTTCATCAGGTCGGTCTCGGCGGCGAAGCGCCAGGCGTCGTCGTGCGGGTCGCGCACGCGCACCAGCACGCACCATTGCTCGAGCTCGCGCACCAGCATGGAGACGGCGCCCTTGGAGAGCCCGAGCGCGCTCTGGATCTGCGCCGCCGTGAGCGCGCGCCCGCGCAGGTACAACAGCGCCCATACGCGGCCTTGGTTGCGCTTGAAGTTCCAGAACTCGATGAGGTTGCCCACGGCGTCGACGACCAGCGCCTCCCACGGCTGCAGCGTGCCCACCGCGCCCTCGTCGTCGACGCGCTCGCGCAGGTAGCCCCTCATCGCATGCTCCTCGCCAGCGCCAAAAACCCCTCGCCCGCGGCCAGCGCCCGCTGCACGCCGGGGCGGGCCGCGTCGTCGGCGAAGGCGCCGCGCGCCTCGGCGAGCGCGCGCTCCGCCACGCCC
>CAZONM010000494.1:0-3931 GCA_964580865.1 uncultured Myxococcales bacterium | reverse complement strand
CAGCTCGTCGAGGATGGCGGCGGGCGGCGCGGGCGGCGCGGGCGGCGCGCCCTCGTCGGCGCGCGCGGGGCCTGCCAGCGCCAGCGCCAGCAGCAGCGTGCTCGAGAACAGCGCGCCGCGCCCGCGGAACGCGCGCAGCACCGCCGCGGGCCACGCGCGCCCGGGCAGGCCGAACGCCATGAGCACCAGCGCCGCCACGAACAGCACGCGCAAGAGCGCCAGCGCGAAGCTCGCCTTGGGGCCGATGAGCACGAGCCCGATCTCCTGGTCGCGCTTCACGGGCCCCGAGAACGACAGCTGCACCCTGGAGAAGCCCCACTGCGGCAGCCCCGGGCCCGTCTGCACCACGGCGTTCGGGTCCACCTGCGCGAGCTTCTTCTTCTGCGCGACCACCTTGGCGCGGCGGGTGAAGCTGCCGTCGAGCGAGCCGTAGCCGCTCTCGTCCCCCTTGCCGGCGAGACGGCCCTCGAGGTTCTTCGTGTCCTGCGCCCACGCCTCTTGCTGTTGGATCGCCTGGTTCGGCGCCGCCTCCTCGTCGACGGCGGCGGGCTCGCCGGGCGGTGGGGGCGGCGGCGGGGGCGCCATCTTCGGCTCGGCCAACGGCATCCCGCCGCGCGTGCCGAACACGCCGTGGCCGCCGTCGCCGAACTGGTCAAGACCCGAGACGTCGCCGTCACCGACGGTGCGCCACGACTGCGCGAGCACCGGGTACATGCCCGCGCGCACCTGCGCCACCGCGAACACCAGCGCGAGCAGCGCGATGACCACGGCCACGGCGAAGCGCAGCCAGCGGAGCGTGAGGGCCGGCCACCGGCCGTCGAGCGAGGCCGGCAGCACGCGCGCCACGGCGGCGAGCACGGCCACCGTCACCCACGACCAGCGCGGCGCGTCGGGCTCTTGGAAGGTGAGCAGGCAGCCGCCGAGCGCGATGACGCCGGCGAGCGGCCCCCACAGGCGCCAGAAGGCGAGCGTGAGCACCACCACGAGGAAGATCTCGAACAGCGTCCAGCTCTTGAGCCAGGTGGTGTGCACCTCGTCGACGCCGCTGGCGTGCACGAGCTCGTAGCCCGGCGGCAGGTGCAGCGTGGCCGACACCTGGATGAAGTCGTGATCCCAGCTCACCGCCGGGATCGACGACGTGGCGCCCTCGAGGCGCGACTCGGCCTGCACGCGCAGCTCCGGGTTTCGCACCTCCACGCCGATGCGCCCGCCGCCGACCTGCGTGATGAACGCGTCGCCGCTGCCGTCGCCGGTGGAGACGCGGCCGAGCACGGTGGAGGGGCCCATGGTGAGGCGATCGCCGTCGAAGTGGCCCCACACCTGGTCTTGCACCGTCATGCCCTCGCCGTCGAAGTCGAGCCAGAGCGCGCGCTGCAAGGAGAGCTGGCTCGGCGCCGGGCTCTCGTCGCCGCGGCGCTTCTGATCGAGCGTGAAGGTCTCGCCCGGCTGCACGCGGTACGCGGGCAGGCCGCGCCACTCGGTGGGCAGACGCGTCTGCTCGGCCACGATGGCGACGACGCCCTCGACGGTGGCCACGCGCACGGCGGTGTCGGCCTGAAAGACCCAGATCTCCTCGCTGCCCTCGCCGCCCATGGCGGCGGCCGGCGCCTTGAGCGCGCGCTCGTCCTGCTCCTTGCGCTGCACCAGCGTGACGCTGTGGCGCCCCGGGCGCACCTGCACCTTGAGCGCGGCGCCGTCGACGCGCGCGGGCAGCGTGCCGTCGAGCGACAGCGGCGTGAAGCCCTCGAGCACGGCGCCGGGCAGCGTGGCCTCGCGGCCCTTGCCGGCGGCCTCGAGGAGCACGCGCGTCTCCACCAGGAGCGGCACGCCGTCGACCACGCGACGGAACACCGCCACGTCGAGGCGGTCCTCCTCGCGCTCGCCCGCCTCGGAGCCGCGCTTGAGCCACAAGACCGGGCCCTCGCGATCGACGAAGGTGACGGGCTTGCCGCCCAGGCTCAGGGTGACCACGGCGGTGGGCGCGGGCACCGCCAGCGACTCGGGCAGCGCGTCCCACGCGAAGCGGCCGGTCACCGCGTGCTCGCCGGCGGTCACGGCCAGCACGGGCGCGCCCCCTTGCGCGATGACGGCGGCGGGCTTGCCGTCGACGGTGACCTCTTGCGGCCACGCCTTGTCGTTGCCCGGCAAGGCCAAGAACCCCGGCGCGAAGGCGTGCGCGCTCAGGCGGAAGGTGGCGCCCGCGTCGCCGGCGACGACGTCGAGGCGGCCGTGCCACAGGCAGTCGCGCGCGCCGACGCCCAGGCGCGTGGGGCAGCGCTCGCCCTCGTGGCCGTCGAGCACCCACGGGATCCACGGGCGCAGCGGCGCGGGCACGTCGTCGTCGGCGATGGCGATGGCGGGCCGGGCCCCGCCGATCGCCGCCGCGATCGCCGCGAGGGCGCCGACGAGCCAAACGTGAGGACGCGATGGGACTTGCATGGAGGCCTCCCCGGCGGCGCACTCTACCGCCGACGGCAGCGCCGTGGCGCGCCGCCGCATGACGCCGTGCTCGACGTCCAACGCGCGGTCGATTGCCGGGCTTCCCCCGCGCGGTCGATCGTGCGATGCGGGCCGCGTGAGCTACCAGGTCCTGGCGCGCAAGTACCGGCCGCAGAGCTTCGCCGACGTCGCCGGCCAAGAGGCCGTGGTGGGCACGCTCATGCGCGCGCTCGACGCCGGCCGCGTGGCGCACGCCTTCCTGTTCACCGGCAGCCGCGGCGTGGGCAAGACCACGCTGGCGCGCATCCTGGCCAAGTGCCTGGTGTGCGCGCAGGGCGTGACGTCGAAGCCGTGCGGCACCTGCGCCCTTTGCACGGGCGTGACCCAGGGCTCCCTCGTCGACGTGGTGGAGATCGACGGCGCCTCCAACAACTCGGTGGAGCAGGTGCGCGACCTGCAAGAGGTGGCGCGCTTCCAGCCCCAGCTGGCGCGCTTTCGCATCTTCATCATCGACGAAGTGCACATGCTCTCGACCAGCGCGTTCAACGCGCTGCTCAAGATCCTCGAGGAGCCGCCGCCGCACGTGAAGTTCGTGTTCGCCACCACGGAGCCGCACAAGATCCCGGTGACGATCCTGTCGCGCTGCCAGCGTTACGACTTCAAACGCCTGCCGCACAAGGTGATCGTGGCGCGCCTGGCGCAGGTGCTGGCGCAGGAGGGCGTGACCATCAGCGCCGGCGGCATGGACGTCATCGCGCGCGCCGCCGAGGGCGGCATGCGCGACGCGCTCTCGCTCGCCGATCAGGTGCTCAGCTTCGCCGGCACCAGCGGCGCCACGCCCGAGCAGGTCACCGAGGCCTTGGGCATCATCGATCGGCGCAGCGTGGTGCGCGCCGTGGAGGCCGCCATCGGCGGCGACGCCAAAGAGGCCCTCACCGTCGTCGACGAGGCGTGGGCGCGCGGCCACGACCTGCGCCAGTTGCTCGCCGCCGTGGCCGAGGAGCTGCGCCACCTGTGCGTGGCCAGCGCCACCGGCAGCGTCAAGGGCTTCGCCGACCTCACCGACGAGGAGCTCGCGCGCATCGACGCGCGCGCCCGCGAGCTCGACGGCAAGGACCTGACCCGCCTGCTCGGCATGGCCCTCGACGGCATCGACCCCACGGCGCGCGCCGAAGATCCGCGCCTGGCCGTGGAGCTGGTGCTGCTGCGCATGTGCGGCCGCCCGCCGCTGGCCGAGGCGCTCGCCGTCAGCGAGGCCGTCCTGCGCCTCGAGGCGCTGGCCAAGGGCAGGCAGGTGCCGCCCTTGTCGGCGAGCGAGATCGCGCGCGCCGCCGTGCTGCCCGCGCGGGCGGCGACACCACCCGCGGCGTCGAGGTCAAGTCCGGCGGCGGCGCCGGTCGCGGCCCCGCCGGCTGACACCGCTGTGCGCGAGCCTGAGCGCCCGGCGGCGCCGAGCGGCGACGCCATCACGGCCCCGCCCACGCTGTTCGAC
>CAZONM010000493.1:0-3939 GCA_964580865.1 uncultured Myxococcales bacterium | reverse complement strand
CCGGCGCACGCCGACCCGTTCGGGCTCGACACCGACGACGACGGCGCGCACGACGTGTGCGATGAGGACGACGACAACGACGCCGAGCCCGACGAGGACGACGGCTGCCCCACGGTGGCGGGTGACGGCGGCAGCACCGGCGACGCAGACGCCGTCCCCAACCTGTGCGACAACTGCCCCTTCCACACCAACGCGACCCAGTCCGACATGGACGGGGACGGCTTTGGCGACAGCTGCGACGTCGACACCGACGACGACGGCGTGCCCGACGGCGACGGCGACATCCTGCTCGAGCCCGGCGAGGACAACTGCCGCTACTACTTCAACCCGGACCAGACCGACACCGACGGCGACGGCCCGGGCGATCCGTGCGACGACGCGCCCTACGTGGCGGGCTAAGGGCCCGCCGCTACTTGAGCCCGAGCTCCTCGGCCTTCGCCACCAACGCCTCGAGCTTCTTGCGGTCCGCGCCGCCCCTGGCGCCCGCCAGCTTGGCGAGGAGCGCGGCCACCGACAGATCCTTGAGCTCGCCCGGATCGAGCGCCGGCCGGGTCAGCACGTCCTTCAGGTCGGCGGGCAGGCTGCGGCCGCCGTTCAGGTACTCCTCGGCGAGGGCCGAGGCCGTGTCGCTCTTCTGCACCACGGCGTCGATGGACTTGCCCAGGCTGACGGCGTTGACGAAGCGGTCGAAGAACTGACCGTCGCCGCCCACGATGTCGATCTTGGCGTTCTTGAAGGCCTCGCCGAGCACGCGGCTCTGCTCGGCCGCGATCTTGGCCTGGATCTCGAGCCCCTGCAGCCGAATGACGCGCTCGTTCTCGAGGCGCAGGCGGAACTCCTCGTGCTCGCGCGCCGTGCCCTCCATGGCCTTCATGGCCGTCATCTTCTTGGCGATGCCCTCGGCCTCGGCCAGCATCTTGTTCTGCGTGGCGTCGGCCTCGGCGTGGCCCTTCTCGCGGATCGAGACCGCCTCGGCGAGCCCGAGCTTCTCGATGGCCGCGGCCTGCGCCTCTTGCCCCTTGGCCTGAGCCTCGAGCCGCTTCTGCTCGGCGTCGGCGTCGGCCTGCTTGGCCTTGGCGTGCGCGAGCCCGCGCGCCTCCTCGCCCTTGGCCTGCGCCTCGAGCTTCTTCCACGCCGCGTTGGCCTCGGCCTCCTGCACCAAGGCCGCGGCCATGCCCTGCTCCTTCGCCACCTTGGCGTCGATGAGGCCGCGCTTCTCGGCCGCCACGGCGTCGGCCTCGCGCACCTTGACCTCGGCCAGGCCCACGGCCGCGGCCGCGGCCTGCGTGCCCTCGGCGCGGCGCATGGTGGCGCGCGCCTCGCGATCGGCGGCCTCGAGGTCGGCGTCGGCGTTGACCAGCTTCTGCTTGGCGTAGTGGCCCGCCGACTTCTCGGCGGCCTCGGCGGCCTTGATGTCCTTCACGAGCTTCTCTTGCGCCTCGGTCTCGGCGGCGATGAGCGTGGCGTCGCGCGTGCGCTTGGCCTCCTCGACGACGCGCACGGCCTTGATGCGCTCCTCCTCCTCGGCCACCGTGCGCTCCACCGCCACGCGCGTGCGCACCACATCGGCGATCTCCTTGCGCTGCACCTCGAGCAGCTTCTCCTTGTCGATGCGCGACAGCTCCACCTCGCGCTCGCGCGCGATGGCCTCGAGGTGACGGTCCTTGGCGACGCGCTCGGTCTCGATGCCCACCACGCGCTCGCGGTTCTTCATGGCCACCTCGACCTGCCGCTGCTTGTTCTGCTCGGCGATCTGCAGCTCCTCGTCGGTCTTGATGCGCGCGTTCTCCATCTTGAGGCGCTGCTCGGCCACCTCCTTCTGCGCGTCGGCCTGCTCGCGCGCCTGCGCCACGATGGCCTCGCGCTCGCGCGCGGCGATGACGGCCTTGCGGGTGGCGTCTTGCTTGGTGATCACCTCTTGCGCCGCCGTGTTCTGCTGCTCGATGAGCATCTGCGCCTCGTTGCGCAGCCGGTTGGTCTCGACCTCCTTCTCCTTGGTGATCTTGGTGATGGCGCGGATGCCCTCGGCGTCGAGCATGTTCTCGGGATCGAGGGACTCGAGCGAGGTCTGCTCGAGGAAGTCGATGACCACGTCGGTGAGCTGGTAGCCCTCGAGGTCGGTGCCGATCTGCTCTTGGATCTGTTTCCGGAAGTTGCTCCTGTCCGTGTAGAGCTGCAGGAAGTTCATCTGGTAGCCCACGGTCTTGAGCGCCTCGGAGAACTTGGCCTGGAAGAGCTGGTGCAGGGTCTCGACGTGGCTGGCGCGGGCGCAGCCGATGCGGCTCGCCACGCGCTTGACGCTGTCGGTGTCGTGGCCCACCTGCACGAAGAACGCCACCTTCACGTCGGCGCGCACGTTGTCCTTGCAGATGAGGCCCTCTTTGCCGCGCCGCTCGATCTCGATCATCTTCACCGACGTGTCCATGATCTCGGCGCGGTGGATGATGGGCAGCACCAGGCCACCGGTGAAGCTGACGGCGATGGTGTCGCCGGTCTTGTTGTTGATGAGCGCCTGACCCGGCGAGACCTTCAGGTAGAAGCGCTTGACCATGACGGCGGCGCCCAGCACGAACACGAAGAAGGCGCCGATGACGGCCAGGATGGGGACGATGATTGCCGGGTTCATGCTGCTCCTCAGCTCTGCTTGGGCTCGACGACGACGTCGGCGGTTTCGTTGTGGTTCGATGTGCCGGCAGCGGCCACGCGCGCGGCGTCCGCGAACGCGTCGTTGCCGGGGGCGGCGAGCGCGCGCAGCGGCTCCACCAGCGCCACGCCGTGCTCGTCCATCTCGACGATGACGATCTCCTCGCCGCGCTTGATGGCCACGCCGGGCGCGGACCGCGCGCTCACGATGACGTTGTCGACGGCGATCTCCACCTGCCCGCTGCGCTCATCCACCTCGATGGTGACGACGGCGGCGCGCCCCACCAACGCCTGGCCGCCGGCGGGCGCCTTGTCCTCGAAGAACCTGGCGAGGGGCCGCGTGACCACGCCGGTGAGCGCCACGCCCCCAACCATCGACGCGCCGAGCGCGGCTAGCGTCGACAGCGCGCCCGGCAGCAGCGGGTCGAGCAGGTAGCGCGTGAAGTACGACAGCGTGAAGCCGAAGAGCGAGAACAACGAGAACGAGATGGTCACCGGCACCTGGCGCAGCCCCAGGAACGCCAGCACCTCGGCGAGCGCGCCCGCGCCCTTGACCGCGCCCGCCGCGTCGGCGCCGTCGCCGGTGAGCGCCTTGACCGCCTCGGCGCCGCCCTTGACCGCGCCCTCCACGCCGCCCTTGACCGCGCCCTCGGCGCCGTCGAACGGGTTCAGGTCGGCGGCGCCCACGATGACCAGGCCCCAGTAACACAGGCTGAGCGCCGTCAGCGCCACGAAGGCGACGGTGGGGAAGGCCAAGAGGGCGTCGAGGAGCTGCTGCACGGGACCCGAGAGCGTTCTCGATCTGCCGGGTGGAAAACAACCCCCCCGGTTCCACCAAGCGCCCTCGTTAGGGCGCCGCGGGCCCGACCGGACGGCGCAGCAACACGGCGGCCAGCGCGCCGCCGACGTTGATGGGCAGGAGCAGGGCCAGGAGCGGAACGTTGTCCTGATCGAAGAGCGGCAGCACCTTGGCGACCAGGGCGAACACGCCGGTGACGGCGAGCGACAGCCACAGCACCTCGAGGATCGCCAGGGCGCGTGCGCTCGGCCGCACGATCAGCGCGGCGCCCGCCAGCGCGATCACCAAGGTCAGCGGGTTCGCGAGCAGCAGGTTCTCGTTGGCGTAGGCAGCGCGGTGCTCGGTGATGGCCCACAGGAGCGCGAGCACGAGGCCGGGCACGCCGAACGCCAGGCCCACGATGAGCTGGTGGGCGCCGAAGGCGCGCAGCGCCCAGCGGCGCTGCCGGGCGATCCGCGCGAGCACCACACCGGCGGCCGCGACCAGGGCGCCCACCT
>CAZONM010000492.1:0-3946 GCA_964580865.1 uncultured Myxococcales bacterium | reverse complement strand
CCGCGTGGGGGCGGTGCCGGGGTCGCCGTCGGCGCCGCCGAGCTCGGTGCCCGCCAGGAACACGGCGCGCGTGCCGCCGGCGCAGTCGACGAACACGCCGCCGGCCTCGCGCTTGACCTCGCAGTCCGCGACGGTGGGGCGCCAGTCGGGCGGCGGCGCCTCTGGCGGAGACGTGGGCGGCGCGTCCACCTCGTCCGGCGGCACCTCGTCGTCGTCGTCGTCGCACATGGTGGCGCAGGCCGCGCGCGCCGTGATCTCCAGGCACGCGCCCAAGAGCTCGCCGGCCACCTCGCTCGCGAGCTGCGCGCAACCAACGGTGAGCGCGGCAGCGAGCACCGCCGACACCCCGATCGCCCGAGTCGCCGAGCGTGCGCACCTCACGTCGAGGGAGACTACTCGATGGTGGCGAGCTTGGCCCCCGCCTCGACGGCCTCGCCTTCCTTGACCTTGAGATCGCGCACCTTGCCCGCCTTGGGCGTGCGCAGCTCGTTCTCCATCTTCATGGCCTCGACCACCACCACGCCCTGGCCTTCCTTCACCTCGTCACCCTCCTTCACCAGGAGCTTGATGACCTTGCCGGGCATGGGCGAGTCGATGGACACCACGCCACCCACGTCGAAGCGGAAGCCCTGCGCCTCCTTCATCTTCATGCGGCGCTCGTCGAGGAGCTCGAAGCGCAGCACGCGGCCGCGCACGCGCACGTGGATGCGCCCGTCGAGCGTGTCGCTCTTCTTGGCGATGCGCTCGAGGTCGACGTCGTAGCTCTTGTTGTCGATGAGCAGGCTCACGATCTGCGACGGCATACGACGGGCGTCGATGCGATAGCTGCGGCCGTCGAGCGCCATGTGGAACAGGTCGGGGTTGTGCTCGTCGCGCTGGCACTCGATCTGGTGCTGCCGGCCGTCCTTGGTGGCGACGAACTTCATCTTGGGCTGCTGCATGGCGGGTCCTCGCTACCAGCGGTTGGCGCTCTTGGGTGGGATGCCGCGCTTCCACGCGTTGACGTGCTTGCCGGTCTTGCCGGTGCCGCGCCCCACCACCACGCGGGTGTGCGCCTCCTGCTCCTCCTCGTAGCGGAAGAAGGCGGCCGCCAGCATGGCGATGACCTTGTGCTCCTCGGTCACCCACGTGGAGGGCGCCTGCTGGAAGCGCTCGATGATGCCGGTGTCGTAGGTGCCCGACGCGAACTCCTCGAACGCGAGGATCTCGCGCAGGAACGCCGTGTTGGTGGTGGTGCCCTTGAGCGTGAACTCCGAGAGCGCGCGATCGAGGCGCAACCGCGCGGCGTTGCGGTCTTTGCCCCAGGCGATCACCTTGGCGATCATCGGGTCGTAGTCGGTGGTGATGGCGAAGCCCGGGTAGATGCCGGTGTCGGTGCGCACGTAGGCGCCGCCGGGCGTGCGCAGGTGGTTGATGCGCCCGGGCACGGGCACGAAGTTCGCGGTGGGGTCCTCGGCGCACACGCGCGCCTCCATGGCCCAGCCGCGCGGGTGCTCGGGCTGCGCGCCCCACGGCAGCGTCTCGCCGCGCGCCACGCGGATCTGCGCCTCCACCAGGTCGAAGCCCGTGATCATCTCGGTCACCGGGTGCTCCACCTGCAGGCGCGTGTTCATCTCCATGAAGTAGAAGTTGCGGTTGGCGTCGACGAGCATCTCCACCGTGCCCGCGCCCACGTAGCCGACCGCGCGCGCCGCGTTGCACGCCACCTCGCCCATCTGCTTGCGCATCTCGGGCGTGACGAAGGGGCTCGGCGCCTCCTCGATGAGCTTCTGGTGCCGCCGCTGCACCGAGCACTCGCGCTCGAACAGGTAGTGCACGTTGCCGTGCGTGTCGGCGAAGACCTGGATCTCGATGTGGCGCGGCTTGACCAGGAACTTCTCGATGTACACGGCGTCGTCGCCGAAGCTGTTCTTGGCCTCGCTGCGTGCCGAGCGCCACGCCGAGGCGAAGTCCTGCTCGCGATCGATCTTGCGCATGCCCTTGCCGCCGCCGCCGGCGGCCGCCTTGACCATGACCGGGAACCCGATCTTCTTCGCGTAGGCGAGCGCCTCGGCCTCGTCGGCCACGGGCTCTTCCAGGCCGGGCACGATGGGCACGCCGGCCTTCGACATCACCTGGCGCGCCGTGGTCTTCGGCCCCATGAGCTCGGTGGCGTGGGGCGGCGGGCCGATGAAGACGAGGCCCGCGTTCATCACGCGCTGCGCGAACTCGGCGTTCTCCGACAAGAAGCCGTAGCCCGGGTGGATGGCATCGGCGCCCGCCCGCTTGGCGACGTCGATGAGCTTCTGCATGTTGAGGTAGCTCTCGCGCGGCGCCGGCGGGCCGATGTGGTAGGCCTCGGTGGCGTAGCGCGTGTGCAAGGCGGCGCGGTCGACGTCGGAGAACACGGCAACGCTCTGGATGCCCATCTCGCGGCACGTGCGCATCACGCGCACCGCGATCTCGCCGCGGTTGGCCACGAGGACCTTCTTGATGGGTCCGGTCTTGACGGTGCGGGACAGCTCCATCGTCGTCGGGGTGTACGCCATGGCGTCCGCATGGCGCGTTGTCGTGGCGCAGGCAAGGGGCGGCCGCGCTACGCCGCGCCGCACCACGTTGACCGCGACCGGCGCGCGCGCGAACACCCGCCGGTGCGCGCGCCCCTTCTCTGCCTGCTCCTCGTCCCCGCGGTGACCGGCGCATGCGCGCACCACGTGGTGCTCGACCGGCCGCCCTCGGCCGCGGCGCCCGTCGAGCAGCGGCGCGCGTGGTACGACGATCACGCGCTCGAGAGGGCGCACCGCGGCGAGCTGGTGGTGCGCGCGCGCCCCTTCGGCGAGCGCCCGGCCGTGACCCGCAAGCGCGCCACCCTGAAGAACGGCCTGGCCATCGAGCGCGTCGAGGACCTGCGACCGCTGGTGCCCGAGGGGAGCGCGTCGGCCGTCGCCATGGACGCCGCCGTTGAGGCACGCGGGCGCGCCGACGCCTTCACGGGCGCGGGCGCCGCCGCCGCGGGCGTCGGCGTGCTCGTGGGTGGCGCGCTCGTGGCCACCGACCTCGGCGTGCTCCCGGGGACGGCGCAGGTGCCCACGCAAGAGGCCGTGGCGCCGCCCTTGATCATCGGCGGCATCGCCGTCGCGGCCGTCGGCGCCACCGTCGGCGGCGTGCTGATCGCGTTCGGGACCTTCGCGCGCGACGAGGAGGACGACGCCACCACCGCGGCGTTCGGCGCCTACGACGCGGACCTGCGCCGCGCGCTGGCGCTGGACGCGGCGCCGTGAGACGCGCGCTCATGGTGACGTGCGCGCTGGCGGCGTGCGCCACGCCCTCCCCCGACGCGCAGCGCGCCCGCGAGGCGGAGGTGCTTGCCGAGCTCTCGGGAGCGTTGGCGGTTGCGGGCATGAGCGTCCCGTTGCCGCCGCGCCGCTGCGAGGAGCCGCGCGGCGCGCCGCGCTGGGATGACGAGGTCGGCTGCCTCGCCGGCGTGGTCGACGACGGCCGCGCCGGGCTCACGGTGTACGCGCGCGCGCTGGTGCACGAGCGCTTGGGCTCCAAGCCCGAGGCGAAGGCCGACCAGCGCGCCGACGAGCTGCTCGACGCCTACCTGCGTCGCGACGAGCGCTTCGCCGAGCTCGCGCGCGCCATCGAGCGCGACTTCGACGCCCATCTCGTGCTGCCGACGATCGCGCTCGGCACCCACTACATGGGCGTCTTCGCCCGCATCACCCGGGCGACGATGATCGATGTCGCCGACATGGACTTCGTCAAGGCGGCCCGCGCCAAGGGCATCACCGAGGCGCAGGTGGTCTGGCGCCACGTCTTCCGCAACGCCATGCTCGCCGTCGTCACCTACACCGGCGTCCAGGCCGGCCACCTCGTCAGCGGCACGGTGCTGATCGAGACCGTCTTCTCCTGGCCCGGGGTCGGGCGGCTCGCCTACGATTCGATCGCCAGCCGCGACCATCCC
>CAZONM010000491.1:0-3957 GCA_964580865.1 uncultured Myxococcales bacterium | reverse complement strand
CTTCCATCAAGAAAAGGCCCGCGCGGCGTGATCAGGCGGTGAGCTGCACCCGGTGAAAGCTACGTCATCGTTCCCGATGGGCTCCTGAACCAGGTTCAGATGCTCGATTACATCAAGGAGCGCTGCTGCGTCATCGCTGTCATTTCGCTGCCTAGCAGGACCTTCTACTCGACCCCAAAGAAAACATACATCCTCGCTGTTCGCCGGAAGGAAACGGCCAAGCAGCAAACCGATCCGGTGTTTACCTACCTCGTGTCTGAGATCGGTGAATCGCGTGATTCGAGACGAGTTCCCATCGACGACAACGACATGACGACGATGGAGCGGGAGTACGGTTACTTCCGAGCAGCACCTGCGAAGTACAAGTCCACAGACCCCAGATGCAAGATCGTGCCTTGGGCGGATTTTTCGGCCTTGTCGAACTGGTTGGTCGATCGCAACTGGACGATGGCTGAGAAGATCGACCTGGGCATCGCCGAGAAGTCCGCAGAAGTCGACGGCGAGACGTTTCGCGGCCTGGTGCACGAGGCGAAGCAGGCGCTGGACCGGCTCTACAAGGAGCTGTCATGACGACCTTCCGCGACGTGCCGGTGAGCGATCTTTTCGAGGGCAAGAACGGCCGCGCGCTCTTCGTTAAAAACTATCTCGATGAGCACCCAGGGAAGTATCCTGTATACAGTGCATCACTCGAAGGCCCCTTCGGGTTTGTTGATTCGTTCGACTACGACGGAACGTTCCTGACGTGGGTAATGAACGGCTATGGTGGGCGGGTCCAAGAAGTCTCCGGTCGCTTCTCCGTGAACCGTGACCGCGGCGTCCTCTTGCCGCGCGACGGCGTCAAGGTTCCGGACCTTACGTACCTGCGCTTCGCGATCGAACCGGTGTTCGTGGCCGCCGCGGTTGGACGGCGCGTCGACGGCAGACGCAACGACTACACGAAGCTGTACCCGGCAGAGGCGCTTGCGCAGACAATCCGCGTGCCCTTCACGGCGAAGGACAAGTACGACTACCTGAAGATGGAAGAGCTCGGCTCCAAGCTGCGCCGGATCGAGGCCGCACAGGCGGGCGTAAAAAAAGCGCTGGAGGAAGTTCTCGCCGCCCGGGTGACGATCGAGAGCCTCGTGTCGGGCGATTCTTGAGCGGTAGATGAGCCGACGGATTTCGATGTCGGCGCAGGCGGCGCGGCGTGAGAGGGCAGAGGCATGGTGTTCTATCCCGTCGATGCCGCTGAGAGTTGCCTGCGCCGGGCAAGGCGATTCCTCGACCTCGCGGACGAGCAGTTGCCGATCGCCAACGTGAAGAATGATCTGCGACGGATGGCGATCGTCATGGGGGCCGCAGCCATTGACTCGTACATGCACCTCGCGGTGCTTCGGCACTTGAGCACCGTGCGGGACGGCGATGCGTGGCCCGGCGAGCTACGGCGACTCGACATCCCGTTCGAGGACTACGCCCACTTGGCCGACCTGACGCTTGATGCCCGACGCCGCGACGTCGAGGCGCGCCCCTGGGTCGCCGTAAAGGCCGCCGTCCGACAGCGTCTCCTGAAAGAGACCTTCCAGAGCTTCGAGCAGGTTGGTCGCGCCATGTCGATGGCGGGTATCCAGAACGGGTGGAGCCGTGTTGCGACCGAACTTGGCGAGCCGACTGAGGCGGTGCGAACGCGCCTCAACGCTCTTGTTCAGCGCCGGAACCACATCGTGCATGAGGGTGACTTCTTGCGAGCGGACCGGCCGCGCCACATGCAGTTCAACGACGTTGACCATGGGGTCATCACCCAGGACGTCGCCTGGCTCGGTCGCCTCGTCGAGGCGTTCGAGAGCGTGATCGCTCCGCCATGATCACGCCGCCCGCACGAAGTACCCGAGAGAGGTCACGATGGTCGCAACGATCGACGACGCACGGTTCGCCTGCGAGCAGACGCACACGAAGCTCGCTTCACAGATCGGCCACCTGGCGAACCTCGTCGCCGGGCCGAAACGCGAGGCTTGGTTCAATGCCGAGCTCTTTGTCACCCTGAACGAATGCGGGCCTGCTTTCCCCTCTGGACAGCTCGCCGTCTATGGGGAGCAGAGCTTCCGAACCGTACTACGCAACGCCGAGCTTGGCGGTGGTGACCTCGGGGACCGCGACAAACCCGATCTGGTGGCCTTTCATATGAGCGGCGATGAACCGCTCGCGATGGTGATCGAGCAGAAGATCGTCTACAGCAGTGACGCCGACGCTGGCGAGAGCGCGATTCAGGAGCTGGATCGCCAGCTCAAGAACGGGGCACGCCAGCTTCAAGTTCCAGCGCTTGGCGTGGTCTACCTCGTGAAGGCCCCCCAAACATGGGAACCTGCGGCGCGCCCGATGGGTGTCGACCCCACGCGCTTCATTGACGACGCGCGGAACCTCATCCTTCGTCTGCTGCCCGACGCCGACTACGACTGGGCGATGGAACCCGCGCTGGTCGGCGGCAACCGAACCTTCACTACCATGGCCTACCCAGCCTGCTTCTTCGCGATAGCGATGGCGGCTCGGTGGCTCAGAGCGGCTCCGCCCAGACAGTAGGGAAAGCTGAACTTCACGCCGCTGCCCGGCACCCAGTCCAAAAATCCTCCATCCGGGCGCGCGTGCTGTTCTTGCGCTCGCCGTGGGCGAGCGGGGTGGGACCCTCGGTCCCGTCCCCGGCGCGGGCGGAGCCCGACGCCGGCTCCCCCTCCTCGGTCGCTGGGGCTCCGGCCGCCCTCCGGTCGGCCTCGCGCGGGCGGCATGCGCGGTTCGCGCGCCACGCGCTCGCGTTGTCGTGCGCCGCGGGGGCCTTGCGTCGACGACCGTCGGCGCTAGCCTGCGCCCATGAGCGCGCTCTCCCCCGACGAGGTCGAATTGATCCGCGAGGAGGAGCGCGTGCGCGCCCAGGTGCGCCTCGAGATCGCGCACGAGCAGCGCCGCCCCACGCGCCGCGCGCTGTTCGCCAAGACGCTGGCGCTGTGGTTCGTCTTGGTCGTCGTGTTGCTCGGGCTGTGGCGTGTGTTCGCGCCCGAGCAGGCGCGCGAGGCGCCCGCGGCGACGCGCCCGTAGCGCACCGCTGTCGTTCGCTCGCTCGCCGCGCCTTGGCGCGCTCAGAAGGGCTTCACCAAGTTGAGGTCGAGGTCCAAGGTGACGGTGCCCGGCGCCGCCACCGTGACGGTCGGCGAGCGCAACGCGCGCAGCGTCACGAGGTCGCCCTGGTCGGGCGCCGCGCCCGCGGCGTCGGTGGCGTCCACGTTGTCATCGTCATCGAGGAAGGCGGTGACCGCGTAGGGAGTGGCGCGCGGCGGGATGCCCTCGATGGCATACGTCACGGAGGCGCCCGCGGCGCTCAGGTCGGCGTCGTGCACCAGCACGTTGGCGATGAGCTCGGCGTCGTCGTCGACCACGGGGTCGCCGTCGAAGACGGCGATGTAGATCGAGCCGCGCCCGTCGTCCCGTGGCTGCGCGGAGCGGGTGACACGCCCCTCGAGGCGCCCCATGGCCTCACCTTCACCCTCACCTTCACCCTCACCTTCACCCTCACCTTCACCCTCGCCTTCACCCTCGCCTTCACCCTCGCCTTCACCCTCGCCTTCACCCTCGCCCTCGCCCTCACCCTCGCCCTCGCCTGCACCCTCGCCCTCGCCCTCACCCTCGCCCTCGCCTGCACCCTCGCCCTCGCCTTCGCCCTCGCCTTCACCCTCGCCCTCACCCTCGGTGGCGTCCTCGTGCGCGGGGGGAGGCGCCGCGCTCGGCGCGCATGCCGCGAACGCAGCGACGAGGATGAGACCGTGACGGGGGGTGATTGCCGGCATGCGCATGGCCCCGTGGTGCCGGGCGCAGCGATGAATTGAAAGTGGTGCTTTCCACTTTTGTGATCGGGGCTACCAGCTGCGGGCGCCCGCTTCGCCGCGCGGTCGCCGCGCCCGCGGCGGCGTGCCGCGGCTTGCGCGGCGCCGCCGC
>CAZONM010000490.1:0-3965 GCA_964580865.1 uncultured Myxococcales bacterium | reverse complement strand
GGGATCGAACCGCCGACCTCCTGAATGCCATTCAGGCGCTCTCCCAGCTGAGCTATGACCCCGCGGGAGCGACGAGCGTCCTCTGACACCACGTGGCGCGCTTTTCAAGACCCTTCCCCGCCGCTGGCCTCGCCTCCTCCATGGGGCTTCTTGTCACCGAAGGCGCGCGCCGCCTCTTCCTCTGCCTTGGCGATCTGCTGGTCGAGCTCGCGCACCCGCTTGGCCGGCTCCTCGAGGGGCTCCGGCAGCGCCAGGGCGCCGCGCTCGACCTCGTGCAAGAGCGCGGCGCCGAGCTCGCCGAGCGCCCGGTCGCGCTGCCGCTTGAGGAGCTCGGCGTCGATCTTGGCCTTGCCCGCCTGCCCGCCGCGCACGATCACGTCGCGGATCTCGTCGATCTGCCCGAGCGCGGCGTTGAGCAAGGAGCCGAAGGGATCGCTCTTCTTTTCGTCGGTCATGCAGAGAGCTAACCAGCACACGATGCGCGCGCCAATCGGGGCGATCACTCTCACCCTCTGCGGGCTGGCCGCGGCGGCGTCGGGCTGTCGGCGCGAGGCGCCGATCCCCACGCACGAGGCAGCGGCAGGCACCATCGCGGTGGTGGCCGCGCCGCCCGCAGATCGCGTGGCCGCCGGCGAGGCGAAGCGCGGCGTGGGCTGGTACCCCAACGTCGCCGTCGACGAGCAGGACCGCGTGCACCTGGCCTACACCGACGCCGACGTGGGCGACGTGCTCTACGCCGTGTCGCCGGCGGGCGCCGTCCACCCGGGCGCGCCCGAGGCCGTGGAGACCACCGGCGCCGCCGGCGGCTTCGTGCGCCTGGCGTTGGCGCCGGGCGGCGCGCCCGTCGTCAGCGCCTACCATCAGGGCGATCACACGCTGAAGGTCGCGCACCGCCCCAAGGACGTCGCTGCCATGAAGCTCGCCGGCGCCGTCGTCGACGACGAGCCCGCGCCGGTGCCCGCGTTTCGCCCCGGCGCGCCGGGGTGGGCGTTGGAGGAGATCGCGTTCGGCGACGAGGCGGGCGCCGAGGGCGCCCTCGCGGTCGACGGGCAGGGGCGCGTACACGTGCTCTACACCACGGGGGGCGATCGCCTGCGCTACGCGCGCCGGCCCGTCGACCTGCCCGCGTTCGGCGCTGGCGGCGTGGGGCATTGGGAGAAGATCGACGTCGACACCGTGGGCCCGTCGCCACGCGTGCGCGCCGATCTGCGCGTCCTCGACGACGGCACGGTGGTGGCGAGCTACTGCGACTGGCAGGTGGTGATGAGCCACTGGCGCTTGGCGGTGCGCGCGCCCGGCGCCGTACCCTTCGTCGTCACACCGGCGCGCGCCGAGCCCAGGGCCGGCTTCGACGGCGTGGCCAGCGCGCTCTGGCGTGGCGTGGGCGGCGCGCTCGACGTGGCCGCCGTGCGGCTCGACGACCAGTCGCTGACCATCGCGCGCTTCGACCCCTCGGCGCCCGCCCCGCTCGACGAGCGCGTGCGCGTGGCCCGCGCGCGTGGCCCGTCGGTCATGCGCCGCGCGCCCGACGGCACCGTGTGGCTGCTGACGCGCGATCCCCACGACGACGCGGCGCCCGGCCTGTTCCTCGTGGAGCTCCCGCAAGGCGACGTGTCGCGGGCGCGGCGCACGCTCCTCGAGAAGGGCACGCAAGACGACGCCTGGATCGACCTCGCCCTGCGCGCGGGCGGGCGCCCGGTGGCCGTGTGGTTCTCCGAAGACGGCAAGGCGCTCAAGCTCTACGCGCGCTGACTGCGTGCTTGGGTCAGCGCGCGTTCGCCAGCGCGCGCTTGGCGGGCGTGTAGTCGGGGTCGGCCTTGATGACCTTCTTGAACTCCTCGAGCGCTTGCCCCTCGAGGTTCTGTTGGCGCAACAGCACGCCCAGGCTGTAGCTCGCCTGCGCCAACGTGGCGTCCTGGTCGATGACGTCCTGCAACCGCTTGCGCGCGGTCTCGGGATCGCCGGTGGCGACCTCGGCGCGCGCCAGGTACAGCTGCGTCAACAGGTGACCCTTGCCGGTGGTGGTGGCGGCGAGCTGCAGGTGCTTGCGCGCGTCGGACAGGCGCCCGTCGTCGAGCTCGATGATGCCCAGGTACAAGAGCGCGGCGTGGCTGAACTGGTCCTCGGCCAGCGCCCGGCGCAGCAGCGCTTCGGCCTCCTTCCGCTGTCCGCCGTGGAAGCGCAGGATGCCCTCGGCGGCCTCTTTTTGCGCCGCCAGCGACGAGTCGTTGGGCGGCGCCTTGGCCGCCTTGAACGCGTCGGCCATCGATACGAAGTCGCGGCGAGCCGTGGGGTAGTCGGTCAGCACGCGCTTCTCGTTCGCCATCATCGGGTCGTTCTGCATGGCGCGCGCCATGAGCGTCATGCCCTGGCTCATCTTGTCGTTCGTGACGTAGAGCGCGGCCAGCCCGAAGTGCGCGCGCTCGCTGCGCGGGTCGTACTCGATGGCCTGCTCGAAACTGCGGACGGCCGACGCCATGTCGCCGTCGGCGCCCTGGGCGCGCGCCAGCTCGGACCGCACCGCGGGCTCGTAGAACGAGTCACGCGACGCCGCCGACGTGGCGGCGCGGTCGAGCATCTCGCGGGCCACCTTGGTGTCACCCCTGAGGCCGTAGATGCGGCCGAGCACGAACAACGCGGGCGGATAGGTCGAGTCGGAGCCGCGCGCCCGCTCGCCGAGCTTGACGCCGTCGTCGAGCTTGCCAAGCTCGCCCTTGACGAACGCGGCATGCGCCAGCACCGGCAGCAAGAGCTCGCCCGCCACCTGGTCGTACTTGTCCACCACCAAGGTCAGGTACTGGTCGGCGCGGGTCAGCCCCTCCTCGCCACCCACGATCTGATAGGCGATCTTGGCGCGCATCAGGTGAGCGTCGACGTCACGCTCCTCGGCCCCGATGAGGCGCGACAGCGCCTCGATGGCTTGCTCGGGGTTGCCCACGTCGAGCTCGAGCTTGGCGAGCTCCTTGAGCGCGCCGGTGTTGGCGGGATCGGCGGCCAGCCGCTCCCCCAGCGCCTCGCGCGCGTACTTGAACGCGCCGAGGCGCCGCTGGGCCGCGCCCTCCACCACGACGGCCTGCTTGAGGTCGGGCGCCTTGCGACGCACCACGCCGATGAGCGACAGCGCCTCGGCCGGGTTACGGTCGAGGTGGCTGCGCGCCAGCACCATGACGGTCTGCATGTCATCGGGCGCCAGGTCGCGCGCCTTCATGAGCGCCCGCTGCGCGTCGTCGACCTTCTGCATGGCGAGCAGGAGCGCGCCGTTGGCACGGTTGGCGTCGGGGTCGTTGGGCGCCTTGCGCAGCGCCCAGGCAATGGCGTCCTTGGCCACGCGCACGGTCTCGATGTCCGACTGCATGGCTGGCAGGCCCGAGAAGTTCTCGACCCACGCCGCCACCGCCTTGACGTTGCCCACGTCGCGGATGAGCGCCTGGCGCAGCTCGTCGTCGGCCTTGCGGTAGCCGGCCGCCGTGTCGAGGCGCATGGCCGCGCGCCCTGCGTCGACGTGCTCGGGCGCCGTGTGCGGCGGGTTGGGGAACCGCATCTCCCACGCGGACTTGACGCCGCGCAGCGGGTTCGGCCCCGCGTCGCTGCCGCGCTCGAACAGGTCGGGCTTGACCACGTACACCCCGACGCCACCACCCACGATGACGAGCACGGCGACCGCCGCCGCGACGCGTCCGATTGACGGCCCGCCGCGCGCCCGCGCGCCCGACACCGACCGCGCCGTGGAAGCGGTCGGGCGCACGACCGTGAGGAGGGGCTGGGCGCTCACCTTCCTGAGCGCCTCGCCAAGGGGCCCGGCCTCGTCGTCGGGGCCCACGGTGCCGGCCTTGATGAGCTCGCGCAGCTGCGGCAGCTCGACCTCCGCGTCCATGCCCGCGGCGGTCCTCACCCGCCAGCGCGCCGGTCGCGCGGGCTCAGACGCGGGCGCCGCGGGGCCGCCGAGGTCAAGCTTGGCGAACGGG
>CAZONM010000489.1:0-3969 GCA_964580865.1 uncultured Myxococcales bacterium | reverse complement strand
CGCCTGCTCCCCGTCGCCGCGCGCGGGCCGGCCGTTCGCACCACGCGCCGCGGGCGCCTCGACGCCCGCCAAGGAGAACGTCACCTGGCGGCGCGCGACGTCGACACCGCCCACCACCACCTCGAGCTTGTCGCCCACGCCGAAGGTGCGCCCGCCGCGCTCGCCCACGAGCTGCAGGCGCACCTCGTCGTAGCGGTAGTAGTCGGGCGGCAGCGCCTGCACCGGCACCAGCCCCTCCACGTGGTGCTCGTCGAGGCGCACGAAGCAGCCGAACTCGGCCACCCCGCCCACCACCGCGGGGAAGCGCTCGCCGAGCTTGTCCTTCATGAACCACGCGCAGTAGAGCGCGTCGACCGCGCGCTCGATGTCGGTGGCGTTGCGCTCGCGGTCGCTGCACGACCCGGCGATCTCGTCGAGCTCTTGCAGCAGGCGCTCGTCGCCGCCCTTCTTGCGCGCGCGCCGCCCCAGCCGCTCCCTCAGCAAGCGGTGCACCACCAGATCGGGGTAGCGGCGGATGGGCGAGGTGAAGTGCAGGTACGCCTCCGAGCCGAGGCCATAGTGGCCCACGTTGTCGGCGGCGTACTTGGCCTGCTTCATCGAGCGCAACAACAGCGAGTCGAGCGCGCGCTTGGCCGGGTGATCGGCCAGCGCGTGCATGACCTTCATCAGCGCCTTTGGCGTGGTGTCGTCCTCGATGCGCAGGCCGCGCGCCGCCACCATGCGCGCCAGCTTGAGGAAGCGGGCGAGCTTCTCCTCGTCGGGCGGCTCGTGGATGCGATAGACGCACGGCCACGTTCGCTCCTCGAAGTGCATGGCCACCGCCTCGTTGGCCGCCACCATCAGGTCCTCGATGAGCTTGTGGGCCTCGAGCCGGTCCATGGCGTGCACCTTCATCGGCTCGCCGTCGTCGTCGAGGGCGATGACGGTCTCGGGCAGGTCGAAGTCGAGCGAGCCGCGCCGCGTGCGCGCCGCGCGCAGCCGGCGCGCGGCCTCTTGCAGGTGCGTCAGCGACGTCTGCACCGCCGCGCTCTCGATGGCGGCCTCGGGGTTGCCGTCGAGGAAGTGCTGCACGCGCGTGTAGGTGAGGCGCGCGTGGCTCTTCATGACGCCATTGAAGAAGCTCGGGTCCTTCATCTGTCCGTCGGGCGTCACGCGGAAGCGCGCGCACATGCACAGGCGCACCACGTGCGGCTTGAGCGAGCACAGCCCGTTCGACAGCGCCTCGGGCAGCATGGGCACGACGCGCCCCGGGTAGTAGATGCTGGTGCCGCGGCGGAACGCCTCGACGTCGAGGGGGCTGCCCTCGCGTACGTAGTGGCTCACGTCGGCGATGGCCACGGTGACCTCGAGGTCCTTGCTCTTGGGCACCGGCAGCGCATGCACGGCGTCGTCGAAGTCCTTGGCGGTCTCGCCGTCGATGGTGACGAGCGGCAGCGCGCGCAGGTCGACGCGGTCCTGCAGGTCGTCGTCCGTGGGGTCGGCCGGGAAGCCCTCGGCCTGCTCCGTCACCTCGGGCGGGAACGCCTTGACGATGCCCTTCTCGGCGAGGATGCGTTCGACCTCGACGTCGAGGGCGCCGCGCTTGCCGAGCGAGCGCACCAGGCGGCCCACGGCGGTGGTCACGGCGGTGGGGGCCTCGAGCAAGAGCACCTCCACGACGTCGCCGGGCGCGGCGTCGGCGGCGTTGCCCTCGGGGCCCTCGGGCAGGATCACGGGGCCCGAGATGACGTTGTCATCGACCTCGACGAAGCGGGCCTTGCCGCGCACCACCAGCGTGCCGGTGAGGGTGGTGCGCGGGCGCGCCAGCACGCGCACCACGCGGGCGCTGGCGCCGCGCGGTCCGCGCTCCAGGCGAGCCAGCACCTTGTCGCCGTCGACGACGGCGAGCAGCTCGGCCGGCGGCAGAAAGGCGTCGGGCAGCCGGCGATCGTCGGGAATGAACCAGCCGCTGCCGCTGGCCTTGCGCTGCACGGTGCCGCGCTCGGCGCCGGCGTCGCCGGGCACCACGAAGCGGCGCCCCTCGAGCTGCACGAGCTTGCCCGCGGCCACCAGCGCCTGCAGCGCGGCGCGCACCTCCGAGCGATCGTCGGCGGGCAGGCCCAGCGCCTTGCCGACGTCCTTGGCCTTGAGCGGCTTCTTCTGCGCGGCCACGAAGACGGAGAGGACTCGGTCGGGCGACAGGGCGGCGGGCATGGCGCCCGTCTAGCAGGTTGTCGGCGCGGGCAGGATGCGGAGCTGCCCTCGATCACCCGCCGGCGCACGGCGCTGTTCACGAGGCCGCGTCATTCGTGCTACGGGGGCGCATGCGCGCGCTTCGTCTCGTCCTCGCGGCGTCCCTGGTGCTCCTCGTGTCCACGGTGATGGCGGGCTGCCGGTTCGGCCAGGCCACCTTCACGGGCACCCTGTCGGCCCGCACCTTCGACCCCGGCGGCACCGTGTTCAGCTACGTCGACGAGCACGACGCGGCGCTCTTGGCCGAGGACGACCCGCGCGTGGCCGTGGCCATGACCTGGGTGGTGTTCGATCCGCAGTCCGACCTGTCCGACGTGGAGGGCAGCGAGCTCGCCGACATCGCCCACGAGCTGGTGCTGCGCGACGCGCTCGCGCTCGAGTTCTCGGCGCAGAGCGACGTGTCGGGCGGCGAGGCGTTCGAGAGCGTGGTCGTGGGCGGCGACGAGCAGGGCGACGGGCGCATGACGGCGCGCGTCCACCTGGCGCCCGATCGCCTGTCGGGCTCGTCGAGCTACG
This sequence comes from uncultured Myxococcales bacterium, assembly GCA_964580865.1. Classification (GTDB taxonomy): domain Bacteria; phylum Myxococcota; class UBA727; order UBA727; family VGSZ01; genus JACOUT01. The sequence continues at coordinate 1,221 of CAZONM010000489.1, read as the reverse complement.
CGGACGTGGTGCCGTTGGCGTCGCGGCGCACCACCACCGTCGAGCTCGACGTCGCCGACTTCGCCGATCTGCGCGAGCTGCGCGGCACCGCCACCATCGCGTTCGCGCGCACCGACAACGACCCCGGCGACGCCGTCGAGGGCAGCTTCACGGGCACCTTCTACGCGCCGCTGGTGGAGGAGCGCGTGGCCGAGCAGAACCTGGCGCTGCTCCAGGGCGACGACGTCATCGGCCTGCCGCTGCCGCCGCGGGGCGCGCCATGATGCGCGCCGCACCGACGTTGGTGCTGGCCACCCTGGCGGGGGCCGGCTGCAACGTGTGGATCGCGGGCGACTTCGACGGCGTGCCGTTTCAGCCCGGCACGTCGGTGCTCGCCGTCGCCGACCGCCACGACCTGCTGGTGCGCGACGGCGCGGCCCTGCCCGTGCTCAAGAACCGCGCGGGGCAGGAGCTGCACCTGTTGCTGACGGCGGCGCGCGTGGACCCCGGCGCCGATTGGCTGCGCTTCCCGCACGCCAAGCTGCTCGACGTGCAGCGGGAGCTGGCCACACGCGACGGGCTCCTCATCAAGGGCCTGTCGCTCGATCGGTTCGGCGACGGCGAGCCGCAGAAGGCCGTGCTCGACAACGGCGTCGTCACCGGTGACTTCGACATCGCGGTGGCGCCGGCGCTGCCGCCCGCGGCCGCCGTGGCCGACCAGGGGTTCGGCAGCCGGGTCACGGTCACCGTCACCCCCGGCATGCTCGACGCGCAGCCGCGCGGCGGCGCCCTCAACGCCGACATCGAGATCAAGCGCGAGCGCGAGGCCGGTCAGGACGGCGCGGTGGCCACGGGCGCGGTCACCATCACGGTGTCGTCGGGGTTCGTGGTCGAGCGCGTGGGCGAGGCCAACCTGGCGGTGGCGGAGCCCATCGTGCGCTGCATGGCCGAGGCGGGGCCGAGCACCAGCGGCGCATGCCGCGACGAGAGCCCGCTGCCCTACGTCGACGCCACCGGCGTGGTCGACTTCTGAGCACGCATCGATGATGAGCGCGCGTTCACGGCGGCGCGAGCCCACGCGTTCGGCGCTCGCGGCGCTGCTCGTGACGTCGAGCGTGTGGGCGCTCGCGTGCAGCGAGCGCCCTGCGGAGTGCGACGCCGCCGCTGCCGGCGCGCTCGAGGCGCTCGCGGCCGAGAGCGCGGGCGAGCTCGCGCCCCGCGCTGTCGACGAGGCCAAGCTGG
>CAZONM010000488.1:234-3984 GCA_964580865.1 uncultured Myxococcales bacterium | reverse complement strand
CAGTCGCAGCCGTCCTGCGTGCCGAGGTGCTCGGCGCCGCAGCTGCCGCTCTGGGCGCGCGCCGCGCCGGCGGCCGCGACCCCGAGCAACGCCGTGAGCAGCCCCACGGCGACCGTCGGGGTGGGGCGGCGGCTCTTGGCCACCGCCCCCGCGCGCACCGCGCCCACACTCGCGCGGCCGCTGTCGCACCAGCCCTGGCTCGTCGTCAGCCCCACGCAGGTCTCCCGTGGCGCTGTCAGGGGTTTAGTCCGCCAGGTGGATCGTCGCCTTCACCGTGCGCTCCTGGCCGCCACCGGTGTCCGCGCCCCAGTGCGCCAGCACCGACACCGTCGCCACCGTCTCCTCGGGCGCGCCGATCTCAGGCTCGGTGACGGTCACGTCGGTGCAGTCGGCGGGCTGATCGTAAGACCAGCCGTCCTCGGGCGAGCCTTCGTTGGCGCAGCCCACCAGCGACGCGCTCACGCCCATGCCGGTGTTGACGGGGCTCGTGGGATCTTCCCAGTCGTCGTTGCAGCTGCGCACGGTCTCGCCCACCTCGAGCTCGCCGAGGTCGCCGGAGACGCTGAAGATGCCCATGGCCGAACCCTGGTCACCGCGCACGATGAGGTTCGACGTGGTCCACGAGCGATCCGAGTAGAAGTCGAGGTACTCGGCCTCGTGGGACAGGCCCGTGGCCGGACCCACCGCGCCATCGAGCCGGCCGTGGGTGGCGACCATCAGGTCGCGGTTGTCGAAGAGGTCACGCACTTCGACGGCGCGGGGCTGGTCCCGGTCGGCGTCGCGATCGAACAGGTCGAGCCCATCGAGCGGCGATTGCACGCAGCCAACCGCACCACCCGCGACCGCCACACCGAGCATGAGAAGCTTCTTCATCGGAATCCTCCGCGCCGGGGCAGCAGCACGATCCGCGCCCCGCGCGTTGAGCGTGGCATAGCGTCGGTGCGCGGTGCTGTGCGCCACGCACGACAGATCTTCGAGGGGTGCGGCCTGCAGGCAGCAGCGAACGCCCGTGCGCCGCGAGGGTGCGCGGGTGCCTACATGCGCGCCGCGCCGGCGAGCGGCCGCGGCACGCGGGGCCATGCGCCCGGAATCGGGGACACCCGAGGTCGTCAATGCGCAAACGTGTCGCGTGCCGTGGCGAAGCGCGCCAACGTGTCCCGCAGGCTGTCGACGGTGAAGTCGGCGGCGTCGAAGCCCGCGGCGTCCACGCCGTTGACCTCGACCACGTTGGTGCCGCCGGGGATCGGGTCCGACGAGAGCGCAGGCAGCGCCACGCTGGCGCGCCCGTCGAGCACCACCACGCTCCACAACAGGCGCCCCACGCCGCCCCCCGCGGTCGCGCGCAGCTCGATGGTGCGCAGGCCTGCGCCGGCGATGGCGTCGTGGGTGATGGTCAGGGCGGTCGCGCCGGTGACGGTGATGTCGTCGGCGGGCACGAGCCAGTCGGGCAGCTCCACCGTGTTCGCGACGTCCACATCCCACTCGATGGACAGGGTCTCGCGCGCCGGAGGCGTGGCGCCGTCGCTGGCGATGCCCGCCACGATGGTACCGGCGGCGTCGGCGAACGGGCCCGCTGCCCCAGGCACGCGCTGGGTGTCGCGCGTGAGCGTGAAGAAGGTCCCTTCGAAGAAGAGGATGCCCTCGGCGTCGCCGAGGTCGAGCGCGGCGAGCGCGGCGTTCTCGCCGAGGCCGGCGGGCGCGAGCGCCGGGAAGTCGACGGTGACATCGACGAGGTCGGCGTCATCGAGCAGCTCCAGATCGAGCGGCTGCTCACTGTCGGCGGCGACGGTGACCCCGCGCGCGGCAGCGTACCCTCGGATTCCCACCATGACGTCGTCGGTGAAGTCGACGACGGTGTCGTTGTCATCCACCTGGATGATGGTGGCGAGCACCGCCATGCTGCCGGTTCGCACGCGCATGGCGAAGGGGTCGTCGCACGAGTGCGCCGGGTCGAGGGTGTTGGTGGTGCAGCGCGGCAGCGCCACGACGTCGAGGTCGTTGGCGGGGTCCCCGAGATCGCGCACGCTCGAGACGTTGGCGGCCACGATGTAGTAGTCGGCGCCGGCGGTGGGGGCGAGCGTCGTCAGGTCGGGCATGGTCACGTTCAGCCGCCCCGCCTCGGGCACGCCCGGGGCCGAGCCGGCCACCACCACGGGGATGGTGACGTTGGTGCCGCCGACGCCGAGCCAGGAGGTAGGCACCACGTTGGTGCCGGTGACCGTGATGTCGACCGCGCCGTCGAGGATCGTGGCGTCGCGGAAGGTGGCGAGGCCCGTCGCGTCGGTGACGCCGTCGAGGTTCGGGTTGCCACCCACGGTGACCACCGCGCCCGCCACCGGTTCGCCGGTGGCGTCGTCGACGACGAAGACGTGGAGCAGGCCGTCGATGGCGCCATCGCCGGCGCCGCCGCCCTCGATCAGCTGCGGCGCCACCTCACCTTCGCCTTCGCCTTCGCCTTCACCTTCACCCTCACCTTCACCTTCGCCTTCACCCTCGCCTTCACCCTCGCCTTCGCCTTCGCCTTCGCCTTCGCCTTCGCCTTCGCCTTCGCCTTCGCCCTCACCCTCACCCTCACCCTCACCCTCACCCTCACCCTCCGCAGGCGGCTCGGTGCACGAGCTGCACGCGGCAGCCAGGACCGCGAACGTCACGAGCGAAACGACGGCGAGCACGGCAGGCAGGCGACGCATGGGGACCTCCACGAGAGCTATGACACGCCGCCCGCCCGGTGGCGAAAGGCGGATCTCCGACCGACCGCGCGAGGCGGGGGCCGTTGACGGCTGCGCGTCGCCCGCATCGACTGCCGGTGGCGCGCGGGGAGCACCCATGACCACACCGGATCCCATCTACCTCGACCACAACGCCACCACGCCGCTGTTGCCCGAGGTGGTCGACGCCATGCTGCCGTACCTGCGCGAGCACTTCGGCAACCCGTCGAGCGCGCACGTCTATGGCGCGCGCGCGCGCAGCGCGGTGGAGGCGGCGCGCGATCGCGTGGCGCGGCTCTTGGGCTGCGACGACGACGAGATCGTGTTCACCTCGGGCGGCACCGAGGCCAACAACCTCGCCATCCACGGCGTCATCGAGGCGCGCGCCGCGCGCGCGCACGTCGTCACCAGCGCCATCGAGCACCCGGCCACCGCGGAGCCGTGCGCGCTGCTCGAGCGACGGGGCCACCGCGTCACGCGCGTGCCGGTCGACGCGCACGGGCGCATCGTGCTGGAGGTCGCGCGCACCGCCGTCGACGAGGGGGCCGCCCTCGTCACCGTCATGCACTCGAACAACGAGACCGGCGTGCTCCAGCCCGTGGCGGAGCTGGCAGGCGCCGCGCGCGCGCGCGGCGCGCTGGTGCACGTGGACGCCGCGCAGTCCGTCGGCAAGGTGCCGGTGGACGTGCGCGCCCTCGACGTCGACCTCGTGAGCGTCGCCGGGCACAAGCTGTACGCCCCCAAGGGCGTGGGTGCGCTCTACGTGCGGCGCGGCACGCCGCTCGTGCCCTTCGCGCTCGGCGCCGGCCACGAGCGCGGCCTGCGGCCGGGCACCGAGAACGTGGCGTCCATCGTGGGCCTCGCGGTGGCGTGCGAGGCCGCCGCCCGCGACCTCGCGTCGGTGGCCGCGCGCCTGACGCGTCAGCGCGACGACCTGTGGCGGCGCTTGGCGGCCGCGGTCCCCGGCCTGGCGCCTCACGCTCGGGCGCGGCACCACCGAGATCGGAAGAGTACACGTCTGAACTCCAGTCACAACGTGATA
>CAZONM010000488.1:0-224 GCA_964580865.1 uncultured Myxococcales bacterium | reverse complement strand
CCGAAGAGCGCCTGCCGAACACGCTCAACGTGCGCTTCCCGCGCGCGGCGGGCTCGCGCGTGTTGACGGGTGCCCCCGAGGTGGCGGCGTCCACGGGGTCCGCGTGCCACGACGGCCACGAGCGCGCCTCGAGCGTGCTGCTCGCCATGGGCGTGCCGGCGGCCGAGGCGCTCGGCTCGGTGCGCCTCACGCTCGGGCGCGGCACCACCGACGAGCAGGTGGCC
>CAZONM010000487.1:0-3988 GCA_964580865.1 uncultured Myxococcales bacterium | reverse complement strand
GCGCGCGAGCTGCCCGACCGCACGCTCACGGTGCGCTTCGACCCCGAGCTCGCCGATCGTGCCGCCATCGAGCGCTTGGCGCGCGCCGCGCAAGGGGTCGGCGACGTCGAGATGGGCGACGCCGAGCCGCCGCCTCCGGTGGCCGACGAGGCCCCCGCTGCGCCCGCCGAGCGCGGCGAGGCCGACCGCACGGTGCGCGTGCGCACCGCGCTGCTCGATGAGTTCATCGACTCGGTGGGCGAGCTGTTGCTGGCGCGCTCGCGCATGCGGGCGTTGGCAGGGCGCGTCGACCTGCCCGAGCTGTTCGACCTCGTCGACGAGGTCGATCGCTTGACGCGCGACCTGCACGCGCGCGTGGTGGCCGCGCGCATGACGCCGCTGTCGTTCCTCACCGAACGCTTCCCGCGCGTCGTGCGCGACCTGGCGCGGCAGGCCCGCCGCTCGGTCGACTTCACCATGAGCGGCATGGACATCGAGCTCGATCGCGCCATCCTCGACGAGCTGTCGGCGCCGTTCCTGCACATGCTGCGCAACGCCATCGACCACGGCCATGAGGGCGACGAGGCGCGCCGCGAGCGCGGCAAGGCGCCGACCATGAAGCTGGTGATGCGCGCCAGCCGCGACCGCGACAACGTGCTCCTCGAGCTCGAGGACGACGGCGCCGGGCTCGACCCGGTGCGCCTTCGTCGCCGCGCCGTGGAGCGCGGCCTTATCGGGCAGGCCGCGGCCGACGCGCTCACCGACGCGCAGGCCGCCGAGCTCATCTGCCTGCCCGGCTTCTCCACCGCCGAGGCGGTGACGCAGACCTCGGGGCGTGGCGTGGGCATGGACGTGGTGAAGGCCACGCTGGAGCGCCTGGGCGGCGTCTTGCGCATCAGCTCGGTGGCTGGGCGCGGCACGCGCATCGGGCTCGAGCTGCCGCTGACCGTGGCCATCATCCAGGTGCTGGTCGTCGAGGCGGGCGCGCCCGGCAGCGGCGAGCGCGACGCCTACGCCATCCCCATCAACCGTGTTGAGCAGGCGCTCGACGTGGACCCCGCCTCGATCTCGTCGGCGCGCGGTCGCCCGTGGGCGAAGGTCGGCGCCGAGCTGGTGCCGCTGCACGACTTGTCGGGCGAGCTCGGCTACCCGGCGACCGGCCCCCGCGGTGGCACGGTGCTCCTGGTGGGGCGCGGCGCCGACACCACCGCCCTGCGCGTCGACGCCATCGTCGGCCAGGAGGAGGTGGTGGCCAAGCCCCTGGGCCCCCCGCTGTCGGAGATCGCCTACCTGGCGGGCGCCACGCTCCTGGCCGACGGGCGCGCCGCGTACATCCTCGATCCCCTCCGGCTCGTGCGCGCCGACGTCGTCCGAGGGTAGGCTGGCGTCGATGCCCCTGCGCGACGGCGACCGCGATCTGCTGGAGGCCGGCGCCCGCGAGGCAGCCGAGGCCATCATGCGGTTGGCGCACCGCGAGAGCGCGCGCATCGTGGCCGTCGACGAGGAGCCCGTGGGTTCGCTGGTCGAGCGCCTGGCGCCGCGCGCCGTGGCCGTGGGCTTCGCGGTCACGGGCGGCGTCGAGGGACGGTTCGCGCTGGTGCTCTCCGAGAACGCCGCGCGCGCCATCGGGCAGGCGATGTTGGGCGGGCGGCACGGCCAGGGGCCGAGCGACAAGCTCGGCAAGCGCATGACGGCGGCACTCACGGAGCTCGGCAACATCGCGGCCTCGGCCTTCATGAACGGCGTCGCCGATCAGGTCCATCGCAGCTGCGTGCCGTCGGTGCCGGCGTTCGCCAACGGCGAGGCCGCGCAGGTGATCCCCGCCGCCCTCGGCGACGCGGGCGCGGTGCAGGTGGCCCGGCTGCTCATCGGCGACGTCGAGGTCGAGCTGGCGCTGGCGCGCTGACGCTACTCGCCTTCGCCTTCGCCTTCACCCTCGCCCTCGCCCTCGGACGGACACACGCCGCTGGCCGGACAGGCGACGTCGTCGGTGGCGTCAGTGCCGCAGCGCGTGACGCTCTCGGTGCACGGCGCGCCGGGCGCGTGCAGGCAGCCCACGTCGGCGACGCACGCAGCGCCGAGCGGCGCGCAGTCGACGGTGAAGGGCTGCCCGTCCTCGACCAGGGGCCCCACCGCGCCCACGCACCGCACCACGGCCACGGTGCCGGCGCAGGTGCCCACGTCGGCGCGCGCGCAGGTGCCGACCCCCTCGTGACAGCGCGCCACGCCGTCGGACTCCATGACGCACCCGGCGTCGGTGCCGGCGCAGAAGCCGATGAACAGATCGCCGGTGTCGGCGAGCACGCACGGCTGCGACGCGGCCAGCACGCAGTCGACGCCGTAGCTCTCGATCGCCACCTGGCACGTGGCGGCGCCGGTGGGGTAGGGCGGGTCGTCGCAGCTGTAGGAGAAGACCGCCTCGTTGCCGTTGGCGTCGACGTCGCAGTAGCGCACCACGTTGCCTTGGCATTCGCCGGCCAAGCCGAGATCGCCGCACGGGCCCTCGCCCTCGCCCTCGCCTTCACCCTCGCCTTCGCCCTCGCCCTCGCCTTCGCCCTCGCCCTCGCCCTCGCCCTCGCATGCGGCGGCCCAGGGCCACGACGCGAGCGCCAGGGCCAAGACAGCGGACGCGCGCGCGAGGTGCAGCATGGCTTCCCGAGCTTACTACGTGCCGGCGCCGGCTTCCGCCGCCAGGCGCTTGAGCACGCCGTGCAGGAGGTGGAGCTGGCGCACGTGGTTGGCCAGGGCGAGCTCATTGCCGGCGAAGGGCTCGAGGTACTGCAGCGCCTGCTCGAGCCCCCACAGCATGGGCGCCACTGCCGCCACCAGCGAGGCCAGGTTGGGCGGCACGGCGTTGCGCGGGCCCGCGCGCGACAGCTCGTCGCGCAGGCGCGCGACCTCCTGCTGCAGCTCGCCGAGGCGCGCGAGGTCGCCGTGCTTCTGGCGCTCGGCCTCGAGCTCGGTCAGCAGGCGCCCGGTGGTGATCTGCGCGCTCTGCAGCTCGTCGGTCAGGCGCGCGACCTCGGGCGCGTGGTTGGCGGCCGCGCGCGCGCGCGCGAGCTCCTCGGTGAGCTGGAGGATGCGCGCCTCGGCGTCGGCGGCAGCGGTTGCGCGCGCCGCCACGCGCTGCAGCAGCTCGCGCAGGCGCACGACCTCGTTCTCGAGCGGCACCTCGCGCGCGCGCGCGTCGGTGCGCGCGCCCTGCAGCTCGCTCTGCAGCACGATGAGCTGCGCCTCGGTCTGCTGCAGCCTCGCCTCTGCCTCTTGGGCGCGTCGCTCGGCGTCGGCGCGTCGGTGCTCCTGCTCGGACAGGCGTTGCTCGAGCGTCTCCTTGGCGCGCGTGAGCTTCTCCACCGCCCCCGCGATCTCGTTGTCGCTGTGCTTGGGCGGCAGCGCCATGAACTGCGCGTTGCACGTAGGACAACGGAGCTCGGCGCCGCCGGCGGGGACGGCCTCGTCACGGACGCGGTACTTGGAGGCGCACCCCGGGCAGGTGACGATCATTGCATCCTGAGTAGCTCGACCGTCGGCAAACCGAAAGATTTCGATACCTTGGGGGCTAGGGCCCGCGAGGGCGAGCAAGTTGCCCGTTCGCGGGCCCCTACTCCAGCGACACCACCGTGGTCTTGCCCGGCACCACCGTGATGCGCGCCGGCTTGGCCGGTCCGTCGCCCCGCTGGACGCGCACCGCCAGCGTCCCCACTGGCAGGGGGTACACGTTGCCCTGCGGCGAGATCTCGAGCCGTTCGTTGCCGACGAGCAGGTAGCCCGAGTAGCGCGGCGTGCGCACCAGCACCGAGACCACCTTGGGGCGCTGCCGCGCGCGCCGCGCGCTCGCGTCGTCGTCCGGTGCCGGTGGCGCGGTCGCGGCCTCCGCGCCGGGTGCGCCCGCGTCCTGCAGTGGCACCGGGGGCGCTACGGGGGGCGGCGCGGGGATCGAGGCGATCGTCGTGATCCAGCCCGATTCCCACGGGGCCTCCGTCACGAGTCCGTAGGGGCGTTGATTCCA
>CAZONM010000486.1:0-3990 GCA_964580865.1 uncultured Myxococcales bacterium | reverse complement strand
GCTTGGCGCCCGCGCGGCGCGCCGGTGCGGCGCGGGTCGCGCGCCGTGCCTTGACCGGGGCGCTCACCGGCGGCGCGCCCACCGGGGGGATGCGGAACATCGCCTCAGCCTCGTGCACGTCGATCTTCATCACCGGCGCTTGGGGCGAGGGGATGCGCGTGAAGTCGGGCCACAGGTAGTTGTTGAAGTACGACGACGACAGCGTCTCGGCGGTCTCGGGCCCGCAGTGGAGCACGACGGGCTGCGCGCGCCGCCCGATGACCTGGTCGGCCAACAGCGCGAGGTCCTTCACGTGGTCCATGTGGCTGTGGCTGATGAGCATGTGGTCGAGCTTGACCTGCTCGTCGAGCGCCAGGCTGCGGCACACGGCGCCTGCGTCGATGGTGATCCGCTCGTCGATCAGCAGGCACGTCGTGCGATGACGTGGCGTCTCACCACCGTGACAGCCGAGCACCCGGACGCGCATCGTGCGTCAACCCTCGCAGGGCGGCGGAGAGGGCGTCAAGGAAAGCGCCGCGGCGACGCCACCGCGACGCCGACGGGCCGCGGCGGTGTGCGCTCGGTCACAGGTCGCCGTAGCGGTGGCGCATCTCGAGGAACTCCAAGAACTCGCTGAGCCTGGTCGGGTCCGGCACCACCAGGCCGCCGGTCGCGCCCGCGACCACCAGCCGCGAGCGCTCGAGGCGCTCGAGCACCTCGACCACCTTGGCATCCTCGACGTTGGTGCGCTGCGCCAGGTCGGCGGCGCCGAGCTGGAGGTGCACGGCGCCCTGCGCGTCGGGCTCGATGGTGCGCGTCTGCAGCAAGAGCGCATGCACGATGCGGCTGTTGGCGTCACCCAAGAGGAGGTTCTCGATCTGCGCGTTGGCGTCGTCGAGGCGCTTGGCCAGCTTCTTGATCATGCGCACCGCGATCTCGGTGTTGGCCTTGATCATGGCCTCGAAGGTCTTCGGGTCGAGCACCAAGAGCTGGGCGTCCTCGTCGATGATGGCGGTGGCCGTGCGCGGCTTGTCGTTGATGATGCTCATCTCACCGAAGAACTCGCCGGGGCCGAGCTCGGCGAGCAGCTTGTCCTGCCCGCGGACGGTGCGCACGAGCCGCACCTTGCCCGACTGGATGACGAACATCTCTCGGCCCGAGTCACCCTCGCGGAACAGCACAGTTCCCGCCGGTACGTTGCGCCCGAAGCGCTCGATGAGGCTGCTCACTGGCTCGCTCCTACTTGGTCTTGAATTCGTACACGCCGTCCCATTCGGCCGGCGGCGGCTCGCCGCGGAAGTGGGCGATGCGCTCGAGGTAGATGGTCGACGGCGGGTCGACGCCGCGCAAGGCGATGGCCTGCTTGAAGGCGCCCTCCGCCTGGTCCCACTGCTTCGCGCGGTAATGGCGGAGCCCGGCCTCGAAGACCTCGATGAGCTTGGTCATGTGTGACGGCGGTTTCCCGCCGGGCTCGAGGCGCCCGAGCAGCTCGTAGATGTTGACGGGCTCGCGCTTGCCCTTGACGCGCACGGCGTCGAGCCATCGGCCGTAGGCGACGCCGCGCGCGTGCTGGTAGGTGGTCTCGCTGACGATGATGTGCGTGCCGTAGTTCTTGTTGGTCCCCTCGAGGCGCGAGCCGAGGTTCACGTTGTCGCCGAGCACGGTGTAGCTGCGCATGCGCTCCGACCCCATGAAGCCCACGCGCATGAGGCCGGAGTTGAGCCCGATGCCGATGTCGAGCACGGGCTTGCCCTCGGCCGCCCAGCGCTTCTTCATCTCGTCGAGCTTCTCGAGCATGTCGATGGCCGCCAGCGCCGCGCGCGCCGCGTGATCCTGCTGCACGATGGGCGCGCCCCAGAACGCCATGATGGCGTCGCCCATGTACTTGTCGAGCGTGCCCTCGCGCGCGAGCAGGATCTCGGTCATGGGCGTGAGGTACTCGTTCAAGAACGCCGTCAGGCCCTCGGGCGTGAGCTTCTCCGACATGGTCGTGAACCCGCGGATATCCGAGAACATCACCGTCATCTCGCGCTCGGCGCCGCCGAGGCCCGCGAGCGTGGGGTCTTGCAGCAGTTGCTCGACCACGGTGGGCGCCAGCACCGAGGTGAATTCTTTCTTCAGGCGCGCCTTCTCGCGACCGGTGGTGAGGTAGCCCCACACCGTGATGCCCGCCCACGTGAGCGCCATCTGCAGCACCAAGGGCACGTCGTGAAAGAGCAGCAGCTCGCTCGGGAACAGCACGAAGAAGTCGAGGCCGAGCCACGCGAGCACCAGCCCTGCGAAGAACACCACGCCCCAGTTCACCGCCAGGCGCGGCAGCACCAGGCCAAACAGCAGCGCCACGATCACCGCGAGCAGCAGCTCGATCTGGACCACGCCGATGGGCCGATCGAGCGCGGCCCCGTCGACGATGTTCTGCAGCGCCGCGGCGTGAATCTCGACGCCGGGCACCATGGGCGAAAACGGCGTCACCCGCTGATCGAAGGTGCCAATGGCCGTCACCGCGATCAGCACGACCTTGCCCTTCACGGCCGCGGCGTCGAAGGTGCCGTCGTGGATGTCGGCCAACGATACGCGCGGGAACGCGCCGCGCTTCTCGTCGGGCAGCGCGGGATCCGCCGGCCCTGACGGCCCGTAGTAGTTCACCAACAGGCGCCCGTTCAGATCCACCGGCACCTCGACGATGGTGCCGTCGTCGCGCGGCAGGCCGATGCGCATCAGGCCGTGCTCGAAGAAGGGGTGGCCGATGAGGCCGGGGTTGCCGCCGAAGTAGAGCGCGGCCGCCGACAGCGACAGCGACGGCACGAACGCGTCGCCCAGCCGATAGACCATGGGCTGCCGGCGCAGCGTGCCGTCGGCGTCGGGGTCGGCGGAGAAGAAGCCCACGTTCGACGCCGCCGCCAAGAACGCGGGCTGCGGCAGCACCAGCTCCCCGTGCACCGACGTGACGAGACGCAGATCCGAGGCCTTCGCGCCCTCGACGACGGCGAGCTGCGCCACCTTCTGCTCGGCGCCCTTGGCCGCCGGATCCTCGAGCTCGGTGAACTTCCATCCGTAGCCGTAGCCCTCGATGACGAAGGCCGACAGCGCGTCGAGCTCGGTGGCGTACGCGGTGCGCGGCGCCCCTTGCTCGGGGTTGGGCTCGGCGATGAAGCCCTGCACCACGCGCGTGCTGTGGCGGTCGAGCGCCTCGGCGAACACGGCGTCGCTGTTGGTGCGCGCCGCGAAGGCGTCCTCGAGGTCCTTGGCCGCCAACGCCACGCGCGCGATGTCGGCGGCACCCGGCGCACGTCCCTCCGACGCCGCCAGCGCCATGGTGCCGGCGGTCTCGCTCAGCTTGGCGCCCTCGAGCTTGTCCTTGAGCTCGCGCGTGGCGACGTGATCGAGGCCCGGCGGGTCGGCAAACACCATGTCGAACGCCACCACCTCGGCGCCCGCGGCCACCAGGTTGTCGAGGATCTTCGCGAAGCGCGCGCGGTCCCAGGTGCCCCAACGACCAAAGGCGGCGATGGTCTTCTCGTCGCCGGCGGCGATGACGACCTTGGGCGTCACGTCGGCGCGGCCCCGTCGCATGAATTTCAGATCGAGCACGTTGTTCTCGAACGCCAGCAGCGGCGACGAGTCCCAGCCGAGCTCGGGCTGCAGATAGGTGTAGGCCGCCGACGTCACGCCGAGGAGCAGCGCGATGGCGAGCGGCACCACGGTCTCGCGCGACAGGCTCTTCATGGCGCCAGCCCCTCCCCGAGGAGCCCGAGCTCGTCGAGCGCGCGCCAGGTGGCCGCGAGCGCGCCGGGCTGGCGCGCGCGCACCGAGCGCACGTGCCACGCCAATCGCGCGAGGCCCTGGTCGTCGTCGGCGGCGTACCAGAATGGCAAGAGGTGCGGCTCGGCGCCCTGCCCCCGCAAGCCGACGACGGCGTCGGCGAGCCCGCGCGGCGGCGACCATGGCGCCGCGGTGAGCGCGTCGGGCGCCGGCCGCTGCGCGCCCACGAGCCACGTGCCCCCGTCGAAG
>CAZONM010000485.1:0-3994 GCA_964580865.1 uncultured Myxococcales bacterium | reverse complement strand
GCCCGCGGCGCCGACGACGCCGGCGGTGCCGCAGGCACGTCCCCCGCCACCGCACGCCGCGAGCCTGGAGCTGGCCGAGGTGCCGCGCGCCCAGCGCCGCGCGGCCCGGCGCGACGACGTGAGCTTCGACTTCAAGGCGGAGCAAGCGCGCGAGCGCGCCGAGCGCGATCGGGCCCAGGCGAGCGAGGAGCCGATGATCGACGTGCTGGGGGCGGTGCTGGGCGCCGTCGGCATCAGCATGGTGTCGGCCGCGCTGCCGTCGTCACGGCGTCGGCATCGGCGCCACGGCCGCCAGCCGGGCGGCGGCTTGGTCGGCGTCATCGAGCGCGCCATCTTCGAGTGAGCTTCACGCGGTCGCCAGCGCGAGGCGGGCGTCACGCAGCGCGCGTGCAGCGGGAGCCGGCGTGACCTCGTGGTACGAGAGCACCGATCGCCTTGAGCGTCGCGTCCACACGTCACGCCGGGCCCGCCCGAGATCCGCGCATCGCACCGCTCGGTGATTCCTGGACGTGGCGATCACCCTGACGGCGCTCTAGTTCCATCCGATCACATGCGCGCGCCACCTAAACGGGGCTCGCGCATGTGATCGGGTAGAACTAGCGGCGTCCCACAGGGCTGCTCGCGTCGACGAAGCGGGCAGGAAAGTCCGCGAACCGCCGCCGCATGACCGCGATGGCCTCGGGGTTCTCGTCGACCAGGGTCACGTGGCGCCCGAGCGAGGCGCCGGCCTCGCCGAACGACCCCGAGCCGGCGAAGAGATCGAGCAGGCGATCGCCCGGGCTCGAGTGCACGCGCACGATGCGCGTGAGCACGCCGAGCGGCTTCTGCGTGGGGTAGCCCGTCTTCTCCTTGCCCGTGGGGCTCACGATGGTGTGCCACCAGCAGTCGGTGGGCGTCTTGCCGCGCGCGGCCTTCTCGTCGCCCACGAGGGAGGGCGCGAGGTAGGGGATGCGATCGATCTCGTCGTAGTGAAAGCAATAGCGCTCGGGGTCCTTGGCGTACCAGAGGATGTTGTCGTGCTTGGGCGACCAGCGCCTGGTGGCGCGCGCGCCGTAGTCGTAGGCCCAGATGATCTCGTTGATGAAGCACGCGCGCCCGAAGATCTCGTCGAGCGCCACCTTGGCGTAGTGCACCTCGCGATAGTCGAGGTGGAGGAACAGGCTGCCCGTGGGCGTCAGCAGGCGGTGGGCCTCGCGCAGGCGCGGCCCCAAGAACGCCAGGTAGTCGTCGAAGCGATCGGCGTACGCCGACGAGCCGAGCACCGTGGTCGTGTACCGGCGCCCCTGAAAGCCCACGCGATCGCCGTGGTCGTCGCGGGTGGTCTCGACGCGCGTGCGCGCCTGCCTGCGCCCGGTGTTGAAGGGCGGGTCGAGGTAGATGAGCTCGAACGACGAGCTCGGCCACGACGCGGTGACCGCGAGGTTGTCACCCTGCACGACCTCGATGCGCCCGGCGCCCGTGGGAGCGACCGGCGCCACGACGCCGCTGCGGGCGCGCCGCGGCGCGCGCGGGCCCTTGGTGCTCCGTGGTGCTGACGACCGGCGACCATGCATGACGCCTCCGCCGAGTGGTGCCCCGGGGTGTCCCGCGCCGAAGCGCGCGCGCGTCATCGCACGACGAGCGTCGCGTGGTCTATCGGGTGCGCGCCGCGCGCAGTTGCCCGCCGTTCCGCCAGCGGAACGACGCGCCCCTCGCGGAATCCGCGCGCCGTGCGCACGCGCGTCGTGACGCGATCGTTCGTTGGCACGCCAAGTGGATCGAGCGCACGCGGGGCAGGACCGCTACGGAGAACGTCATGAGCATGCTGCAGTCCCTTCGCCACGTGTCCTCGGCCGTGCGCCACGCCGAGGTGATGGCCGATGAAGCCGAAGACCTGAACGACGCCCCCTTGGCCGAGCGGCTGCGCGCGCGCGCCCGGGCGCTGGCCGTCGATCTCGAGCGCGCGGTGGAGGTGCTCGACGAGGTCGAGCCGGCGCGCAGCGCGCGCGCGGTGGCGCACGAGGCGCTGGGCGCGCTCTACACCATGCTCACCATGCAGCTCGAGGCCGCGCTGCCCTCGGAAGAGGCCGCGCGCCTCTCGCCCGGCGGCCACCTCGACGTGGTGGAGCGCGCGCGCTTCCGCTTCCGGCACCTGGCCGCCTCGAAGGATCAGCGCCTGATCGCCGTGCGCGAGGAGCTCGGCGCCGCCCTCGGCCGCTACGACGCCACCGTCGACGCGTACCTGGTGGTGTGCGCCGAGGCGCAGTCGAAGAAGGACGAGGCGGTGGTGAAGAGCCAGGCGCTGCGCGTGGAGCTCGAGCGCGTGAAGCAGCGCCTCTTGGTGGTGGCGCCCGCGGGCGGCGACGCGTGGCGGCGCATCAAGCGGCGCGCCGTGCGCACCAAGCGGGCCCGCTGGCTCGACGACGCCAAGGCGCGCCACCTGCTCGGCGAGATCTACGCGGCAGCGTCGTGAACGCGGCTACTTGCGCAGCCCGCGGCGCACCACCACGGGCTCGTCCTTCAGGCCCTCGGCCACGCCGGTAGCCGCGATCTGCCCGCTCGCCACCACCGCGCCCGCCACCTGCACGGCCTGCGACGCGAGCCCCGGCAGCGGGCCCTGCACCGCATGCTGCGCGGCGTGGGCGCCGGCCGTGGGCAGGAAGGTGGCGGCCACGCCGATGACCTCGTCGAGCGGGCCCGACGGCGTGACGGCGCCGTCGGCCTCGGCGTCGGCGGCCGTCTTCGAGCTGCCCTTCGCCTTGGCGACGGCGTTGGCGGCGCGCGCCACGTCGCGCTCCTGCTGACGCTCCAGGCGCGTGGCGTGCTGCGCGGGGTCGAGCCCGGCGGCGGGCGGCTTGCCGTGCAAGAAGGCGGCGCCGCGCACGCCGCGCTCCATCTGCTCGGCGGCCACGTCGAACACCGCCTCCATGCGCGCGAACGGATCGGCGACGCCGTCGGGGAGCTGGTGGTGCTCGCCCGGCAGCGGCATGTCGTCGAGCGTCTTCGTGACGATGGGCGTCTCGAAGCGCTGCTCCGGCAGGTAGTCGGCGTCGTGCCAGAGCGCGCTCATGCCCGCTCGGTGCGCCGAATAGGGGTTCGATTGGATCCGCACGGGTCGCCTCTTGGTCACCATAGCGCGTCCGGCCGCGCCGGCGTCGGTTCGGTGGCGGAGCCGCGCGGCGCCGGCTACATGCGGGTGGGTGAAGGTCCTCTCGACGCGGGGCGTCCGCTTGGCCGAGGCTTGATCGGATGGGCAGCTCCGACACGGATCCAGCAGGTCACCGCCAATCGGCTGGGGTGCAGGCCACGCCCGCACCCGCGGCGCGGACCCCCGCGCCAGCCGTGACGCCGGCCCCGGCCCTGCCGCGGCCGGCGCTGCCGGAGATCTATGAGGCCCACTTCGGCACCGTCTGGAACACCCTCAAGCGCCTCGGCGTGTGGGAGCGCGACCTGGAGGACGCCGCGCACGACGTGTTCCTGGTGGTGCACCGGCGGCTTGGCGACTACGACCCCACGCGGCCCATCAAGCCCTGGCTCGCCGGCATCGCCGCGCGCGTGGCCTCGGAGTTCCGCCGGCGCGCCCAGCATCGCCGCGAGGTCGTGTCCGACACCGTCGACGAGCGCGCCCCCGACCTGGCGCCGAGCGCCGACCTGGCGCTCGACGACAAGCGCCGGCGCGCCTTGGTGCTGGCCGGGCTCGACCACCTCGACGACGAGCGCCGGGCCGTGTTGGTCTTGCACGACATCGAGGGGCACTCGATGCCCGAGATCGCGGCGGCTCTCGAGGAGAACGTCAACACGCTCTACGCTCGCCTGCGCGCCGCGCGCCAGCAGTTCGCGGCCGCCGTGGTGGCGCTGAAGGGAGGTGCCTCGTGATCGACGACGATCTGCCGAGCGACCTCCGCGAGCTGTTCGACGCCGAGCGCGCGCGCGCGGCGCCCACCCCCGCACACAAGGCGCGCGTGCACCACGCGCTGGCCGCCTCGCTCGGCGGCGCTCTCCTGCCCCCGGCGGG
>CAZONM010000484.1:0-3997 GCA_964580865.1 uncultured Myxococcales bacterium | reverse complement strand
CTCGTCGCCGCCGGTGCGCTCGGCGCGCGCCGGCGTCGGTGGCAGCGGCTCCGGCGTCGCCTCGGGCGCGACCTCCTCGGCGACGCTGACGGCGCCGTCTGACGCGCCGCCGTCGATGGCGGTCTTCTTTGGCACGACCCAGTCGCCGCCGCGCACGTGCCCCGTGGGCGCGCGGGGGCGGGGTGGCGGTGCCGCCGGCTCGAGGCGGTTGGCCTCGTGGATAGGCTGCAACAGGCGGCGCGGCAGCACGCCCGTGACGAACGCGAGCGCGCGGTTACGCAGGGGGCCGGTGTTGCCGAGCGCGCGCTCGAGCAGCCCGTAGGCCACGGCCTCGCGCACCTTGAGGATGGCCACCAGGAGGTGCAGCGTGTGCGTCTGGCGGGCGTCGCAGCGAAGCGCGGTCTCGTCGGCGAGGTCGAGCACCTGGCGCAAGATGGCCCCGGGCTCGTCGGTTCCCGGCTCCACCAGGGCCAGGAGCCTGTCCTCGTCGACGCCGTGCTCGCGCAGCACCAGCTCGGCGGGGTTCGGCACGGTGAACAGCGAGAGCAGCACGTGGGTCGACGACAGCGAGCGCCCCACCCCGTCAGCGATGGCGCGCGCCTCGGTGAGCGCGCGCGCCAGGTCCGGTGCCGGCGGGGGACGGTTGGCGAGGAGGTTCGGGCGCATGCGCTGGATCTTTGCTCTCTGGGTCGTCACTTCAGGGCAACAGGGCCGCCCGCGGTGGGATTCGCGCCCCCGTGCCGCTCGTCACTCGCCCTCGCCTTCACCTTCACCTTCACCTTCACCCTCGCCTTCACCTTCACCTTCACCTTCACCTTCACCTTCACCTTCACCGGGCGCCTGGCAGGTGCCCGTGGCGGCCCCGCCGGCCATGAAGCACTCGAGCCCGTCGTCGCAGCGGCCCACGCACTCCTCGCCCACGCCCGGCGCCGGCAGGCACGCCCCGCGCGGCTCCTGCCCCTGGATGCCCACGCACAGCTGACCGACGCCGCACGGATCGTTCGCGTCCGTGGTCTCGCAGCCCGCGCGGCAGATGGGCGGCTCGGCGTCGGCCTCGTCCTCGTCGATGCACACGGCGACTGCGTCGTTGCAGTGGCTGCCGCTGCGGCAGGGCAGGCCGATGGTCCCGGGCACGCCGCCGTCGAGCCCGAAGTAGGCGTTCGGGGTCTCGGCGTCGCTGCGACAGCCGGCGACCAAGGCAGCGACGGTGACGCCTGCGCAGGCGACGACGAGCAGGGAGCCGGGCAACCACCGCATGAGCACCTCGCGTCGACACAATCGACGGAGCGCAGTGTACCGAAAAACCCGTCAGCGGTGGTACAGGGCGCGCTGCGCGATGAAGCGCAGCACCTCGTAGTCCACCATGCCCGACACATCGGCGCCCTGCGCGATCAGCGCGCGAATGTCGGTGCTCGAGAGCAACGGCAGATCGACCTGGAGCCGTAAGCCCTCCGTGGGGTAGCCGCGCCGCGGCACGATCACCATGCGACACAGGCGCTTGACCTCGTCGGGCGCCTTCCAGCGCGGCAGCTCGGCCACGATGTCGCTGCCCGCGATCCACACGGGCTTGATGCCTGGCCGGATCGCGTGCAGCGCGCGCAGCGTGTCGACGGTGAAGGTGGGGGTACCCGGCGCGCGCGGCAAGCGCGCCTCGAGATCGAGCACTGCCGCGCCCCCAGCCAGGTGCCGGAAGGCCAGGTGACACATGCGCACGCGATCGTCGAAGGGCGCGAGCGTCTTGCCGAACGCGTGATCCGCGGTGGGGATGACCCAGAGGTGATCGAGCTCCTCGGTGGCGTAGACCGCCACGGCCATGAGCAGGTGGCCGATGTGCGGCGGGTTGAAGCTGCCGCCGAGCAGGCCGACCCGGCCGAGGTGCCGCAGGGGCGGCACCAGCTTCGACAGCTCCGCGATCTGGTCGGCCGACAGTGGCGGCGCGTGGTCGCTCACGGCGGTGTCCCTCCCGCGGCCTTGACCGTGAAGCGCGGTCCAGCGCCAAGGCGCAGCGCGCGGCGCTCGGCCGCGACGCCGGTGGCGCCGGTGAACGTCACGCGGGCTTCGTGGGCCACCACGTCGATGATGGCGAGCCCGCATCCGAGGGCGGCGTCGCCGGGTGCGACCAGCGCGTGGCCGGCCTCCTCAAGGGCGCTGGGGTGCTCGTCGCCGCCCGCGATCCAGAGCGCGGCGTTGTCCCACTCGTCGAGGGCGATGCGATCACGCGCCGGCACTGCCATGCACAGGTTCGCGCCCACGAGCTCGATGGCGCGCGCGGTGGCGGGCAAGGGAGCGCACGCGTCATCGTCGCGGACGGCGATCCCGATCTCGAGGAGCGGCACCTCGATGCCGGCCCGGGTGGGCGGCGGGCCGTCGCCGTGCTCCAAGAGCCAGCGCGCCGCCACGTCGAGGTAGCGCTCGTCGCGCCGCGACAGCTCGTGCGTCACCTGCGCCGCCGCGATCTCGGCGGTGGCGCCAAACAGGACAATGCGCTGCGGCGCCTGCGCCAGCGCCAGCGCCACCACCTGCCTGGCCTGGTCACACACCTGACGCGCGTCCACGGCGACGATGCGCATGGCGCCTCAGGCGTAGCCCGGGTGGAGGAAGGGCGCGCGCGTCTCGAGGAAGCGCGCGCGCGCCGGCGCGAACGAGGCCATGACCGCGTCGACGTCAGCGCCGCGCTCGATGAGCGCGCGCGCGTCACCGCTGCCGAACAGCAGATCGATGGCCAGTCGATCGCTGACGTACTCGTAGGTGGTGCGCCGCCAGTCGAAGCCCGCGAACGCGCGCGCCGCGATCAGCACGGCCACGCCCGTGCGCAGGGCGTCGAAGCGCTCGCGATCGACGACGTGGATCTGGAGCCCGCCGCAGAGCTGGCCGGCGTGCTTCTGGAAGGTGGGGCGAAAGAAGCAGGGGCGCAGCGTGCAGCCCGGCAGGCCGGACGCCGCGGCCAGCGCCGCGAAGCGGTGCGCGTCGTCGATGTAGGGCGCGCCCACCAGCTCGAAGGGGCGGGTGGTGCCGCGCCCCTCGGAGAGGTTGGTGCCCTCGAACAGGCACGCCCCGGGATACACCAGCGCGGTGTCGACGGTGGGCATGTTGGGCGACGGCAACACCCAGGGCAGGCCCGTGTCGCCGTGCCACACGCCGCGGCGCCAGCCGTGGGCCCACACGACGTCGAGCGCGACCTTGCCCACGAGCCCGTCGTGGGCCGCGAACATGCCGCAGAGCTCGCCGAGCGTCATGCCGTGGCGGTTGGCCAACGGGTATTCGCCCACGAACGAGCGAAAGCGCTCCTCGACCACGTTGCCCTCGACGTGGGGCCCGATGGGGTTCGGCCGATCGAGCACGAGGCAGCGCGTGCCGGTCGCAGCGCACGCGCGCAGCGCGAAGGCTACGGTGTACGCGAACGTGTAGTAGCGGCAGCCGATGTCTTGCAGGTCGCATACGAGCACGTCGACACCGTCGAGGTGCTCGGGGCGCAGGAACAGCGAGTCGCGCGTGGGGCCGTAGAGCGACACCACCGGCAGCCCGGTGCGCGCGTCGTGGTGACCGCCCACGTGCGCCATGTCTTGCGCGTCGCCGAGCAGGCCGTGCTCGGGTCCGAACAGGCGCACGAGCTGCACCTCGTGCGCGCGGCAGGCGTCGAGCAGGTGCGTCAGGCGCGCGTCCACGCTGGCTGGGTGACCGAGCAGCGCCACGCGCTTGCCGCGCAGGCGCTGCATCCCCTCGGCGACGAGGACGTCGAGGCCGCTTCGCATCATGTGCCGCATGCTCCCATCGCTGTGCGCCTTCGCTGTGTGGTTTCGCTGTATGGTCCCTTCGGAGCGTGGTGCGGATGGACCCAGGAGCGCAAGTGCCCCTACGCCTGTGGCCCCTGGCCGTCCGCGCCGACGGTCGGCGCCACGCCGCGGCGGCCTGCGTCGCCGACGGGGGCGCGCTGCCGGGAACCGCCGCCGAGCCCATCCTGCTCGACCACGCGGGGCCGCGCGCCGCCCGCTGGACG
>CAZONM010000483.1:0-4047 GCA_964580865.1 uncultured Myxococcales bacterium | reverse complement strand
GAGCCCGCCGCCCGCGCCCGTCGACGGCGCGCCCACCGGGCTCACCCCCGACGGCGTGCGCGTCACGTCGAGCAGCGTGACGCTCGCGTGCGGCTCGGTGGCGGGGGCCAGCGAGTACCAGTTCAGCATCGAGACACGCGACGCCGCGGGCGTGTTGCACCCGTACTTCAGCTACGCGCGCACGGCGTCGTCGGTGACGTTCTGGCCGCAGGTGCGCGCCACCACGTACGTGTGGCGCGTGCGCGCGAAGAGCGGCGCGACGTACGGCCCGTGGTCGAGCGACGCCGCGTTCACCTGGCCGTGAACGGCGCGCGCGCTCACCCGTCGTTGCTGGGTGCGCGCGTCGCGCGCGGGGCGGCGCGGCGTCCGGCTCACGGTCGCACGCCGCCGGCTCGAGGCCGGCGTGCACAGACAGGAGCGTGCTCGGGCGCGCCTCGGGTCGCGGGCAGACGGCAGCGCTGCTCGAGACGCGGGGCGCGTCGAGTGTCCATGACAAGGAATTGAGGGCCGAGCCCAGCCGCGTCGGTCTTGTGGCCTGGCGTGCTCGACGGGAGCGCTGATCGCGTTCCGGCGCTGACGCCAATTCACCCACTACAGGGGTGTCGGACCCTCGTCCGCGTCTGGCAGAGCGAGTGACGGGGTTCAGATTCGGTCCGAGCTACGGGAACGCACCCCGCGTCGCCTTCGCACGTGGCAACGTGGCACTGCCGACGTCGCGCGGCACGCCCGCCGGCCACGCACAGCGCTCGGCGTCGTGCGCCGAGCGTGCGTTGGCGTCAACGTACTGTACGATGGGCCATGGCCGAGTGCCTCCTCCGCCTGCTCGTCCTCGCGTGGCCGTTGCTCGGCGGCGTCGGGTGCTGCGTCTACGGCGACCTCTGGCTCTGCCCCTTGCCGAGCTGTGACCCAGCCGATTGCATCCTGCGTCCGCAGGTCCGAGCAGCAGAGGCCATGCCCAACGCCCGCGTCGTCGCCGAGCGGCCGCCGCCCGGGTGGGCCCTTCGGGGGACGACGCTCGGCTGGTGAGGGCACGGCCGCGCCGCGCGATGGCGGGACGGCTCGGGCTCGATGCCCGTTGGCGGAGGGGCGGTGCTTCGCCTGCTCCCGGCCGTCGCGGTCGTCCTTCCGTGATGGCGCGCATGCCAAAGGTGATCCCGGTGCTGCCGAGGCCACGACCACTCATGGCGCGGGCCCCCTTGTCGGTGCACGTCCGGCGCTGAACCCGGCAATCCGGGCGTGCTCTCGGCGCTCCTCGTGGTCAGCGCAAGAGCGGGGCCAGGGTGCGACGAGCGTCGGCGCGGTCGGATCCTCGCCGTCCACCGGCGCGCGCGGGTCCAGCGTGACGACGTCGGCAGCAGTGGCCGTCGGGGCCGAGCACGGGTTCGGTCCCAGCGTTGGGCGGCGGGTGTCCAAGCTGCTCGGCTCCCCGGGGCGTCGGCGACCGCACCCTCCATGAGGGGACGCCGACCGCACCGCAGGGGTCGTCCGTCGACGCCGAGGTCCTGCTCACGCCCGTCGTCACCGCGGACCTGCGCCCCTCAAGGCGGCCTGCTCCGAGGGGATTGAGCGCCGCGCCGCCGCGAGCCCGCCCACGCCGGACAGCGCTGCCGCCCGCGCGCTCACCCGTCGTCGCTGGTCTCCTCGTCGAGCGCGGGGTTGAGGGGCCCGGCCACGCGAGAGGGCGCGTCACCCACGATGGAGCGCGCGCAGCGGAAGGTGACGTCGGGCGAGGGGCGCTCCTCGTGGCTGCGGTTGCCGATCTGCGGCGGCTCCACGCGGTTGCGCCAGGGCCCGCCGCGCACCACCCACGTGCCGCCGCGGCCGGCGTCGGCCGTCCACTCCCACGCCTGCCCAAGGTCGGCGACGCCGAAGGGGCTGTCGCCCGCCGGCGAGTAGTGGCCCACGGGCACGGTGCCGCGCGTGCTCCACGGCTTCATCCACGTCTGCGGCATGCGATCGCGGTCGAACTCGTGGCCCCAGGGCCACGCGCGCCCGTCGAAGCCGCGCGCCGCCAGCTCCCACTCGACCTCGGAGGGCAGGCGCTTCTTGGCCCAGGCGGCGTACGCGGTGGCCAGCTCGTGGCTGACGTTGACGACGGGACAGGCGCCCTGCGCCTCGGGGTACACGGGGCCCCAGGGCGCGCTCGTGCCGGTGGCGTCGAGGAACTCCTTGAGCTCGCGGTGCGTCACCGGGTGCTTGTCGATGAGGAACGGCTTGACGTCGACGTAGCGGGGCGCGTCGAGCGCGGTGCCGAACAGGAAGCGCCCCCCCTGCACGGTGGTCATGCCAAACGGCACCTCGCCGCCGGCCGCCTCCTCCTCGAGGAAGGCCGGGCCCTCTTGCGAGGCGGGCCGGATGTGCAGCTTCTTGGTGACGGCCTCGCGCACCTGATCGCTCTTGGCCAAGCGGCGGCGCAAGCGGCGCGCGAGCCCGTAGTCGCGCTCGATCATGGCCTCGTCGGCGGCGCGGGTGTCCGCGAACAGCTCGTCGAGCACGGCGGCGCAGTCGGAGAAGTGTCCGCCGCCCGCCGCCTTCATCAATGGCTCGAGCAGGTTGAGCAGCTCGCGCGCGTCGTGGTGCTCCATGCGCATGGCCTTGCCCACGGCGCGGCGCAACTCCGCGGGCACGGCGCCCAGGGGGCCGCTGGCGGTTGCGACGTCGACGTTGGCGTCGAACGGCATGCCCGTGCAGCTCTCCACGATCAGGCCCGCCACGCCGTAGGCGTCGGCGTAGGGCTTGAGGCGGCCGAGCGCCTTCGGCGGCGTGAAGCGGTGCTCCTCGTCGTCGGGGGAGGACTGCTCGTAGCTCGTGCCCAAGAACACGGGGCGCCCGTTCCAGCCGACGATGACGCGGCGCGGGTGCACGAGCGGCGCCACGGCGGAGTTGGGCCCGCGGTCGGCGCGATCGCCGGTGAGGTCGATGAGCGCCGCCGCCACGCAGTAACAGACGGTGAGCGGCAGGGCCTTGTCGGTGTAGCCGCGATCGACGGCGCGCTCGATGAAGCGGTCGAGCGACACGCCGGGCACGAACTGCGACGCCCAGTAGGGCACGCCCTCGATCTCGCCGTGGTCGACGTGCGTCGACACGAGCTCGCCGTGCATGCGCTGGCGCAGAGCCGCAGCGTCGACGAAGTTCCTGTGCTCGCGCTGCGTGAAGCGCCCCCAGCGTGGCAGGCGCCGCACGGTCACGATGGGCGACAGCTCGCGCGTCATGTCGACGGCACGGCAGGTCTCGGCCCCGTGCGCGTCGAGCTGCTCGAGCAGCACGAAACGACCGAAGATCTCCTGCTGCAAGAGGCGGCCGACGCTCACGGTGCGGTTCTAGCATTCCCGCGCGGCCAACCGGCCGCGCGGGACACCCGCCGAGACGCCGCTACTTCACGAGGTCGAGCGTGAGCGGGAAGCGGTAGTCCTCGCCGCGGTGTGCGGCCATGGCGGCCTTGATCGAGCACACGATGTCAGTGACGAACAACACCACCAGGAACGGCACCACCACGATGGCGCCGAGACCCACGGTGACGAGGGTGACCAGCGCGCCCACCAGCGCGGCCAGCACGAAGGTGAGCTGGAAGTTCAGCTGCTGGCGCGCGTGCTCCTTCAAGAACGCGCTCTTGTCCTTGAACACCATCCACGCCACCGCGGGCACCAAGACGTGCAAGAGGCCGCCCGAGAAGAGCATGGCCGCCAGGGTGACCAGGTGCGTCACCGTGGCGTAGGAGCGATCCTCGGTCGGCGCCACCGGCACGAGGGCGCGCTCCGGCGCCTGCTGCGCGGCCTCGTGGCGGCGCGCCAGATCGTCGAGCTCGGCGTCCAGAACGGGGTCGATGGTGATGGTGCTCATCCGGGTGCCCTCCTCGTGGCACGAGGAACAAGCCTAGGCCCCGCCGGCTTCCAATCCGGCGCGCCGTTTCCACCCGCGGTCACCTCACGCCCGCAGCGCGGGGTGGTCCGCCACCAGGCGCGCCAGCGCGTCGTCGACGCCACGGCCGCGCCAGTCCGCGCGCACAGCGACGCACGGGCCCGGCGCGCCGCCCGCGTGGTCGGCGCC
>CAZONM010000482.1:0-4069 GCA_964580865.1 uncultured Myxococcales bacterium | reverse complement strand
GCCCGCTCCCGTGCCTGGCCTCGCAGGTGCGCCGCGCGTCACCGCCGAGGCCGACACGCGCCGGCGCGTCACGGGCGACGACGCGCAGGACGAGGCGCGCTCATCGCCCGCCGAGACCGGCGGCGAGCGGGCCGACGAGGCGCGCTTCCAGCCGGGCCAGGTGATCCTCGGGCACTACACCGTGGGGCGGCAGCTCGGGCGCGGCGGCATGGGCACCGTGTACCTCGCCCGTGACGACGTCAGCGGCCAGGAGGTGGCGGTGAAGGTGCTGCCGGCGGCGCTGGCGCGCGAGCGCGACATCCGCGAGCGCTTCGTGCAAGAGGCGCGCGCGCTCGCCGCCATGGATCACCCAAACATCGTCCCGCTCATCACCTTCGCGCAGGAGGGCGACGACCGCTTCCTGGTGATGAAGTACATCGCGGGCGAGTCGCTCGACGCGCGCATTCGCCGCACCGGCGTCTTGCAGCCCGAGCATGCGCGCAAGGTGCTGCGCGCGATCCTGTCGGCGCTCGGCTTCGCGCACGCGCGCGGCGTCATCCACCGCGACGTCAAGCCGTCCAACGTCATCCTCGAGGGCGATCTCGAGGGCGAGCACCGGGTCTTCCTCGTGGACTGGGGCATCGCCAAGAAGGAGAACACCGAGCAGCGCCTGACCCAGACCGGCATGCTGATGGGCACGCCGCAGTACATGAGCCCCGAGCAGATCTCGGGGCACCCCATCGACGGCCGCTCCGACCTCTACGCCGCCGGGCTGATCCTGTTCGAGATGCTGGCCGGGCGCCCGCCCTTCGACGCGCAGAAGACCTTCACGGTCCTGCGCATGCACGTCGAGGATCCGGTACCCGACGTGCGCGAGGTCCGCGGTGGCGACGTGCCCGAGGACCTGGTGGCGCTCACCCACCTGCTCCTCTGCAAAGACCCGGCGGATCGCCCCACCGACGCCACCGAGGCCATCGCGCTGCTCGACGGCACCGGCTCGTTCCCGCTGCCGCGCCCCACGCCCAAGGAGACGCCGCGCACCACGGCGGTGCCGACGCCCGCGCACGAGGCCACGGCGGCGCCGGCGGCGCAGCCCACCGATCCACCGACGGCGCAGACGTTCTCCGCACTGCCCACGTCGAGCGCCCAGCTCGACGACCCAAGCATGGAGGAGATCCGCGCCGTCCGCCCCCGACGCACGGGGGCCTGGCTGGCGGTCTTGGCCGCGGTGGGCGTGGTGGGCGCCGGCGTGTGGGCCAAGCAGACGAACCGGCTGGCCTTCGACGTCGACGAGCTGCTGGCGCCGGCAGACGCGGGCGCGCCGGTAGCCGACACGGACTCGGCCACCATCAGCATGTTGCTCGCGACGGCGCGCCTCAACCTCGAGAAGGGGCAGATCGAAGGCGCCCGCGTGGCCGTCGACGCGGCGCTCATCGAGGAGCCCGACCACCCGGGCGCGCTCAGCATGCGGCTCGACGTGCTCATCGCCGCTAACGCGCTCGACCAAGCCGACCTGGCGCTGGTGGCGCTGCAGGAGCGCCTGGCGAAGCCCGACGCGGATCCCGCGCTGGCCGAGCGCGTCCCAGCCCAGGAGTCCGCGCTGCTCGCCAAGCGTCGGGCCGCGCAGGAGGCCGCCGAGCGCGAGCGCCTCCGCCGCCTGGAGCGCGAGAAGGCGCGCGACAAGGGGACGCCACCGTCACGCCTGACCAACGCCCAGCGGCGCGAGGTCGCGCGCAGCACGCGTGACGAGATCACGCGCTGCTACGTCGACAAGGTGCAGGCGAAGAACCCCAAGGCCCGCGGTGAGGTCACGCTGCGCCTGCGCGTGCTCCCCACGGGCGAGGTGGGCGCCGTCGAGGTCGTCAAGGCGCCCAAGGCGCTGTCGGGACGCGAATTCAAAGCGTGCCTCACCTCGCAGGTGAAGCGGTGGCGCTTCCCGACGTGGACCGGCGACCCCGAGCGCTTCGACTACGTGCTCGAGCTCGCGCCGAGCCGCTGAGACGCCGTGTAGCGCGCGATCAGGCGATCGGCTGCCTCGCGGGTGAGGCGCGCCGCTGCCTCGCGGCCCACGAGGAGCTGCGAGTAGAAGTTGCCGCCCATCCCGATCGCGAGCACCTCGAACGCCACCGCCGCGGGGTCGGCGCCGGGCACGAGCTCCCCGCGTTGGAGCGCGTCGCGCACGCACGCGCGCACCTCCGTGCACCACCCGTCGGCGAACGCCGCCAGACGGTCGCGCACGGCCCCCGGCCGCCCGTCGAACTCGTGCGACGCCGCAGCGAAGAAGCACCCGCCGTCGAACGGCCCGTCGGCGCAGTAGGCGGCATAGGCCCGCACCAGCGACACGAGCCGCTCGAGCCCGTGCTGGTCGCGCGCCGGCTCGATCACCAAGCGCCGGAACGTGCGCTCGGCCTCGTCGATGATGGCGATCTGCAGCGCCTCCTTGCTGCGGAAGTGCGCGTACAGGCCGCTCTTCGACATCGAGGTGGCCTTGGCCAACGTGGCGAGGCTCATGGAAGAGAGCCCCTCCACGCTAGCAATATGGACCGCCCGCTCGACGATCCTGTCTTGGGTTGCAGCGCCGCGATTTCGCGCTCCGGCGCCGACGCTGGTTGGAACGTAATTTCCGAACATGTTGATCCCCCCGGATCTTCGCGGCGCCCGTGAGAGCGACCGCTTCGCCACCCTCTATAGGTCGCGAATCGGCGGACGGCTATCCCCAATTCGGCGCCGCTACGCCCCGCGTCAAGGCGCGCGTCAGAACGGGTTGCGCTTGCGCGTCACCGGCACCTGCCCCGAGACCTCGGAGGCGCCGAGCTGCAGCCGCACGGCCTGATACGCACTGGTGACCTTGTGCGTCAGCTCCTCCACGCGCGCCGCCAAGAGCTGGCGCGCCGAACCCTCGGGGATGCGGCGGGGGTCGAGCTCGCGCAAGCGCAGCTGATACGCGTGCTCCACCTCGTCGATGCTGGCGCTGATCGGGACCCCCAGCACGTCGCGCGGCAGGGTCAGGGGTTTGAGGCGCATGTAGAGCGCGAAGATCTCCTCGCGCGCCGCCGCCTCCTCCGAGGACCCCTCGGGCAGCGGCGGCAGCTCGGCGTCGACCAGCGTGATCTCGCGCGGCTCGTCGGAGAGCGCGGCGTCGTTGAGGGTCACGCCGCCCTCGGCAGGCAAGTGGGGCGCGCTGTCGAAGGTGATGAGCCGCGCGTCGCGCAAGGTCATCAGCACCAGCGTGCCCATGAACGCGTCGAGGCTGGTGGCCTCGAGCAGCTGGCGCGTGGTGCGCGAGCCGTCGACGATGCGGCCCAGGCGCGCGCCGCGCACGAAGGGCGCGATCTTGTCGGCGGCGCTGACGAGCCCCGGCTGCGGCAGCACGTACTGCTCGGCGATCTCGTTGCTCAGGGTGAGCAGCTCGGCGGGCGCCATGGACTTGCGGCGCGACTCGAGGATGAGCCCAAAGGGGTTCACCTTCAACAGCGGCGCCACCTCGAGGAACTTGCGGTCTTCGTCGAAGCGGTAGGCGCCGCTGGCCGCGTTCGCCAATGCGATCACGACGTCGCGCACGAGCTCGCGCATGAACTCGTGCATCTGCTGGCCCGAGAGGATGCCCTTTTGCACCAACGAGCCGAGGAGCTGGCCCTGCGGCACGCGATCGAGGGCTTGGTTCGGCTTGAGGCGACCACGCTGCACCAGGCGGCGATGCAGGCCGACGTCGCCCTGCGGGTCGTCGGCCCACACGGGCTCGCCGCGATAGAAGTACAAGGTGGCGGCCGCCGGGCCGTCCTTCACCGTCAGGCGCCCCGTGAGCTCTTGCGCGAACACGCCCATCAAGAGCGCCGGGCCCGCCGTGCCCTCGAGGCCGCCCTCGAGGAGCGCGTCGGCCGGGCGCTCCGGCGCGCGCGGCGCGCGCGGCGCGCTCTCCATGCGCTCCGTCGCCTCGTCGCTGGCGAGGGGACGGATGGCGTTCGGCATGGTGGGCAGATCCGACGCCATGGTGACCGGCGCAGGCAGCGGCGCCACGAGCTCGGCGACGGACGGTGTGCGCGGCGGCGGGGCCGTCGGCAGCGCGGACAGCGGCCCCGACAGCGACACC
>CAZONM010000481.1:0-4071 GCA_964580865.1 uncultured Myxococcales bacterium | reverse complement strand
GAGATATCACGTTGTGACTGGAGTTCAGACGTGTGCTCTTCCGATCTCGAGGCCGGCGCGCGCGTGGGCTCCACATCCTCCCAGCGCACGATGCGCTCGTGCTCGGCGCACGAGGCCGCGAGCAGCACCATCACCGGTAGCGTCGCCGCTCGCGCGCTCACGTGGGCTCCGGCTCGCCCCTGACCATGCGCCGCAAGCGCCGCACGGCCTCCTCGAGCACCTCGAGCCGCGGCCCGAACGAGAAGCGCACGTGCCGCTCGAAGCGCGAGGCGCGGCCCGTTCGTCGGTGGCCGGGGTTGATGTCGAAGAACGCGCCCGGCACCGTGATGACCTTGCGCTCGAGCGCGTGCCGGAACAGCTCCATGCCGGTGTCGAAGCCCGGCCCCAGGCCGTCGACGGCGCCCCACACGTAGAAGCCGCCCTGCGGCACCGCGTCGATGCGCACTCCGAGCTCCTGCAGGGCGCTCACCATGAAGTCGCGCTTCTTGACGAAGGCGCGGCGGATAGCGCCGGTCTCGGCGTCGATGACGTCGTCAGCCAACAGCCCCACCGCGGCCTGCTGCGCGGGGCGCGAGCCGCCGCCGTCGAGGAACGAGCCCGCCGACGACACGGCCTCGATCACGTGCTTGGGCCCCAGCGTCCACGAGATGCGCAGGCCCGGGTAGCGCCAGTTCTTGGTGAGCCCGTCGAAGATGACCACCGGGTCGCGCTCCACGTCGTCGACGAACTCGGCGGCCGACACGATGGGCTTGGTGACGCCGTCGGTCTGCGCCCACACGTAGTGCGAGTAGAACTCGTCGATGAGGAGCGCGCAGTCGAGCGAGCGGCACGTGGCCACCCACGCGGCCAGCTCGGCGCCGAGCAAAGTGCGCCCCGTGGGGTTGCACGGGTTCGACAGCAACAGCGCCGACAGGCCGCGGCCGAGGATCTCCTTGCGCAGCTCCTCGACGGAGAAGTGGTAGCGGCGCTCGGCCTCGAGCAGGATGGGGATGGGCGTGAACAGGCGAAAGACGCTGAGCAGCTCTTCGTACGCCGTGTAGTCGGGCAAGAAGTGCCCGAGGTTGACCTCGCCGAGCGCCGTGGCGGCGCGCGCCAACGCGAGCCGCCCGCCGCCGCAGATGGCGA
This sequence comes from uncultured Myxococcales bacterium, assembly GCA_964580865.1. Classification (GTDB taxonomy): domain Bacteria; phylum Myxococcota; class UBA727; order UBA727; family VGSZ01; genus JACOUT01. Next base: position 2,946 of record CAZONM010000481.1, on the reverse strand, counting down.
CGTTCTCGGCGCTGTACTGCGAGGGCAGGCCGCGGCGGAAGCGGCGGTTGTAGGCGTCGGCCACGGCGGCGCGCAGCTCCCACAGCCCGGCCACGGGCGCGTACTCGTAGGCATCGTCGGGGATGGCCAGCGCCGGCAGGCGCGGCGGCGCGCCGGGCAAGGGCCCGGTCTCGGGCTGGCCCTGCCCCAGGTTGCACCAGCTCGGGTCCGACGCGCGGTACCCGCGCCGCTCGGCCTCGCTGGTGACGAAGATGACGCCCGTGCGCGGCACGGGGCGGAAGGCGCCGCTCATGGGCGCACCCTTCTCGAATGATCTGCGCGATGCAAGTGCGACCTTCTCCTACACCGGCGCGCTCGGCCTTGCACACCGGGGCCACCTCGTCGAGAGTCGGAACGTCGCCGGCGGCGCGCGCGTTTTGCTGCGGCGCCACCAACACCGGGCGACGCCCGAACGGATGCCCCTCATGCGCTCGCTCCCTTGCCTCTTCGCGCTGCTGCTCTCGTGCACGACCTCCACGGCGCAGGGCACCACGCGCACCGTCACCGTCGATGGGCGCACCATGCCGGCAGAGGACTACGCCCGCTTCCTGGTGGACACGGCCAACGCCGCCGCCTTGGCCCACGAGGACAGCGTGGCGCGCACGTCGTTCGCCAAGGTGACGACGGAGCTGGCCGACACCACCTCGTTCGGCCCCGCGTCGGTGGGCCTGGCGCGGCTGCTGCTCGACGCCGGCGACGCCCCCGGCGCGCAGGCCGCCGTGGAGAAGCTGCTGCTGCAAGACCCCACCACGCCCGTGGCCGACGAGGCGCGCTACCTGCTGGCGCTGGCGCAATTGCAGCAAGGCGACACCAAGAGCGCGGCACCCACGCTCAAGAGCCTGGTCGACAAGATGCCCGAGGAGGAGCGCGCGGCGGCCGCGGCCAAGCTCGGCGAGCAGCTCGGCGCCCAGGGCCACGGCGCCGAGGCGCTGCGCTACCTCGGCCATGCCCATGACGGCGGCGGCGGCGATCGCGCGGACCTCGAGCGGCGCATGCTCCTCGCCGTCGACAGCGGCATCGCGCCCGGCGACCTGCGCCTGCTCCTCGAGACCGAGGCCAGGCAAGGCACCTTCCTCGACGAGCTGGTCACCATGAAGCTGGCGCGCGTGCACGTGCACCTGCGCGAGCACAGCGCCGCTAACGACATGGCGACGCGCTACCTCACGCGCTACCCGAAGGGCCGCTATGCCCCCGACGCGCGCGCGTTGCAGACCGCGCTGCAGGCGCGCGTGCAGGTCGACGCCAAGGCGGTAGGCGTGCTGTTGCCGCTCTCGGGCAAGTACGCGGCGTATGGCAAGCGCGCGCTCACGGCCATCCAGCTCGGCTTCGGCGCCAGCCCAAAGCGCGAGGCGCCGCCGCCCGAGCCGCAGCTCGATCCCGCCACCGGCGACGCCGTCGTCCCACCGCCGGAGCCGGCGCCCAGGTCGAAGGACAAGGAGCCGAGCCTCGAGGGCACCCTGGCCATGCCCGGCGGCCTCAAGCTGGTGGTGAAGGACACCGCGGGCGATCCGGTGCGCACGCGCCGCCTGGTGGAGGAGCTGGTGGCCAACGATCACGTCATCGCCATCCTCGGCGACGTGCTGCTCGATACGTCGCTGCCGGCGGCGCTGGCCGCCGAGGACGGCGGCGTGCCGCTCATCTCGCTGTCGCGCCGCGACGGCGTGCCCGAGTCTGGACCGTGGACCTTCCGCCTGGCGCTGACCGCGAAGAAGCAGGCCGAGGCCCTGGTGCGCCTCACCGTCGAGGGCATGGGCATGAAGCGCTTCGGCATCATGTACCCGAAGGATCCTTTCGGCGTAGAGCTGATGAACGAGCTGTGGGACGAGCTCGAGAAGCGCGAGGCCGAGGTCACCGCCGTCGAGGCGTACGCGCACGACCAGACGACCTTCACGGCCGAGGCGAAGTCGCTGGTGGGCCGCGGCATCGCGAGCTCCTCCGAGGTCGCCGAATGTCGCGCCGAGGCGCAGCAGGTCACCAACGACTACCGCCGCAAGAAGGCGCTCGAGGGCTGCGGTGACCTGGCCAAGCCCATCGTCGACTTCGAGGCGCTGTTCGTGCCCGACAGCTACCGCACCGTCAGCTACATCGTGCCTGCGCTGGTGGCAGAGGACGTGCTCCTCACCAAGGACCACCGCACCGTCGAGAACTACCGCAAGACCACGGGCAACAACTCCGTGCGCCCGGTGCAGCTCCTGGGCGTGTCGATGTGGAACGACCCCGAGCTGACCAAGCGGCTCGGGCGGCAGATCGACGGCGCCGTCTTCGTCGACGGCTTCAACCCCGCCGACGGCACGCCGCGCGTGCAGAAGTTCGTCGGCGCCTTCGCCGACGTGCATCACAGCAAGCCCCAGCTCATCGAGGCCCAGGCGCACGACGGCGCGGCCATCGTGCAGGCGCTGCTCACGGGCGACGCTGCGCGGCCGGCGGTGCGCACGCGCGAGTCGCTGCGCCAGGCGCTCTCGGGCATCACCGACTTCCCCGGCGTCACCGGCCTCATCCGCTTCGATGAGCAGGGGGACTCGGCCACCCTGCCCGTCCACTTCGTCGTCGACGGGGAGCGCATCGAGACGCGCGATCCCGCGGCGCTCGCCAAGGGCGGCAGCGGATGAGCCCGCTGATCTTCCAGTGCCCCACGTGTCGCACTTTGGTGGGCGCCACCAGCGCGGTGGTGCAGCCCGGGCGAGCGGGGCTCGTGTGTGCGGCCTGCGGCGCCACCACGTGGCTGCACGACGCATCCTCCGGGAGCGCCCGCGTCGTCGACGTGCAACCCGACGCGGCGCTCGCGCCGCCGCGGGAGCTGCCGCCGCCAAGCGGCGCCATGGTGCTGGCCCCGCCGGTCGCGCCCGCGCCGACGGCGCCGTTTGCGGCCGTGCCATGCGGCCCCAAGACCGAGGTTCTTGTCGTGAT